>NZ_JBHYJD010000006.1:0-390026 GCF_042740555.1 Nonomuraea sp. NPDC059007 | reverse complement strand
GCCGAGCGGGCGGCGCTGGCCGAGCGTGCCCGCCTCGCCGCCCGGCTGCGCGCGACCGCGCTGCGGCACGCCGAAGCGCTCGTGGCCGCGGGTGACGACCTGCCCGTCGTGGCCGCGCGGTCGCGGGCCGCGCTCGACGCGCTTCGGGACCTGCTCGGCGAACTCCGCCGTCCCGCCGCCGACGATCCGCCGCCGTGCCTGGCCGGCATCGACGCCCTCGCCGTACGGCATGGCGTGCTCGTCACCAGCGTCGGCGAACGGCGTCAGATGCACGGCGCGGTCGAGGCGACGGCGTTCTGGGCCGCCCGCGAACTCCTCGGCCACGACGCCCCGCTCACCGTCACCTACCTGCCGGAAGGCGTGGAACTGTCCGCCCCGGCCGGCCGCGCCACCCGTCACCTGCGCGCGGTCGCGGAAGCGGCCGGCGGCGCCGTGTCCGCCAGGGGCGCCCGGGTCCGCGTCTGGCTGCCGGCATGATCAGCGTCCTGCTCGCCGACGACCACGCGATGGTACGCGCCGGCATCGCGGCAGTCCTGTCCGCCGAATCCGACATCACTGTCGTGGCCCAGGCCGCCGACGGCGCCGCCGCGATCGCCCTGGCCGAAGACCTGCGTCCCGACGTCATCCTGATGGACATCAAGATGCCCGGCACCGACGGCCTGGCCGCCACCCGGACGATCACCACCGCGCTGCCCGGCTCCCGCGTCGTCGTCCTGACCACGTTCGGCCTCGACGAATACGTCTACTCCGCCCTGCGCGCCGGCGCCTGCGGGTTCCTGCTGAAGGACGCCGAGCCCGGCCGGGTCATCGAGGTCGTCAGGCTGACCGCCACCGGCCAGTCGTTCCTCGACCCCGCCGTCACGGGCCGCCTGATCCAGCAGTTCGCCCGCCACCGCCAGCCCAGCCGTTCCGAGGCGCTCGCCGCACTGACCCCCCGGGAGAACGACGTCCTCGCAGAGGTGGCCAGAGGCCACAGCAACGCCGAGATCGGCGCGAAGCTCGGCATCAGCGCCGCCACCGTCAAGGACCACGTCGCCGCCATCCTGGCCAAGCTCGGCGTCCGCGACCGCCTGCACGCCACGATCTTCGCCTACGACAACGGCCTCGTCCTGCCGGGCGGCGACTAGTACGCTGAGGTGATCGCGCGGTCGCGAGGGAGGACCCCATGGTCTTACGGATCACCGTCACCCTGCTCACTGCACTGGCGCTCCCCGCTCAGCCGGGCGCCCCTGGGTTGACCATCAAGGAGAACGCCCACCAGGTGAAGGCCGTGGGCCCCGGCTTCGTCCTGAAACTCACCCCCCACAGACTGTCGGTACGCGTGGACGAGGACCGGTTCGGCGACCCCGGCACCGGCAATCCGATCGTCCGCGAGACCATCGACCTGACCGGTCGCACGCTGCGCCCGTTCGTGTGCGACCACGGCACGTACACCATCCGGACCGGCACCTTCAAACGCATGTGGCGGATCTCGCAGCTCGCCAAGCGGCCCCAGCCGTACCCGGACGGCTTCGCCACGGCCGCCCCCGGCCTCTTCACCCCGTTCCTGGGCGAACTGGAGGGCACCGTCACCGACGCGGAAGGCCGCACGCTGCGCTTCCTGATCTCCGACCTCGTCCAGGAGGTCCAGGGCCGGCGTGGTTTCTCCGCGACCGCGCCCATCCACGGCTTCTTCGTGGACGAGCGAGGAAAGGTCCGCGATCGCATCTCCCTGACCGGCCGCTTCAACATCGGCCGCGACGGCCGCCCGATCTTCGGAATCGAGGACCGGGGAACCTGCCGCCAGATCGCCGACCTCCCCTTCGGACCGGGCAGCGAGCAGGCGGTGGTCACCGGTCCCCTCTTCGTCCTGCCCTTCAAGGCCCCCCTGACCACCAAGGTCCTGCCGTGATGGACGACGGCTTCTACGACGATCCGCACTCCCACTACATCGCCTGGCGCGGCGAATCCCCGGTGCTCTGGATGGATCAGGCGCCGGGCGGCACCCCCGGCTGGCTCATCACCGGCTATGCCGAGGGGCGGGCCGCGCTGGCCGATCCCGCGCTGTCCAAGGCCAACGCGAACGTCGAGGCCGCGCTCGCCCGGCACGGCGCCCGTCCGATGATCAGCGGCCAGTGGCTCACGCAGAGCATGATCAATTGCGATCCGCCCGACCACACCAGGCTCCGCCGGCTGGCGGCCAAGGCGTTCAGCCCGAAGGCGATCGACGCGCTCCGCCCCCGGATCGCCGAGATCACCGAATCGCTCCTGGACGGCCTCGCCCGCGACGGCGGCGTGGTCGACCTCATGGCCCGGTTCGCCGGGCCCCTGCCGATCACGGTGATCTGCGAGATCCTCGGCGTCGTCCCCGGTGAACGCGGCGACTTCGAGGCCTGGACCGACACGCTCATCGGCCACGCGCCCGCCGAGGAGAAGGCGGCGGCGACCGCCGCGATGGTCGGGTTCCTGTCGGCGCTGGTCGCCGCCAAGCGGGCCGACCCGGGCGAGGACATGCTGTCGACGCTGGTCCAGGCGCGCGACGAGGGCGACGCCCTCACCGAGCGGGAGCTGATCGCCACGGCGTTCCTGCTGCTCGTCGCCGGGTACGAGACCACCGTCAACCTGATCTGCAACGCCCTGAACGCCCTGTTCGACCATCCTGACCAGCTTGCCGCGCTACGCGGGGACCCGTCCCTGGTCCCGGGTGCGGTCGAGGAGTTCCTGCGCTTCGACGGCCCGGTCGGTCAGGCGAGCCTCCGGGTGACGACCGCGCCGGTGTCCTACGGCGGCGTCAAGATCCCGGCCGGCGAGGTCGTCCATGTGTCCTTGCTGGCCGCCAACCGGGATCCGGCCCGTTTCACCGAGGCCGGCGCGCTCGACGTCAGGCGCCCCGCCTCCGGTCACCTGGGGTTCGGCCACGGCATCCACCACTGCCTCGGCGCGCCGCTGGCCAGGATGGAGGCGGAGATCGCCTTCACCGCGCTGCTGGCCCGTTTCCCCGCCTTCTCCCGAGCCCCCGGACGCCCTCCCGTCTGGATGCGGAGCGACCGCCTCCGGGGGCTGCGTTCCCTATGGGTGGATCTGGGCCCACCCGCTCAGGCGCTCACCTCCAGCCGCAGCGGCCGGTAGATCAGCCCGTCGGAGCTCCATCGGATCGAGGCCAGGTCCTCCCGCGCCCGCAACCCGGGCAGCCGCCCGGACAGCGCGCGGAAGGCCTCCTGGAGCTCCATCCGGGCCAGGTTCGCGCCCAGGCAGTAATGCGTCCCATGCCCGAAGGACAGGTGCGGCTGGGGCGGAGACGCGGCGAAGCGCCGGATGTCGAACCGGCCGGGATCGGCGTACACGGACGGGTCGTGGTTGGCGGCCGACGGGTTGGGCAGCACGACGGAACCGCCGGGCACGACCCCGCCGGACAGTTCGACGTCCCTGGTCACCACCCGCAGGAGCCCGTTGCCGCCCGACCCCTCGTAGCGGAGGATCTCCTCCACCGCGGGTCCCAGCAGTCCGGGGTACGCCACCAGTTGCCCGTATTGCTCAGGATGGCTCAGCAGGCGGAACACGCCCCTGATGATGATCGAGGCGGTGGTCTCGTGCCCGGCCAGGATCAGCGTGAACACCATGTTGGTCAGCTCGTCCTCGCTCAGCCGGTCGCCCTCGTCGCGGGCCTCGATGAGCAGGTCGAGCAGATCGTCGCCGGGCTCGGCCCGGTGGGCGGCGATGAGCTCGCGGGCGTAGTCAAGGAACGCGCCGAACTCCGCCGCCCTGGCCTCGGCGCCGGCGTCGGAGGTGGACAGGAACGTCTCGGTCCAGCCGCGGAACTGCTCGAAGCGGTCCATCGGGACGCCGAGCATCTCGCAGATCACCCGGGCGGGCAGCGGCAGCGCGAAGTCGGTCACCACGTCGAAGTCCGTGCCCGCCCGGTCGAGCAGCTCGTTCGCGATGGCCGCGGCGCGCGGCCGCCAGCGTTCGATGTGCCGGGGCGTGAACGTGCCCTGCATGATGCGCCGGTACCGGGTGTGCTCCGGCGGGTCCTGGTTGATGAGGGCGGCGGGGTCGTCGTCCACGCTGGTGCCGCTGACCATCCTGGGCAGGCCGGGGGTCCGTAGGTTCCGGCTGCACGAAGGCGAGGTCAGCAGGGTGCGGACGTCTTCGTACCGGACGGCCATCACGATCTTGTCGCCGCTGGGCATCGTCGTCGGCTCCAGCGGAGCCTCGGCGTGCCGGCGGGGCAGGTCGGGCGAGGGTGAGCCGAGAGGGCCGGGCGGCAGGTCCGGCCAGGGCCATGTGGTGCTGGACTGTTCCATTGAGGTCGCCTCCTGGCGATACGTCCAACGCGCTGAATGGAACGTACGAGACCGTCCGTAGCTGGTCAATCTCTCCAGGTGTTTATGGCGTACGACACCAAGATTAAGAGCCGCAAAATTTCATTCGACAAAGATTGAATGAAGACAACCTTCGCCACTATCTTCATGATCTATATCGGGGGACCGCACCCCCCGAAATGCGCCTTCAGAGAGGTGAGCATGCCGAAGCTCCTCAAGTCCGCGACCGTGACCGCGTTATGCGCGCTCGCCGTCGCGACGATCCCCCAGGTTGCCTCGGCACAGGACGCGAGTGTCCTGGCCGTGTCCCACAAGAGCCCGTTCAACTGCGGTAAGACCTTCAGCGCGAATAACTGGACCCCGAACCACAACCCCGTGGGCTCCATCGACTGGCAGAACCACAACGGCGACGACATCAACGGTGAAACCGTGCGCGCCACCGCCGCCGGAACCGCGTACTTCCGCGACGCGGGCGGCTCCAGTTACGGAAAGTGGGTTGAAATCCGCCACAGTGACGGCAGCAGAACCCGGTACGCGCACCTGTCGAGCATGGTCCGGGGCGCCGGGGGCTCGATGAGCGTCGGCCAGGGCACCGTCATCGGCGCGGTCGGCTCGACCGGCGGCTCCAAGGGCCCGCACCTCCACTACGAGCAGCGGACCTCCGGCGGTGCGATGGACACCAGCCCGACCGTGGAGGGCGTGACCGTGTCGCTGGGCCAGCGCAGGCCCATCAGCAGCACCAACGGCTGCGGCGGTGGCGGCAACCCGACCAACCCGTACACGCCCGAGAAGGCCTGCGGCAGCGGCTACGCGGTCATCGACTCCGCCGCGCTCACCGGCGGCCGTACCTACCTGCTCTACAACGCGGGCAACGGCAACAACTGCGTCGTGACCATGAAGTCGACGAACCTCGGCACGGCGTCGGCGGTCTCGGCCTTCCTCGAACCGCAGGGCGAGAGCCGCGCCGCCGACTCGGGTAACTACGGCTACTACGCCGGTCCGGTCCGGTCGAACGCGGCCAAGCAGTGCGTCAGGTGGGGCGGCTCGGTGGGCAGCAGCGCGTACACCAGCCCGTTCGAACACTGCGGCTGACCTGCTCCAGAGTGGTTTTGGCTTTTGGCGGTCACTGTCCGGGTCACCGGGGAGTGGCCGCTGCCAGTACGGCCTGTTCCTCGGCCGCCGTGAATCCGCTGCGCAGCGGCGGCTCGCCGCGCTCGCGATCCCACGCCAGGACGTCGGCCGCCGTCGTCTCCAGCGGGGTCGCGGGCAGGCCCGCCGCTCGGGCCTTCGCGGGGTTGCGTTGCTGCGAGGGCCAGTTCGGGCGGACGAGGGGGAAGAACGGCGGCACCGACTCGGGCGGAACCGGCACGATCTCCACCGACCTGCCCGCCACCCGCGCGCAGGTCTCGATGAGCCCGCCGAGCGTGGCCGGCTCGGCCGGTCCCACCGCGTGGAACGCGCCGGGACGCTCGTCGGCGAGCAACCGCACCACCAGGCGGGCCAGGTCGCGCGAGTCGACGATCTGGATCGGCTGCTCGGGGTCCGCGGGGAGCGCCACCCGGCCGCCTTGTGCGGCCCGCCGTACCCAATAAGTGAACATGTCCGACGGGTCGTACGGCCCGGCCACCTTGCCCGGTCGCACGATCGTGGACCGCGAGCCGTACCTGGCCACGACGGCGTCCTCGCACGCGACCTTGAGCGGGCCGTAGGTGTCGTCGTCGATCTCCTCGGCGTCGCGCAACGGCGGCCTTCTCGGAGTGTCCTCATCCGAGCCGGGTCCCACGCCCGTGCGCTGGTAGACGGCATGGCTGGAGATGAACAGATACCGGCCCACCCGATCTTCCAGCGTCGCCATCGCCTGCTCCACGTGGCGTGGGAGGTAGCAGCTGACGTCCACCACCGCGTCCCAGGCACCGTCGCGCAGCGCCGCGTAGTCGCCGACGTCCCGGTCTCCTCGGTACCGGATCGCCGACGGGAACAACTCCGGCCCCGTCCTCCCCCTGCCGAACAGGCTCACCTCGGCGCCCGTCCGCAGGGCGTCCTCCACGATGGCGCGGCCGATGAAGGACGTGCCGCCAAGAACAAGGATCCGCATGGTCGGCGACGTTACCAAGCTGCGAGGATGGAACGCCCCCGCTTAAGGAGCCTTCCATGCGCCTAGCCGTTGCCACGATCGCCATCGCGGCGTTCATCTCAGGTTGCGCCGGTGCCCCGGCTTCTCCCCGCGCTTCTCAAGACGTTCGTATCCCGCCGGCTCCGGGCCCGGAGGCGTGGGCCGGCTACATCCGCGCGCTGGACACGATCGACCGGGACATCGTGCACGGCGACGAGCAGAAGGCCGTGGACCGTGGGCGTAACCAGTGCCCGTGGCTTCAGCAGTGGCCGAAGGTGAAGATGGACGCGCTCATCCAGGTGGACAAGCGCTTCACCTCCCCGGGCCACCCGAAGGGGTTCGGGGCGGCGAAGGGCAAGGGCATCAACAACGCGATCAAGAAGTACATCTGCCCTGCCTGATCTGGATACATCGAACACCGCATCCACGTCGTCCAGCGACACTTCTCCCCAGAGGCCGGCCCCGGGGGATCCGTCTCCTTCACCCGGATCACGATCGGCGTCTGGGTTGAGACCCGGGGCTAACATTCATGGGTACGGTCTTCGGCATTGCGCCGCTCCTTCCCGCGTGGGTACGGCTCGGTACGCCGAGCGGTAGGCGATCGGGCACGACGCCGAGGAAGCTGGACAGCACCGGAGACCGTGCCTTTGGCCGTGGACGCGAGAATGGGCATCCGCTTCGTGAGTACAGAACCGGCCGATCTGGCAGCCCTCCAAAAGGCCGTGAAGGATGAGCCGGCATGCACGGCAGGAGCCTGGGGCGGTGGAGTAGCCGCCGTCGAGGGATTTCTCCGGAGGGTCGTCGCCGATATCGGCCGGCTTCCTCACGTGAGAGTTCCCCACGCGGAGTTCCGGAATTACGGCTCCGGATACGCGTCCTACGTCGATGTGTTCGTGGCCAGGCGGGCCGGTCCGGATATCGAGGGGCTGGGCCTGGCACTGTGCCGGCTCGCTCCTTTCGCAGCGCTCTTCGAGCCTGGAATCAGGTCTTCGAGCTTCCGTGAAATGCCTCAGCTGGGGCGGGTCGCGGATTGCGACGTCCCGGGATGGAAAGAGGAATGCCGGGAGCTCCGCCATATCCTCGATCAGCACGGCATCGCCTTGCTCGACTCCCAGACACTCGCCCTGCCTCTGGACCCGCGACTCCGGGTGGAGACATTCCTCGGCGACCCGCCGTACAGGGTGTTCGACGCCTGGTTCCACTGGATCGACTAACCATAGATGGCATCTGTGGGCGGTGCGGAAAGCCGTTGCTGAATCCCGGACGTCCTGTCTACCGTGTCACGGTGAGAGATATCGAATCGAACAGCCCCACCCTGTTGTGCATTGTCGGTCCACCCGCGGTCGGCAAGATGACGGTCGGCGAGGAAATCGCGAAACGAACCGGCTACAAGCTGTTCCACAATCATCTGTCGATCGAGCCGGTGCTGCGATTCTTCGATTTCGGCACCGAGCCCTTCGGCAGACTGGTCGGAGAGTTCCGCAGGCGAATATTCGAGGAGGTGGCCGCGAGTTCCCTACCCGGCCTGATCTTCACCTACGTCTGCGCATTCGACGTCCCGGAGGGCCAAGCCGAACTGGACGGTTACACCACCCCGTTCCGCAACAACGGCAGCCGAATTCTCCACCTGGAACTCTCCGCAACCCAGGAAGTGCGCCTGGAGCGAAACCAAGGAGAACTCCGCCTTGCCGAAAAGCCCTCCAAACGCGACCTCACCCAATCAAGACAGCTCCTATTGGACGCCGACGCCCAGTACCGCCTCAACTCAAACGGCGAGTTCGACCACCGGGCGGACTACCTAAGCATCGACAACACCGCCCTATCGCCTGAAGCAGTGGCGGCACGCACCATCGAGCACTTCGACCTGCCTTGAGCCCAGCCACCTGCCGCCCCCGGGAGCGGCAGCGTGTCCAAACAACAGGCACTTTCCACACCCTGTGGACAACGCTTCTGGATAATGTCCACGCGCCACAGCGCGCCTGACAGCGGCCTGGCTGATCGGCCTGGACCCCCGAACCCAGTTCCGCGAGTACCTGGGCCGCCTACTCCTGGAAAGCGAACTCGTCTACGCCGGCAGCGGCTACTGCTTCGCACTGGCCCGCTTCGCCGAACCCCGAGACACGGAAATCCTGACCGCCTACCTGGACTATTACCTGCCCCGCCTCGACTGCCATTACGACCAGAACGACGCCCTCGGCGCACTCCTACACCTGGACGCCCGCCACGCAGCTCCATACCTGACCCCGAACGGCCTGTGGTCTCAGTCGACATGGCGCGACATGGATCCAGCCGAATGCAAAGCCGACATGGACGAACGCTGCGCCTTCGCCACCGCCGCCATGTCCAGCAAACTCCCTGAGTGGGCAGCCGGCCGCCGCAAAACATAGCGGCGAACGCCGTACCGGATAAACGCCTTTTAGATCCCTAGGGCCAGTTTGTGTCATGGTCGCCATACCAGTACCACTCATTCACGACTGCGACGTCCAGGACATGACCTCCCAAACCTGAGTTATTCAGCCGATTCTGCGGGCGTCGGCCCGCGTAAGTCCTCGACGCCATCGATCGTTCAGGAAGCAGCGAGGCCCCGCCGACGGCACAATGAAGCGAAAGACGGCCGAGCGGAAGGCAGTTATCGATGTCTGATGTCCAGCGGGTGGATCACGACACTTGCACCGTCCTGCGACTCGTCGGCACGTTCGGCACGGAAACCGAGCCGGCGATGCGGCTCCGAGAGGTGATGGACCTGCTCCCTACTCCCGCATGCGTGGTGCTGGACGTGGCCGAAATGACGGACTGGGATGAGACGACAGTTAGCGCCCTCATCGCCGCCGGAAAGCAGGCCTGGTCCGAGGCTGGATGGCTGGTCATCGCCGCCGCACCACCCGACTTGGCCGAACGTTTCCACGAGGCAGCACTCCCTTTCGTGTTGTACGACACGACAGAAGATGCCGTAGCCGCCTTCGGCAGCCAGCGCTAGGCACGACTGTGCGTTAACACGCTCCGAATTGCGCACGGCTGTCCCGCTCGAACTCCGAGCGGGACAGCCACCCCGCTCGGCACTCCCATCGCCTGCGACCACCGCTTCTCAGCCTTATGCCGCTTGAGAAGCATCGTGATCCTGTCGTGGCCCCGTTCAGCTGCAGACCGAACCTGGAGATCGGCCTCAACGTGAGATCATCGATGCCATGACATCGACCAGAAAGGGTCATGCCGCGTAGGCGCCCCTCCGAGGTCCGCTCGGGAAGGTTGCCATGCGGAACCCACAGACCCTCCATCCACCAGGTTCCCGGTCTCACGCGCCGACCCATGGCCGCGGTGATTGCCCTGGAACACACCATCCTGAGGCCTGGTGAGGTGGCAACTGCGCTTCTCACCTGGACGCGGGACGTAAGCCCCGGCACCACCACCGAACTCCCGCCAACGTGCCCATGCGATGGATGCTCTTGGGAAGATCCGCGTGGAGACCTCGAACGGATACTCGTAGCGCTGCCCCGCTGGGCCAGGCCGTATCTCTACGGCCTGGTGCTTCCCATCGACAGAAGCTTCCTCGTCCGAACGTCGCCGGATCCCCGTGCCTCACCTGACTTGCCATGGTGGCGGCAGCGGCGTCGTCCCCACTTCGGGGATGACGCGCGGCTGACTGGCGACGCTTAGTCGATGGTGGACGAGATGATCAGGCTCCCCGAAGGCAAGTTCTCAAGGGATGATGAATGCTGTGCCCGACCTGTTGTGGGATGACGTCCAGGTTCTGTTCGACCCCGAGGTCAACGGAGCGTTGCGTGATGTGGTCGTAGAAGGACGTCTGTCGATGGCTGGCAGTACGCCTGCTCGCTGAACGCGCGGCCGAGTGCTTCAGGTGATGCGGCCGGTCCAGTAGGAGGCCGCGGCGCGGTAGACGCTGAACAGCCCTGTGTCGAAGTACGGGGAGACCCCCGTGTCGTAGCGGCCGTCGCTGTCGGTGTCGGAGACTCCCACGGTGATGCCGTTGAGGTAGCCGAGGCCCTGATCGTCCTGATAGTCCTGCAGCCAGGCGGAGCCGAGCGAGCCCTCACCGGTGAACGGGGACTCCACGCCGACCAGCTGGTCGGCGGACGGGCTGGACAGGTTCGTCGCGGACACCTGCCCGGCGGAGCGTTCGAGACTCTGGCCGGTGTAGGGCCGGGTCCCGTCGGGGTGGGGGCCGGCGGGGTAGCCGAAGAGGTCCGCCGCAGGGGCGGTCGTCTCGTTGATCGTCCGGTTGTAGGCCAGGCCCTGCATGCCGACGATCTCCCCCAGATGGCCGTTGGTGGTCAGCGTGCCGTCGTCGGCGGGGACGACACCGCTGTAGACGTTGACGAAGGCGACATCGCGGTCGGGGTCGTGGTATTGGGTGAAGTCGTAGTGAGTGAACACCTGTTTGCCGGCATAGATGCCGAACGGGGCCGTGCCGTCGGTGGCGGGGCCTGGGATGAAGACCCAGTGGTAGTTCGTGGCGGGCGCGCTCACCATGTCGTACACACAGTGCGCGGATGTGGCGACGAGGTTGCGGTACTTGCTGTAGACGGAGACGCCCGAACACCAGTGCGGCTGGTGGTCGCCGCCGACGAAGTACACCTTGCCCGCGGTCTGAGGTGGTTCGTCCTCCGCCAGCGGGGCCATGGGGCTGAACTGGATGGGTTTGCCGGACGGCACGATGGGGTCGGAGACGCGTTCTCCACTGATGTCGTACGGCTGGCCGAGGGGAGTGGCAGTTTTGAGCTTGGCGCCCCCGTCGGCCAGCCAATACGCCACGGCCTGCTGGGCCGCCGGCACTCCGAAGACGAGCGGGGCCGACACCACGTCGGCCGCTTGCGCGAGCGCGGCAGGGGCGGCGGTGGTGAGCAGGCCTAACGCGAAACCGCAGGCGAGCAACTTGCGTCTCATGTCGATCTTCCCCGTTCCCATCGGTGATGGCCTAGGTGAAGCAGCATGAAGATCGTAAACGCCCACGGCCGTACAGGGAAGTCTTTATCGAACTGATTATCGATTCACTGTGCGCTCGAAACCTGGTCATCCGTTGAAGCGTCGCCACGCCACCGGCTGCGGGAGGACTTCGTGAACCCGCTCAGAAGTCGTAGTGGTGGTAGTCGGCGGCCTTGGCCTTCTTCTCAGTGCAGAAGAACGTCTCGTCGAACGGTGTCACCGCGTAGCTCTCGTCACCGGGGACGTTGTAGCTCATGGCGGCCGCGAAGCCGGTGGCGACGACGGGCAGGCCACCGCATCTGAGCACGTGATACGGATAATGGATCATCGTCCCGACCAACGGCGTGACCGACGCGATCATGTACACGACCACGGCCGCCACCAGCGCGCGCAGCCAGTCCGGCCGGAAGCGCAGCAGAACGAGCAGGACCAGGCTCGCGAGGTAGGCCAGCACGAACAGCACCAGGTACGGCACCGAGAACAGCACCCACGACCGCCCCCGCAACGCGACCATCACCGCGACCAGGCCCAGCGCGGGCAGACCGATAACGAACGCGGCCAGCCACGCGCTCGCTCGTTGAAATGACCTCATGCATGGTGTGATGGCCAGGTCCGTGGGTTGGTTCTTGGACCGATCGGAAGGCACGGGTTGTGATGTCTGGCCGCTCATGTCGATGTGGGGCAACTGGTGTGGCCGGTCCACTCTGAACGGTTCTGAATGGCCTGCGGCAAGCCTGACAGAGTGGGTTTCATGATCGAGATCGACGGGCCCTTCTATCGCGTCCGCGACCCAGGCTTTCAGATGAAGAAGACGCGGGTTAGAAGTGGACCCGGCCTTCTAGCAGGCCGTATATCCGGAGATCAGAACTCCTGACATCCTGCTTCCAGGTACACATGTCGACCTCGATCGTGTCCTCGTGACTCTCCGCTCTTCCCCATCGGGCACGCAACGGGCACGACTGGATGGCTTCGTGGTGACGCCGCGGACCCACCGATCACGAGGGCTTGGTGTCGTCGGTCCATTCGCGCGCGATCGACCCGTCCAGAACTTCTTGGGTGAGGCCGTAGTGGTAGTACGGCGCCAGAGAATGCTCAGGTCCTATGGTGAGCCGCTTGAAGACCTTGTTGTGCGGCCAGATTCGGAGGTCGTTGTCCAGATCGACACAGGCGTTGTTCTGCTCTATGTCATAGGCCCACCGTCCACCGCCATTACGGACCAAGAGCTCGCCGAGATACGCCCCCATACTCATCACCATGGTGTGGATGTAGTCCTTCGTCGGCCTACCGGTCCAGCGACTCGTCGGGCTGAGCTCTCCAGCCATGAACGCATCGCAATATAGATCGAGCTGCAGAGCAGAGGCCGAGGTCCAGTCAATGGAGAATCCCTGAAGCGTGGCTCCATGAACAAAGGTCTCAGCGAGGCTCTGCATCATCTCCGTCGTCTCGGCGTCCGTCGGGACCGAGTCGGATTGGACCGTGCGGCTGCGACGTCGCCACATCTCTTGCCTCCGAGCGAACTGCGCCAATTGTCTGGCCCAGAATAGCGACAAACGCCTGCACTCTCCTCCCTTGCGCTGACGCACCTGCGATCTGCCCCATCCCGGCTCTCCGTCCGCGACCGTCGCCGTACGGCTGACGCCGTGGAACGGCTGGTGCTGGCCCGATTCGGTACAGGGGAACCCATGGTCATCTGCGACGACCGTGAAGCCAGATCGGCACCGCCATCGGGCTGAGATGAACTCCCATCTGACACCCCGGAGCACACCCACGCCCACCGCCGCTACGTTAGGTCGGATAGGCGCTTCACGCGTCATGGCGCTCGTTTCGGATTTTGGAACCACGTAGCCGCCTGCCGGCGTCGGCGCCGACATCGCCACCGCATTCCGCCGTCCAGGGCACCGGGCCTCAACGCGCTTCAAACACCATCAACTCCGAGAGACATCCCGGGCGACCACGTGGATTACCCCAAAGTGTTTCAGCCGCACTTGTATGCGGAGCGTCTTTCTATCTCTTCGGCGGGCACGAGGGATGCTGGATGGACCAGAGCATCCCTCTTGGTCAGCTCCGTTTGCGCCGGTAAAATGGGTTGGGGGACACCGGGACCCGAGGGGCAATGCCCAACGTCTGGTATGAGCCGTCGCCGGTGTGCGAAGTGTATGGCAGGGTTATTCTAGAAAAGATTCGGCCTGGCCATAAAGTGCATTACACTCTCCCGTGTCGGCCTTATCTGGATTGGGCAACCGACAGCCAAATGGCTTGCTTGATATTGTCTGAACCGAATCTGCCTTGAATGCTTGCATTCCGAAAATTCTAGAGCTACCTTACCTATGCTCGCAGAAGTCCAGTAGCACTAACAGAACCTGCAAAGTGCTCCTAGTGCTTTTCGATGAGAGAAGGAGAGGCAGTGTCCCTTATTGAACGCCCCAGCCCCACGCCGCAACTGATAGCAAGGCTTCATGACGCTGAGCAGATCGCGCGCGATATGGGTCATGGATTTGTTGGAGTAGAACACGTCCTCCTCGCAACGTTTCGAGCGGCACGCGGAGTCCAAATCGACGTAGCGTCACGGGCTCTAAGGGACCTCCTGAATCCAAGCGATGCAGTTTCGGCCATCACTGCTGTTATGTCGGCCGAACCCTATGCCTCTCTCGCGAGTCAACCATTGGATCCGGATGCTGGGCGGCGATGGGGGATGCTCACCGAAGGCGACCAGTAAACGCTGGTGAGTCTTTGACCGAGCAGCGCTCTTTCGATCACGACCCATGCACAATCTGCGCACCCGCTAGCACTTCTGCGAAGCGGGAGTAGATAGCACATAGCGTGTCGGTCGGCTGCAGGGCGACCCCGTCCAAGCTTGCACTGCATAGGCATTCTTAGAAGTTCCAACAGACTGATATACGGACAGGGCTCACGCGATCGGCATCAGCCGTAATCGCCCCCTCAACCTGGTTGACCAGGCTCCCGCAGGAAAGGTCAAGTAGGCGTCTCGCACCTCTCCTGGGACACGAGGAAACCGGCTATCGGTGAGTGTCCCTCTTGATCGGTACCGTTCGCGCTGGTCAGCACAGACTAGGGGAACAGCGGTGACATGGGGACACTTCCTGAGCCAGCAACCCGACGGCTCCGCCGAGGTTGCCTGTCCCCGGGGGAGGCTCTAAGTTCGCCGCCATGGTGGAGTCGCGAGTGGATGCTGAGATGTCGGACACTCTGTACTTACAGCGAGTAGTTGCGGTGTGCGTTCTGGGAATCTCGGTGGTTGTCTGGGCTCTGCTGTTCTTCGCGTACTTTCTCGTTCCCGGTGCAATAGAGAACAAGGAGTGCGGTCTTGACCCTCTAACCAACCACGAGACCGCCATGTGCGCGCCTGTAGCCGCGTGGAGCAGCGTCACATTCTGGTCTTGGCTGGCTTCTCCGCTGGCCTGGGTGATATCCGGCCTTACCCTCTTGTGGTTGCAGAAAGGTCGGATCGGCATTCGTTGGTTGGTGGTGGCTTCGATGCCAGTGCTCCCCTTGATCGGCATGGCGTCCGTGTTCGTGATTGAGGCGCTATACGGGCCGTCGCCCGCGTGATTGAGCGGGAACACAGGGGACACTGAACAATGGCGAGCGCCCTCTGGATCAGTTCTGTTTGTGCGGTCAGAACGAGTTGGGGGACAGCGGGGGACCCTGTCGCCAACGCCGATTACGAGCCGGAGCTCTCACCGTCGCGGAGAATCTTCAGGATCTCGTCCAGCTTCGTCTCGTGGACACGCTCGATCTCCGTGAGCGGTGTCTGAATCTTGGAGATCTCCAGCGGCAGCGACGCCAGGGCGGTACTGGTGGCGGGGAACGGCAGGGCAATCTGTGCCTTCTGAACGGGCCGCTCGGCCGCGTCCGCGAGCATTTGTCCAGCGGTCTCCGTCCGATACTCGGATGGGCCGGCAACAAACCCTCGACCTTCTCGCTGAGAAGGGCCCCCAAGCCCTGCTCAAGCAGGTCCGCGACGCCGAACACTCCGACCCTGAAGGCAACCGCTGGCCGCGGGGCAAGGCACACGACGACGCCACGGCGGCGTGCTGCCTTTGCGCAGGTGGTGTCGCCTTATGGCGAGTCATCATCTCCGGTGCAGAGCAAGAAGTGCCCGCCCTGAAGTAGAACTGTCGACCTTGCACGGGGATGCCAATGGACGTCCGTGAAGCCGCTGACGTAGGAACGATGGGCATGCTCGGGCGCGAGCGGCATGGAGAAGCGCGCGGAGCGAAGCGGAGCACCTTTGACCGGGGTGGGATCCAGCTGCCCAACCACTTAGCAGGGCAACGGGCGGGCCGGGGAGGGCGTCCGACCGGAGGGAGGCCCTTCAGGGGTCGAGCTTCAGCTCGACTGGAGAAACAGCCTTGCCCCCCACGCGCGAAGCGCGCATGAGGGGCAAGACCATGCCTGTGGAGCCTAGGAGATTCGAACTCCTGACATCCTGCTTGCAAAGCAGGCGCTCTGCCAGCTGAGCTAAGGCCCCTTACGACGCACTAGCTTACCGGCCCGCAGCGGCTACCTGGTGCGTCCCCAAGTCTTCGATCAAGATCAAGTCAGGAAGGTCGGCGATCGAGTCCAGGATGTGGGTGGCGCCGCCCTTGAGGAGGCGTTCGCGGCTGTGTACTCCGGTCATCACCCCGGCCACCACCGAAGCCCCGGCCCGCCGCCCGCACAGCATGTCGCTCTCGGCGTCTCCGACGACGGCGACCTGCCGGACATCCTCGATACCCAACCGGAGCACGGCATGCAGCACCATATCCGGCCAAGGCCTACCACGCCCCCCAGCATCCTCAGGGCAGATGGCCAGATCGACCCGGTCATGCCACCCGAGTACGCCAAGCACCCGGCCTAAGGTGGCGCGGCTGAATCCGGTGATCAGCGCGAGCTGCACACCGGAGCCCCGCAACTTGTCGAGCGTCTCCAGCACCCCAGGGATGGGGACAAGCCCGGCGCGGTCCAGGGCGCCCTCGTAGGAGCGTTCGAACGTCAGGTTCGCCGCTTGTGCCTGGGCCTCGTTGCCGGGGAAGATCCCGCGGAAGACCTCGATCTTGGGACATCCCCGGGACCGGTGCACGTGAACCATGGCACGCGCATAGGCCCCGGTCCCGGGGACGATGCCCTGAGTTGCGATCGCCTCGGCGAACGCACGCTCGACCATGGCGATGTCACCGATCGTTGTGCCGGCGAGGTCGATGCACGCCAGCTTGATGGGGACGACGACGTCGCTCATCGCCTCGCCAGGTCGGTTAGTTCTCGCTGCCGGTCGCCTCGGTCCAGAGGTCGAGCTCGGCGCGGTCGGCCTGCACCTTACGCCAGATCAGCAACCCCCCAAGGGCGATCAGCGCCAGAACGATCAGCTTCTTCACGGTGTGACCCCACTTCTTCGACGGTCTCACCTGCCGGGGTGAGACCCAACGGTTGGATGCAGCCTAGCAAGTGATGGCCGTACTCCCGCTGTCGAGCACCCAGGAACCTCCCGAATCAGGCAAGTAGACAAACCCCCATGGGGTATGTTACGTTCCTCGCCGTCGAGATACCCCATGGGGGTATAAGTACAAAGGAGATCGCAGTGGCTACCGAAAATCCCAGGCGGTGGTGGGCGCTACTCGTGCTCGCGACCGCCCAGTTCATGGTGATCATGGACACGTCCATCATCGGCGTGGCGCTCCCCGAGATGCAGCGGCAACTGGGGTTCACCCCGGGCGGGCTCCAGTGGGTCTTCAACGCCTACGTGATCGCGTTCGGCGGTCTGCTCCTGCTCGGCGGCCGGCTGTCCGACCTGCTGGGCGCGCGCAAGGTCTTCACCACCGGCTGGATCATCCTGATCGCCGGCTCGGTGCTGGCCGCCGCCGCGAGCACCGCGTGGGTCGAGGTGCTCGGCCGCGCCGTACAGGGAGTGGGCGGGGCGCTCATCGCGCCCGCGGCGATGACGCTGCTCATGATGCTCTTCGGGCACAACCAGAAGGAGCTCGGCAAGGCCATGGCCCTGTACGGCGCCGCCGCCCCCGCCGGCGGCACCGCGGGAGTCTTCCTCGGCGGTGTCATCACCGAGTACCTGAGCTGGCCGTGGGTCTTCATCGTCTACATCCCGATCGGCCTGGCCACGCTGGCCGCCACCGGACTGCTCCCCGCGGTCAAGGGCAGGCGCGGCTCGGTGGACGTCGTGGGCGCGATCTCGGTCACCGCCGGCCTGGCGCTGGTCGTGTACGCGATCGTGGCGGAGAACCTGATCGCCGGAGCCGCCGGCGCGGCGCTGCTGGTGCTGTTCCTGATCGTGCAGCGCATGGTCAAGCAGCCGCTGATGCCGCTGTCGATCTGGCGTACGCCCGGCCTGGCCACCGCCAACCTGGCCATGGCGCTGCTCGGCGCCGCCTGGATCCCGATGTGGTACTTCCTGAACCTCTACCTGCAGCAGACCCTCGGCTACGGCGCGTTCGCCAGCGGGGCGGCGCTGCTGCCGATGACGGTCGCGGTCATGATCTTCATGATCGGCATCACGGCCAGGCTGCTCGGCCGGTTCGGGGCCAAGCCGCTCATCGTGCTCGGGCTGGCGGTGCTGGCCGCGGGCGTGGCGGGGCTGTCGTTCGCGCGGCCCGGCGGGACGTTCGTGGTGGACGTGCTGCCGGCGAGCCTGATCGCGGCCGTGGGCATGTCCCTGGCCTACATCCCGGCCATGATCTCGGCGATGTCCGGCGCCAAGCCGGAGGAGGCCGGGCTGGCCTCGGGCATCGTGAACACCACCTACCAGGTCGGGTCCGCGGTCGGGCTGGCCGTCATGACGGCCATCGCGACCTCCCAGGCCGAGCTCATCGACGGCTTCCAGGGCGCCTTCATCGGCGCCGCGGTGGTGGCGGGTCTCGGCGCCCTGCTGAGCGTGGTGCTCATGCGCCGGCCGCGCGCCGCCGTACAGGATCAGAACGAGGTTTCCGTGTAGCCCCGAAATACCCTAGGGGGGTACGGTGTTACACTCAGAGGCAGACAGAGAAGCTAAGGAGATCGACATGACCAGCGCCACCTACACCGTCAAGGGCATGACCTGCGGCCACTGCGTCAGCTCCGTCAAGGAAGAGGTCAGCGAGGTCGCGGGAGTCTCCTCTGTGGAGGTCGACCTGGCCAGTGGACTGCTGACCGTGGAGAGCGTGAGCCCGATCGACGCCGCGGACATCCGCTCGGCCGTCGAAGAGGCCGGATATGAGCTGGTGACGAAGTGAACACCGCCGCGAAGCTCGGGACATATGTGCTCGGTCTTGCGGTCGTCTTCGGCGGAACCTGGGGCGTCGGCAACCTGGCCGGCCCCCAGGCCACCCCGCAGAAGCCCGTCACCGCAGGTCACGACATGTCGGAAATGTCGAAGCAGCCAACCTCCAAGCAGCCAACCTCCAAGCCAGCAACAACGCAAAGCGCCAGTGATACCCCCGGGGGGCTCCAAGTGTCGCAGAACGGCTACACCCTCAACCCGCTCACCGCCGCCAAGGCCGGTGCGCCCACCGACTTCCAGTTCACCGTGACGGGCCCCAGCGGCAAGCCGGTGACCGACTACCAGGTCGAGCACGACAAGAAGCTCCACTTCATCGTCGTCTCCCGTGACCTGTCCAGCTTCCAGCACGTCCACCCCGAGATGAGCGCCGACGGCACCTGGTCGGTCAAGATCGCCTTCCCGGCCGCCGGAACCTTCCGCGCGTTCGCCGACTTCACCCCGACCGGCGGCCAGGCCCTGACGCTCGGCGCCGACATCCAGGTCGCGGGCGACTTCCAGCCCAAGCCGCTGAAGGCGGTCAGCCGCACCTCCGAGGTCGACGGCTACACAGTGACGCTCGACGGAGACCTGGTCCCCGGCCAGTCGAGCAAGCTCACGCTGAACGTCAGCAAGGACGGCAAGCCGGTCACCGACCTGCAGCCGTATCTAGGGGCATATGGACACCTCGTGGCCCTGCGCGCCGGCGACCTGGCCTACCTGCACGTGCACCCCGACGGCGCGCCGGGCGACGGCAAGACGCAGCCGGGCCCGGGAATCACGTTCTACGCCGAGGCACCCAGTGGGGGCGACTACCGTCTGTTCCTGGACTTCCAGCACGGCGGAGCCGTACACACGGCGGACTTCACCGCGAAGGCCGGTGAGGGCACGGTCGCCAAGCCGACCGCCAAGAACGACCACGACTCCACCCCGCACGGCCACTAGCAGGACGCGACGTACAGAAAGGAGAGGTGATGTCCTCCCTCACCGACGACCAGCCCCAGGGCGCCGTCGAGCTATCGATCGGCGGCATGACCTGCGCGTCCTGCGCCAACCGCATCGAGCGCAAGCTGAACAAGATGGACGGCGTGACCGCGACGGTCAACTACGCGACGGAGAAGGCGAAGGTCACCTTTCCTGAAGGTCTGGACCCCGAGCAGCTGATCGCGACGGTCGAGTCGGCCGGCTACACCGCGGCGCTGCCCAAGGTCGAGAAGGCCGAGGCGGGAACCGCCGCCGAAGAGGACGACGAGCTCAGGCCGCTGCGCAACCGGCTCATCACCTCGCTCGTCCTCGGCATCCCGGTGATCGCGATGGCGATGGTCCCGGCGCTGCAGATCGAGTACTGGCAGTGGTTGTCGCTCACGCTGGCCGCGCCGGTCGTGGTCTACGCGGGCTGGCCGTTCCACAAGGCCGCCTGGACGAACCTGCGCCACGGCGCCGCCACCATGGACACGCTGGTCTCCATCGGGACGATCGCCGCGTTCCTCTGGTCGATCTGGGCGCTGTTCCTCGGCACCGCGGGCGTACCGGGGATGACGCACCCGTTCGAGTTCTCGATCGAGCGCACCGACGGCTCGGGCAACATCTACCTTGAGGCCGCCGCGGGCGTCACCGCGTTCATCCTGGCCGGCCGCTACTTCGAGTCGCGCTCCAAGCGGCGCGCGGGCGCCGCCCTGCGCGCTCTGCTGGAGCTCGGCGCCAAGGACGTGGAGCTCGCCGACGGGCGCCGCATCCCCACCGACCAGCTCGCGGTCGGCGACATCTTCGTCGTACGGCCCGGCGAGAAGATCGCCACCGACGGCGTGATCCAGGAAGGCAGCTCCGCGGTAGACGCCTCCATGCTGACCGGGGAGTCCGTCCCGGTGGAGGTACGGCCGGGCGACCCCGTCACCGGCGCCACCGTCAACGCCGGCGGCCGGCTCATCGTGCGGGCCACCCGGGTCGGCGCCGACACGCAGCTGTCCCAGATGGCCAAGCTCGTCGAGGACGCGCAGACCGGCAAGGCCGCGGTGCAGCGCCTGGCCGACCGCATCTCGGGCGTCTTCGTCCCGATCGTGATCGCGCTGGCAGTGGGCACGCTCGGCTACTGGCTCGGCACCGGCAACGGCGCCGGTGCCGCCTTCACCGCGGCGGTCGCGGTCCTGATCATCGCCTGCCCCTGCGCTCTGGGCCTGGCCACGCCGACGGCTCTGCTGGTCGGCACCGGCCGGGGCGCCCAGATGGGCATCCTGATCAAGGGCCCGGAGGTGCTGGAGTCCACCCGGAAGATCGACACGATCGTCCTGGACAAGACCGGCACCGTCACCGAGGGCAGGATGACGCTCACGGACGTGCACCTGGCCGAGGGCGAGGACCGCGACGAGGTGCTCAGGCTGGCCGGAGCGCTGGAGCACGCCTCCGAGCACCCGATCGCGCAGGCCGTCGCCAAGGCCGCTCAGTCGGATGCCACGGTGGAGGACTTCGCCAACGTCGAGGGCCTCGGCGTGCAGGGCATCGTCGACGGGCACGCGGTGCTGGTCGGGCGGCCCAGGCTGCTGGAGGAGTGGTCGCAGCACCTGCCCGCGAACCTGGTCGAGGCGCTGGAGGCCGAGCAGAACGCCGGCCGTACCGCCGTCGCGGTCGGCTGGGACGGCAAGGCCCGCGCGGTCCTCGTCGTGGCCGACGTCGTGAAGCCGACCAGCAAGGAGGCGATCGAGCGGCTGCGCGCGCTCGGCCTGACCCCGGTGCTGCTCACCGGCGACAACCAGGCCGTCGCGGCCACCGTCGCCGCCGAGGTCGGCATCGACCAGGTCATCGCCGAGGTGCTGCCGGCCGACAAGGTCGACGTGGTCAAGAAGCTGCAGCAGGAGGGCAAGGTCGTGGCGATGGTCGGCGACGGCGTCAACGACGCCGCCGCGCTCGCCCAGGCCGACCTCGGGCTGTCGATGGGCACCGGCACAGACGCCGCCATCGAGGCCAGCGACCTGACCCTCGTCCGCGGCGACCTACGGGTGGCGGCCGACGCGATCCGCCTGTCCCGCAAGACGTTGAAGACCATCAAGGGCAACCTGTTCTGGGCGTTCGCCTACAACGTGGCGGCGCTGCCCCTGGCGGCGCTGGGCCTGCTCAACCCCATGATCGCGGGTGCGGCGATGGCCTTCTCCAGCGTCTTCGTGGTGTCCAACAGCCTGCGGCTGAAGGCCTTCAAGTAGATTCTCAGTTCTAGGCGCCGGCCCCGACCTCACAGGGGGCCGGCGCCTTTCACGTGCTCGAGTATCGCCTTCGTGACCACGTCCGGGCGGGCGCGGTGCACGTAGTGCCCGGCGTTCTCGGCCACGATGTGCCTGCTGCTGGTCGACAGGCCGGTCAGCTCCCGCTGCATCGGGAACCAGATGCGGTAGTGGCGGCTGAAGCTGGCGGCCTGCTCGGGCGTCCTGTTGTCCTCGTTGTGCTCGCTGCACGTCACCACCGTCAGCGGGATGTCGCCCAGGGTGGGGGCGCGGCGGCCGGTCTCCGTGCCGATCTGGGCGCGCAGGGTCTGCTCCCACCACGTGGTGCGGCGCTGGTGGTCGCCGAGGTCGAGATGGCCGGGGCTGTCCAGAAGGCCGAGGTCGATGGCCAGGCGGCGCAGGCCGTACGGGGTGAGCCGCTCGATGAGGGCGCGCCTGATCGTGGTGAGGTGGTAGCCCGGGTAGCGGCTGGCCTGGTCGTGGTGGCTGGAGTCCACGAGCACCACTCCGGACACCTCGCCGGGGTGGGCCGCGGCGAACAGCCGGACGACGTAGCCGCCCATCGAGTGCCCCACCAGCACGTACGGCGGGCCGTACCCGGACAGGGCGAGGGTTCTGCGCAGGTCGGCGGCGGCGTCGAGCATGGCCAGCGGCGAGCTGACGGGGTCGCTCCATCCCATGCCGGCGCGGTCGAAGACCACGGCCGAGGTTTCCCGGCCGAGGACGGGCAGGAGGGGGGCGTACTCGATCGAGGTCGTCCCGAGCGCCGGGACGATCACCACGGTGGGGGAGCCGCGACCGGCCTCCAGCATGTGGATCATGCGTCCGCCGACGTCCACGAGGCGTCCTGGCGGCGGGTGCCGGAGGCGATCCTGATGTGAGCGCCAGCTCTGGTAGAGGGCGCTGGCGAAACCGGTTAGGGCGAAAGCGGCAAGCGATCTTCTCAGAAGGGCCACTCTCACCATCAAAGCAATGAGCGGGCATTTGTCCAGTTCAGGACAGTATCCACTCAACCCCCCAAAGCCTACCTTTTAGGGGGAAGGGTGCAGTGAAGGGGCGGATAAATACATTGGCGCATCCGCAAATCGTCCGGCTATCTTAGTGATCGTTCGTGACACAAAAGCCTTTATCGAGAAAAGTCGTCCTGAAAGAACAGGGACGCGGCTTCCGGCCTGCCCGACGGGAATGGCGCCCCCCGGGTGGACGCGGAGACCACCAACGCCCCGGGAACGCGCCCACGCCAGCCGCTCCCGGGGCACAGACTCGTCAGGCGCGCACGGACAGTGCGTGGTGGAAGACGCCGCGGGGGTCCCAGCGTGCCTTGACCCGCTGCAGGCGGGCATAGTTCTCGCCGTAGTAGAGGGTGGACCAGGGGACGCCGGAGGTGTTCCAGCGCGGGTCCGCGTGGTCGGTGTCGGGGTAGTTGATGTAGGCGCCGCCGCAGTTGCCGCCGGGGACGGGGACGCCGCCGGTTCGCTCGAACGTCTTGCTGTGGAGGCTGCGGACCCATTCCAGGTGGGCCTTGCCGTCCTGTTCCGGGGCCCATCCGGCCAGGTGGATGACCTTCAGGATGGACGAACGTTCGTGGGTGGCCGTGGCGGTGGGGGCGACGGTGTTGATCCGCCCGCCGTACGACAGGAGCCAGAGCATTCCGCCGTCGGCCACCGGGCCGGGGGCGGTGAGGTGGTCGTAGGCGACGTCGGCCTGCGCGTCGGTGAAACGTTTGCGGAGATGGGCGGACTTGCCCTTGTAGCGGCCGGTCTCCTGCTCCGCGCCGAGGGAGAGGTCGCGGACCGCCTGGAACCAGGGCTGGTGCAGGACGGGCGGGACGAACGCCTCCGGGGTGACGCCCTCGCCGACGGCGGCGAAGAAGTCGCGTAGCAGGCGCTCGGCGTCGGGTACGTCCCCGGCGATCTGGGTGGGCAGGATCATGCCGCCGGGGTCGTCGCCGGACTTGCGGCCGGGGATGATCAGCGAGCCCATCATCCCGGCGTAGGGGGAGTCGGGGGAGCTGTTGCGCTCGTGCCAGGTTCCGTGGTTGCGCAGGAGCCGGCGGAAGGACTCCTTGGTCATGCCCGCCCACGACCAGATGGCGATGCCGGACACGACCTTCGCCGGCGGCTTCGGCAGCAGCTTGGCCGGGTCGTCGCCGCGGGCCGCCGGGTCGCGCAGCCAGTAGCGGGTGACGATGCCGAAGTTGCCGCCGCCTCCGCCGGTGTGGGCCCACCACAGGTCGTGGTTGGGGTCGGACGGGTTTCTGGTGGCCACGACGGCGCGGGCACGGCCCGACGCGTCGACGACGACCACCTCGACGGCGTGCAGGTAGTCGACGGTGAGACCGAGCCGGCGCGACAGCGGGCCGTACCCGCCGCCGGCGATGTGGCCCCCGGCGGCCACGCCCCCGCATTGGCCGCCGGGGAGAGTGACGCCCCAGCCGAAGTAGAGGGTCCGGTACGCCTGCATGAGCGTCGCGCCCGCCTCGACCAGGAAAGCCCGCCGTTTCTCGTCGTAGGTGACCTCCTTCATCTCGCACAGGTCGATCACCACCTGCGCGCCGTCGCCGACGAAGTTCTCGTAGCAGTGGCCGCCGCTGCGGACCGTGACGCGGCGGTCGGCCCGTACCGCCTGGTTGACCGCGGCCACGACCTGCTCGGTGGAGCCGGCCATGTGGAAGTACTCGGGCTCGTGGCGGAAGCGCTGGTTGGTGCGGCGCTCGGCCAGGTCGTCGTAGCGGGGGTCGGTAGGCTTGACGATCACCGGACCGATGGCCGGGTGGTCGCCGGCGGCGCCGTACGCGCTTTCCGCCAGCATCGCCGTGCCGCCCACAGCGGCCGTGCCACCGATGAAACCTCGACGCGTGACATTCATATCAATGACGCTAGAAGTACGGCACAGCCCCAGGAATGCACTCAGATGCACGCCAGGGTGGAGCTAGGTCCACCCGGCCGAAAAGGAGGGTGAAGAGTGGACTTCCACGTCAGCCTCGAAGGCCGCGGCGACCTGGCCGCGCGAATATACCGGCAATTGCTCGACGCGATACTCGACGGCCGGCTCCGGCCGGGCGAACGACTGCCGCCCACCCGCGAGCTGGCCGGGCGCCTCGACGTCTCGCGCAACACCGTGGCCGTGGCCTACGACCGGCTGGTGGCCGACGGCTTCCTGACCGGCCGGGCCGGGGCGGGCACGTTCGTGACGGGCGAGCCGGTCAGGGGAAGGTCGGCGCCCAGAGGCGTGGTGCAGCCGAGGGCGTTCTGGCGCGCGGCCGAGCCGCTGATGCCGCCGTGCGGCCGGGTGCTCCACGACTTCACGGTCGGGCTGCCGGATCCGAAGCTGTTCCCGATCGCGAGCTGGCGGCGGCTGCTGGCACGGGAGCTGCGGGTGGGCTCGGCGGGCTACATCGACCCCGCGGGCGACGGCTCGCTCAAGGAGGCGATCGCGCGGCACGTGGGCATCAGCCGCTCGGTACGGGCCGGCGCCGACGACGTGATCGTCACCCAGGGCGCCCAGCAGGCGCTCGACCTGATCGGACGGGTGCTGATCGAGCCCGGGGCGTGCGTGGCCGTCGAGGAGCCCGGGTATCCGCCGGCCCGCCGGCTCTTCCGCTCGCTCGGCGCCCGCGTGGCCGGGGTGCCGGTGGACGAGGAGGGCCTGGACGTCGCAGCCCTGCCCAAGGCAGCCCGGCTGGTCTACGTGACGCCGTCGCATCAGTTCCCGCTGGGCGTGCCGATGTCGCTGGCCCGCCGTACCGCGTTGCTGGAGTGGGCGCGGCACCGCGACGCGGTGATCATCGAGGACGACTACGACAGCGAGTTCCGCTTCGGCGAACGCCCGCTGGAACCGTTGCAGAGCCTCGACGGCGCCGGCCGGGTCGTCTACGTCGGCTCCTTCTCCAAGACGCTGCTGCCCACGCTGCGGCTGGGCTTCCTGGTCGCGCCCGCCTCCCTCCGCGCCGCCTTGCGCGCCGCCAAGCAGCTCACCGACTGGCACGGCGACCCGTTCGCGCAGGCCGCGCTGGCCCGCTTCATCGACGAGGGCCTGCTGGCCAGGCACATCAGAAAGGCCACCAAGGAGTACGCGGCCCGGCACGCGCGGATCACCGCCCTGCTCGCCGCCGACGGCCGTTTCCGGCTGGTCCCGTCCGCCGCGGGCCTGCACGTCTGCGCCCGCCTCGACCCCACCCTGGAGGTACGGCCGGCGCCGTCCCTGGCCGTGGAGTCCCTGTCCTCCTACTACGCGGAGGGCACACCCGCCCACGGCGTGGTCCTGGGCTACGGCGGCATCTCCCGCACCGCCATCCCCGAGGGCGTCCGCCTGCTGATAACCGCTCTAAAGCGAATCGATAGCCCGCGCGTCTAGCGTCTCCCCTGTTCGCGGATACGAGGGGAATCAACATCATGCGAGTACGTACGGTGGTCATGGCGGTTGTGGCGGCGGCCGGGGTGACGGTCGGCATCGGGGCGGCGGCCCAGGCCCAGAACCCGCCCTGCTACGCCCAGGGGGACGGCAGCCTGAAGTGCGGCAACTACGCGCCCAGGCCGGTCTACAACAAGACCAGCTGGGGCGACCCGGACAACCAGCACACCTGGCCCAGGAGGGTGGACACGCTCCGCTCCAACCCGAGCTGGTTCAAGTGCTACACCAGGGGCGAGAAGCACAGCGGCGGCAACAACGTCTGGTACTACACCCAGGGCGACGACAGCGGCCGCTACGGCTGGGTGCCGGCCAGCACCCTCTACACCTGGAAGGACCCCTTCCCGGGCGTCAAGAAGTGCTAGCGCTAGCCTGACGCGCATGGATGAGCTCGACGGGGTGGAGGTCCTCGCCTTCGCCGACGGCCCGGCGTTCGAGAGCTGGCTGGCCGGACACCACACGCGGCAGGAAGGCGTGTGGATCAAGGTGGCCAAGAAGAAGTCGGGCATCGCGACGGTGACCGAGGACGAGCTCGTCGACATCGGGCTCTGCTACGGCTGGGTCTCCGGGCTGCGCCGTTCGCTGGACGAGCGGTACTACCTGCAGAAGTACGTGCCGCGCCGGGCCAAGAGCCTGTGGTCGCAGGTGAACGTGGACAAGGTCGCCATGCTGGCGGCGGCGGGCCGGATGCGCGAGCCCGGCCTGGCCGAGGTGCGCAGGGCGCAGGAGGACGGCAGGTGGGCGGCCGCCTACGAGTCGCAGAAGACGGCCGCGGTGCCGCCTGACCTGGCGGCGGCGCTGGAGGCGGATCCCGCCGCCAAGGAGGCGTTCGAGCGGCTCGACAAGACCGGGCGCTATCTGGCCATGCTGCCGGTGCTTCAGGCGCTGACGCCGGAGGCCCGCCGGGACCGGCTGGACAAAGCCCTGCTTCTCCTGACAAATCGCCCGAGGTAAGTCAACGGCTCCAGAATCGCCGGTGCCCGCGTTCGCCCGAGACCTCCGGCTCGTCGGGCGGCGCGGGCTCACGCACGATCACCACCGTGGCCCGCGCGTGGCGGGCGCAGTACATGCTGGTCGAGGGCAGCAGCATCCGGCTGAGCAGGCCGCGCCTGCTGCGGCCGAGCACCAGCAGGTCGCACTCGCCGGCCAGGTCGACCAGGTGGTAGCCGGGGTCGCCCATCCGGCCGACGACCGCGGTCACGATGTCGGTGGGCACACCGCCGCACACCTCGGCGAAGGCGTCGGCGACCACCTCCGTACTTCGAGCCTCCTCTCCGGACCTGGCCGCGTGCTGCAGCGGCAGTGCCTCGGGGAAAGGATGGATCGGCGCCCGGCTCACGTGCACGGCGACCAGCGGCATGCGGCGTAGTCGTGCGGCGCCGATGGCCCAGGCCAGCGCCAAGCGCGCGGCCGGCGACTCGTCCACACCGACGATCACGCGCGCTCCGCCGGGCAGGTCTTGATCCACGGCGCCCTCCTCGGAAAGAGGTACCTGACCATAGTGCTCCTCTCTGCGCGTGAACGGGAGGTGGCACTTTCCGAACTCTGGAGTCGCCCGCGAAACGGGGCGTAACATGCGGGGGTGGAACGCGGGTGGGTGCGGCCCCGTCCAGCCCTCGACCGGCGGCTCGACGGTGCGCTGACGCACAGGCTCACCACGCTCGTCGCGGCCACCGGCTACGGCAAGTCGATCGCGCTGGCCGGGTGGAGCCAGGCCGTCGGCGGCGTGCTGCACCGCTTCGGCCCTGGCGACCGGGAGCTCGCGCCGTTCTCCGCCGCGGTGATCGCGGAGCTGGCCACGCGCGTGCCCGACCTGCCCGCGGAACTGCCCGCCGCCGCTGACGCCCCGCTCGGCCCCGACGCCGACGAACCCGCCAGGGCGGCGGCGCTGGCCGGCGCGCTGGCCGAGGCTCTGCGGTTACGGCTGCGGCGCGGCCTGGTGGTGGTCTTCGACGGCCTCGACGTGATCGCCGGCGCGCCGGGTCCGGTGCGGTTCGTGGAGACGCTGGTGCGCGCGGCGCCCCGGCACCTGCACATCGTGACCGCGTCCAGGGCGCCGCTGCCGTTCCCGACCGCGCGGCTGCGCCAGGACCTCGAAGTGCTGACCTTCGACGCGACCGACCTCGCCCTGAGCGTCGGAGAGTGCGCCGACTGGGCCCGCGACCGGCTCGGCGCGTCCGGCGCCGCCATCGCCCCCGCCCTGCACGCGGCCAGCGGCGGCTGGCCCGCGGCGGTGCGGGCCGCGCTCGACGCCATGGCCCGCGCCGAGCCCGCGCTGTGGCCCGCGATGGCCTCGGGCCTGGCCGCGACCTCCGACACGCTCGAACGCCTCACGCTCGACGCCCTGCGCGATCTGCCCGCCCAGATGCGCGAGCTGCTGCGGGCGGCGACGGTCCTGCCGGTGCTCACCGCCGACCTGGCCGCCACGCTCGGCGTGCCGCCCGACACGCTGACCTCGCTGGCCGGCCGCGGGCTCTTCCTGGAAGCGGCCCAGGACGGTCACCGGCTGACCGCCACCAGCCGGCACGTGCTGGCCAGGCACGCGCCGCTCGACCGGCACGAGTCCCACGACACGGCCGAGGTGGCCGCCCGCTGGTACGTCGAGCACGACCAGCCCGAGCAGGCGCTGCGCGCCGCCGTCGCCACCGGGCACCCCGAGCTGACCGCGTCGCTGCTGACCGCGCACGGACCCCGGCTGGCCGAGCGCGGCGACGACGTCCTGGCCGGGCTGGCGCTGCTGCCGGAGGACCGGCGGGAGAGCCCGGCCATGCTGAGGCTGGCCGGGATCGCCGAGCAGAACCGCGGCGACTGGCGGCGCGCCCGCGAACTGCTCGCCAGAGCGGCCGGCAGCCCCGCCTTCGACGCCTTCCTGGCCCGGCGCCTCGGCTTCATCGACCACCTGCGCGGCGACCTCGACACCGCCATGGCCATGTACCTGCGCGGCGCCGAGCACGGCTCGCCGCAGGCCGACGCGGTGATCTGCACCGCCTCGGCCGCCTCGGTGCTGTGGTTACGCGGCGACCGGGCGGCCTGCGCGGAGATGGCCGAGCGGGCGCTCGACGCCGCCGCGCTGCTGGGCGACCCGGGTGCGCTGGCCGCCGCCACCACGGTGATCGCCATGGTCGCCGCGCTCGACGGCGACCGCCGCGCCAACGACGCCTACTACCTGCGGGCGCTGGAGTACGCCGAGCGCGCCGGCGACATCCTCCAGCTCATCCGCATCCGGGCCAACCGGGCATCACGCCATATCGACGAGGCCGACTACCACGCCGCGCTGGCCGACGTGGACATCGCCGGCCGGCTGTCCGACCTGGTGGCGTTCGCACCGTGGGCCGCCCTGACCGTCTCCAACCGGGCCAAGGCGCTCATCGGGCTCGGCCGGCTCGAAGAGGCCGCCGTGGACGCCGCCGACGCCGTCGCGCGCTGGGAGGCCATGGGCTCGCGCATCGGCTACGGCCTGCTGCAACTGGCCAGAATCCAGACGCTGCGCGGCGAGCGCGCCGCGGCCGCGGCCACCTACCGCCGGGTCCAGGTGGAGGCCGGGCGCTCGCGTGACGCCCAGGCGCTCGGCAACACGCTGACCGAGCTGGCCGAGCTCCTGGCCGCCGAGGACCCCGACGAGGCCGCCCGCCTGGCCGCCGAGGCGCTCAAGCACACCGAGGGCATGGCCGCGGTGAGCGCCCGGGTGGCCGCCGCCCGCGTGGCCGTCGTCGCAGGCCGCGCGGAGGCCGCCAGGAAACTGCTGGACGAGGCGGAGCCCATCGCCGCCGAACGCCGCCACCACACCGGCCTGGCCGGCATCGCCGAACTCCGGGCCGAACTGGACAAGGACCACGACCGCGCCGACGACGCCGTACGCATCTGGAGCACGCTCGGCGACCCCGTCGGACGCGCCAGAGCCGAACTGGTCAGAGCGGCGCTCGCCGACCCCGCCGTCGGCGCCGAGGTGGCCGGGCAGGTGGCCGAGCGCATGCACGCCATCGGCTGCCGCATGCTCGACGACCGCATCGACGCGCTGCTGGCGCGCGTCACCCCCGCCTCGGGCGCGCGGGTGACGGTCGAGACGATGGGCGCCTTCCGCGTGCTGCGCGGCTCCTTCCCCGTCCCGCGTACGGCATGGCAGTCCCGCAAGGCCCGTGACCTGCTGAAGATCCTGGTCAGCAGGAGAGGCAGGGCGATCGGCAGGGAGCGCCTGGTCGAGATCCTCTGGCCGGAGCAGGAGGACGAGGCGGTCGGGCTCAAACGGCTCAACGTGATGGTCTCCACGCTGCGCGCGGTGCTCGACCCGGCGCACGAGGTGGAGATCGTGGTCTCCGACGAGGGCGCGCTCCGGCTCGACCTGGACCATGCCGACGTGGACATCGAGCGGTTCCTGGGGCTGGTCGGCGCGGCCGTACGGCTGGAGCAGGCCGGGCGCGGCGGTGAGGCGCTGGCGCGGTGGAAGGCGGCCGAGGCCGCCTACGGCGGGGAGTTCTGCGAGGAGGACCCCTACGCCGACTGGGCCGTGGGGCTGCGCGAGCAGGCCAGGCTCGCCTACGTGCAGGCGGCGGCGCGGCTGGCCGGCGCGCGGGCGGAGGAGGGCCGCCATCACGAGGCGGCCCGCTACTGGCTGCGGCTCCTGGAGCGCGACGGCTACGACGAGCGCGCCCACCTGGGGCTCATCCGCTCCCTCGACCAGGCGGGACGGCGCGGCGACGCCCGCCGCCGCTACCACGTCTACACCGAGCGCATGCGCGAGCTGGAGGTCGAGCCCGCGCCGTTCCCCACCTGAAAACTCACCTGAACCAGACCTGAACCGCGCCGGTGGATCGTGCGGGCATGAGGACGGTCATCGTACGCCTGGTAGAACCCGAGCAGTCCGGCGGTCAGCTCCGCGGGCTGCTCGAGGAGGTGGGCGGCGAACCGGTGCCGTTCAGCGGGACCGAAGCGGTGGTGGATCTCCTGCTGGCGGCGGCGGGACTGAAGACCTGAACCTCCCGCGAACCGGGATCCAGACGATGAGATCCGGGAGGAGGGGCTGCGATGAGCAATCGATGGCCATTCATCGGACGGCAGGGCCCGCTGGCCGCCGTCCGCCGGGCGCTGCGATCCTGCACGGGAGCGATGATCGCGGGCGAGGCCGGAGTGGGGAAGAGCAGGCTGGCGGCCGAGGTGGCGGCGGGCCTGACGGAGTACTGCGTGGTACGGGCCCTGGGCACGGAGACCGCGGCGATGATCCCGTTCGGGGCGTTCGCGCACGTGCTGGGCGGGCCGCCGGACGGCGGGGAGAACCTGCTGGGCTGGGCCGCCCGGCATCTGCGGACCCGGGCGGGCCAGGCCCCGCTGCTGGTCACCGTGGACGACGCGCACCGGCTGGACGCCGCCTCGGCCGCGCTGCTGCACTACCTGGCCACGCGCGGCGAGGCGGCACTGCTGGTCACCGTGCGGACCGGCGAGCCCGTGCCCGAGCCGGTGGCCGCCCTCTGGAAGGAGGAGCTGGTCACCAGGATCGAGCTGGCGCCGCTGACCCGCGACGAGGTCGGCCAGGCGCTCACCGCGGCGCTGCGCGGCGACGTGGCGGCCGAGACCGTACGCCACCTGGCGCGGGTGAGCGAGGGCAACATGCTCTACCTGCGCGAGCTCGTCCACGCCGGGCGCGACCTCGGCTGCCTGTCCGAGCAGGGCGGCCAGTGGCGCTGGCGGGGCGGGCTGTCGATGACCACCCGCCTGCGCGAGCTGGTCAGCGAGCGGATCGGGCATCTCGACCCGGACGAGCGCGAGGTGCTGGAGCTCGTGGCGTTCGGCGAACCGCTCGGCACCGACCTGCTGGTCACGATGGCCTCGGCGGGCGCGGTCGAACGGGTGGAGGACCGCGGGCTCATCGTCGCCGACGGACCCGGCATGCGGCTCGGCCATCCGCTCTATGGCGAGGTGGTGCGGGGGCGCTGCCGTACGCTCAGGGCCCGGCGGCGGCTGCGTACGCTGGCGGAGTCGCTGGAGGCCAGCGGGATGCGCGGACGCGACGACATGCTGCGCGCGGCCGTGTGGCGGCTCGACAGCGGCTCGCCCGCCGACCCGCGCATGCTCCTGGTCGCCGCGCACCTGGCGTGGGGGCGCCAGGACCCGCACCTGGCCGCCCGGCTCGGCCGGGCCGCGGTCGAGGCGGGCGCGGGCATCGAGGCGGTGGCGCTGCTCGGGCAGGTGCTGACGATCCTCGGCGACACCGGCGGCGCGCAGGAGGTGCTGCGCCGTCAGGGCGGCTCCGGCGCCACCGACGCCGAACGCGCCCAGCACGCGCTCGCGCTCGGCGTCAACATGCTCTGGTCCGGCGACACCCACGAGGCCGGCCGCGTCTTCCAAGGCGCCGCCGACACACTGGCCGACCCGGCCTGGCGCCAGGAACTGCTCGTCCACCGCGGCGTCGTCGACTTCTTCACCGGCCGCCTCGACGCCGCGGAGCACACGCTCACGCGCGCCCGCGACCTCGCCCCCGACACCGCGCCCGGCAGCGGGCACCTGGCCGCGCTGGAGTCCTGGGTGAGCGCCCACTCCGGCCGCAGCGCCCGCTGCGTGTCCGTCGTGGAACGTGCCATGGCCGACGCGGACGCCTGGCGCGACCGCGCCCCGCACGCGCTGCCGGTCATGCTGGACGCGCGGTGCGCGGCCCACCTGTTCGCGGGGGAACTCGCCGACGCCGCCCGCGTCGCCGTCCAGGGCACCGAACTGGCCGCGCCGGACCTGTCGGTCTGCGGATTCGGCGTCTACCGCGCGCGGATCTGCCGCCTGCGCGGCGACGTGGCCGCCGCCCTGCGCTGGTGCCGCGAGGATGTCGTACGGCTGCGCGCCCGCTCGCCGTACCTGGGCAGGTGCCTGGCAGAACTGGCCCACTCGGCGGCGCTCCTGGGCGACCTGGAAACCGCCAGAAAGGCGTTGACCGAAGCCGAAGAACTGGCCGGATGCTGGAACTACACGCTCCAGCCCGTGCTGCTGGCCAAGGCCTGGCTGGCCGCCGCCGACGGTGACCTCGACGGGGCCGTTCGGACGGCGCTGTCCATGGCCGCCGACTGCCCCTACCTGGGCTACCGGATGCTCGCTCTGCACGACGTCGTCAGAATGGGCGCCGCCGACCTGGTGACCGGCCCGCTGGACGAGCTGGCCGGTCGGATGGAGGGCCCCTTCGCCCAGATCTGCGTCCGCCACGCCCGCGCCGCCGCCCGCAACGACCCGCCCGGCCTGCGCGCGGTGGCGGCCGAGTTCGAGTCGCTCGGCATGGTGTTGTACGCCGCGGAGGCCACGGCGCAGGAGGCCGCCGCCTACCGCCGGATGGGCCGCGGCACCGCCGCCAAGGGCGCCCAGACCCGCGCCTGGGCGCTGGCCAGGCGCTGCCCCGGCGTCACGACCCCGGCCCTGGTCGAACTGGCCACCCCGGACCTGACCCCGCGCCAGCGGGAGATCGTCCAGCTCGCCGCGGCCGGCCTGACCAACCGCCAGATCGCCGACCGCCTCACCCTGTCCATGCGCACCGCCGCCAACCACCTGCAGGCGGTCTACGACAAGCTGGGCGTCAACGACCGTACGGAGGTGGCCCGCCTGCTGGGGACGAGCTTCTAGTCCCGCCCACATACCAGAACACCGCCGCTCCCACCAGGCACAGGAACCCGACCGCCATGAGCGCAAGGGAGTGGTCCGTTGATGACGTTCAGCGCCACTGCGGCCGACATCAGCAGGTTTCCCCAGCCGCTGATCCGGTTGAAGCCGTGCCTGCGCAACCAGGGCGTCCAGGGCGGGAAACGGTCGAAGAAGATGACGTACGCGGCCACGACGGTGTTGGCGGCCAGCAAACCGAGGGTCACCCAGGTTAAGGCGATCATCACCTGTCCAGTATGACCCGTTCCAGGGTGGTGAGGCGGACGTGCGGGCCGGCGATGGTGGCGTGGGCGAGGTCGGCGGCCGGGATCTCGGTCGTGCCCGGCGCCTCGCCCGCGTGGTCGTCGCACCAGGCGACCACCTTCTTGGGGTCGGTCAGCGGCGCGGCGAAGTGGACCAGGCTGATGTACCAGCGCTCCCGGGGCCACGACTCGAACGCCCCGCGTACCCCCAGCGCCTCGGCGTACCGCCGCTGGAGGGTCCAGATCGTGTCGTCCTCCGGGTAAGCGAAGGCGAGGACGCCACCGGCGTGCGGGCTGACGCCCTCGACGCGCATCCGCACCGGCGGCAGCCCCCGGGCCGCGGTCCGCAGGGCGGCGGCGAAGGTCAGCAGGGCCGGGTCGGCGGCGGGGATCACCTGCCGGTACGCCTCCAGCGAGCGGAGGGTGACGTGCAGGACGCCGCGGCCGTGAGTCCAGTGGCCGGGGCCCGCGGCCTCGCCAGCCGCTCTGGCCAGCGACTCCAGGCGGTCCAGCGCGGGGCCCGTCGGGCGCAGGATGGTGGTCATGCCCCAGCGCGGGCTGCCTTCGGTGAAGGGGAGGTCGTGGGTGGACTCGCCGTCGAGCAGTGCCCGCCGCCCGCGGGTCTGGAAGGCGGCGTAGTCGGCGGCGAGCTCGTTGCGGCTACGCATCCGCGGCGACGGCATAGGTTCCGAGGGAGGGCTCCAGCAGGTCGAAGGCCATGCGCCCGGCCTCGGTCAGCGCCGCGGCGATCCCGTCGTGGTCCTGGCCGTCGAGCACCCGGGCCAGCGTCTCGTCGAACAGCAGCCGGTGTGCCGCCCCGAGCTCGGCCGCCGCGAGCCGGGGCAGGAAGCCGGGCTCGGTCTCGGCCGCGAGCCGGTCGGCCAGGGCGGCCTCCCGCTCGTCGTGGAACTCGCGGAGCCTGGCCACCAGCGCGGGACTGTCGGTGATCATCCGGGCGAACTCCAGGGGTGCGAAGCCGATCACCGGGTCCTTGCGTTCCACCGCGGCCAGGAAGGCGGCACGGAGCGCGGCCAGCGCCGACTGACCGGCGGGCCGCTCGGCGACCGTGTGCGCCAGCCCGGAGACGAACGCGTCGCCCAGGTCGAGCGCCAGGTCCTCCTTACGGGGGAAGTAGTTGGTCACCGTCATCTTGGCCACCTGCGCGGCGGTGGCGACGTCGGCGATCGTCACCTTGTCGTAGCCGCGTTCGAGGAAGAGCCTGGTGGCGTGCTGGGAGATGTTCTCCCTGGTCTGCTGCTTCTTCATCGCGCGGAGCCCTGTCGTCATGCCGCCATTTTGGCATGACCGACTCAACTTTGTCATTGACCTAAATTTAGGTTTCCGCCCTCTGGTTACCTTGACGGGGTGAGCACCTCCGCCCTCGAAGCGCTCGGCTCCCGGCCGCTGCCGTTCCTGCGTTCGTCCTGGCCCTGGCGGGCGCTGGCGTACCTGCTGGCCGGAGCGGTCTTCTGCGTCGTGCCGCTGGTGGTGGCGGCGTTGTCGGAGGTGCTGCCCGGATGGGCCGCGGTGGGCGCCGGGATTGTCGCGCTGGTGGCGTTCGGGCCGTTCGTGACGCGCTTCGAGCGGTGGCGGATGCGGCTTGTGGACCTGTCGCCGGTGCCCGGGACCCGGGAGCGGCGGCGGGAGATCGGTCTTGCCGTGCTCACGCTGGTCGCGTTCTGGTGGATCGACCTGGCGATCGTCGGCGTCGCGGTGGGCGGGCCCATCCTGCTGGTGCTCTCGCCCGTGGTGCAGCCGGATTCCGCGGGCGGGGTCGCAGTGGCCGGGTCGCTGGTGGGGGCGGCGCTGGTGCCCGTGGGGGCGTATGTGCTGACGGCCTGGGCGGGGGTGCGCGCGGCGATGGTCAGGGCGGTGCTCGCGCCCGAGCGGGCGGAGCTGGAGGAGGTCAGGCGGTCGCGGGCGCGGCTGGTCGACGCCTTCGAGGTCGAGCGGCGCCGGATCGAGCGCGACCTGCACGACGGCGCGCAGCAGCGGCTGGTCGCGCTGACCATGACGCTCGGGCTGGCCAGGCTGGACGTTCCCGACGAGGCCCCGCTGGCGCGTACGCTCGACCGGGCGCACGCCGAGGCCAAGCAGGTGCTGGCCGAGCTGCGGGAGCTGATCCGCGGGGTGCACTCCCAGGTGCTGACCGACCGCGGCCTCGCCGCCGCCGTCGGCGAACTGGCCGCGCGCTCGGCCATCCCCGTGACGATCACGACAGATCTGGACGTACGGCTCCCGCCGCCCGTGGAGATCGCCGCCTTCTACGTGGCCAGCGAAGCCCTCACCAACGCCACCAAACACAGCAACGCCACCAACATCACGATAAAAGTGGAAAAATCGCGTGAAAGCCTGTCGATCGCCGTCACCGACGACGGCCGCGGCGGCGCCGACACGGCGGCGGGAACCGGGCTCACCGGCCTGGCCGACCGGCTCGACGTGGTGGGCGGCAGACTGTCCCTGTCCAGCCCGCCGGGCGGCCCGACCACCATCAGAGCGGAGATCCCGTGCGCGTAGTCATCGCCGAGGACGCCGTCCTCCTGCGCGAGGGCCTGGTGAGCCTGCTCGAACGCTTCGGCCACCAGGTGGCCGCCGCCGTCGGCGACGCGGACGCCCTGCTCGCCGCGGTCCGCGAGCACGCGCCGGACATCGTGCTCACCGACGTGCGCATGCCGCCGGGGTTCGCCGACGAGGGCCTGCGCGCCGCCCTGGAACTGCGGCGCGACGGCCTGCCCGTGCTCGTGCTCAGCCAGTACGTCGAGCAGACCTACGCCGCCGAACTCCTGGAGACCGGCACCGGCGTCGGTTACCTGCTCAAGGACCGGGTCGGCGACGTGAAGGAGTTCGCCGACGCCCTCGGCCGGGTCGCCGCCGGCGCCACCGTCGTGGACCCCGAGGTCGTCCGGCAACTGCTCGGCCGCCGCCGCGACCCGATCTCCCGCCTCACCCCGCGCGAGCGCGAGGTGCTCTCGCTGATCGCCGAGGGCCGGGCCAACGCCGCCATCGCCAGGGAACTCGTGGTCACCGAGGCGGCCGTCGCCAAGCACATCGCGAGCATCTTCGCCAAGCTCGACCTGCCGCCCACACAGGACGGTCACCGCCGCGTACTGGCGGTGCTGGCCTACCTGACTAGGTGACGCAGAACTCGTTGCCCTCGGGGTCGGTCATCGTCACCCACGAGTGCGGTCCCTGCTGTCCCCGATGCGAGAAGCTCGCGCCCCTGGCGGTCAGCCGTTCGACCTCCGCCTCGACGTTGTCCTGACCGACCTGGACGTCGAGATGGACCCGGTTCTTGACGGTCTTGGACTCGGGCACGAGCTGGAAGAGCACCCGCGGATGCCCCTCGCACCGGATGGCCACGCCTTCCCGCCAGCGAAGTTGCCCGTCGTGCACGATGGTGTCGGCCTCGGTGGCGAACCCCTTGGAGACCATGTCGCGGATGAAGTCCGCGTCCTGGGGTTCCACCTCCCAGCCGAGCGCGTCCGCCCACCAGTCGGCCTGCGCGTGCGGGTCGGCCGCGTCGACGCTCACTTGGAAGCCATAGCTCATGTTCGACAACATAGGCCAGACCATGCCTGAAACGATCCGCCGCGCCGAGCCCCGCGACGCCGGGGCGCTCACCGCGCTCATGCACGCCTCCAGCGCCTACCACGGCGAGTACGCCACGATCCTGGAGGGATACCAGGTCACCGCCGCGTACATCGCCGCCCACCCGGTCTTCACCACCGACGGCCATCTCGGCTTCTACGCCCTGGTCGGCGACGAACTGGACCTGCTGTTCGTCGCCGACCGGGCGCAGGGCACGGGTCTCGGCCGCCGCCTGGTCGAGCACATGCTGGCCCAGGCCCGCGCGGCCGGGCTGACCCGGGTCCGGGTGGTCTCCCACCCGCCCGCCGAGGCCTTCTACCTGCGCATGGGCGCGGTACGCGTGGGCACGTCGCCGCCGAAGCCGCCGAGGATCACCTGGGAACGGCCCGAGCTGACCTTCGGGACGGGCGCGTGAACGAGCAGTGGCAGGAGGTCGGCGACCGCGTCTTCGTACGCAGGCACGAGTCCGTCGACCTCAACGTGGGCCTGGTCGTCGGCGACGGGCACTGCCTGGTGTTCGACACCCGCATGTCCCACCGGGAGGCCGTGGACCTGATCGCCGCCGTCCGCCGGATCACGCCGGATCCGTGGACCGTGGTCAACAGCCACGCCCACTGGGACCACTTCTTCGGCAACGCCATGTTCCTGCCCGCGGAGATCTGGGGGCACGCCCGGTGTGCGGAGGAGATCAGGTCCGGCGGCGAGGCGCAGCGGGCGGGCGTGCTGGGCTTCGTGGCGGAGGAGCGGCGGGCGGAGGTCGAGGAGATCGACCTGGTCGCGCCCGACCACACCTTCACCGACCGGGCCACGCTCGACATCGGCGGGCGGGCCGTACATCTGCGGTATTTCGGGCGGGGGCACACCGACAACGACATCGTGCTGCACGTGCCGGACGCCGGGGTGGTCTTCGCCGGAGACCTGGTCGAGGAGGGCGCGCCGCCGGCCTTCAGCGACTCCTACCCGCTCGACTGGCCGGCCACGATGTCCGCGATGCTGGCCGGCCTGCCGGAGCCCGTGATCGTGCCCGGCCACGGCGCGGTCGTCGACCTCGCCTTCGCGCAGGGCCAGCGTGACGAGCTGGCCGAGGTCGCCGCACTGGCCCGCCGCGCCCACGCCGAGGGCCTGCGCGACCTGATCGGCCGCTTCCCCTACCCGGAGGACGTGGCCCGCCAGGCGATCGAGCGCGCCTTCAAGCAGCTCGACTAGCCGGTACGCACTAGTGCATAATGCAATATAGAAGGAGGCAACATGGCGCGTCGTCCCGATCTGGTGGGCCTGACCGTGCTGGCCATGCTCTCGGTACGCGCCAGCCACCCGTACGAGCTGCACCGCTTCATCGTCGACACGCACAAGGACTACGTGACCGGGCTCCCGAGAAGCCTGTACCACGCGGTCGAGAAGCTCGCCGGCGACGAGCTGATCGTCCCGGTGGAGACCACCAAGGAGGGCCGCCGCCCCGAGCGGACGGTCTACGAGATCACCGGCGAAGGCCGCAAGGAACTGTCCACCCGGCTCAGGTCGCTCCTGCAGAGCCCCGGCGGCGACCGCCGCGCGTTCACCGCGGCGGTCTCGCTGATCGGCTGCCTGCCCGTGCCCGAGGCGCTCAACGCGCTGCGGTCCAGAGCGGCCTCGGTACGCGGGCTGATCACCGCCATGGACGGACACGTCGCCGCCATGCGCGACAACGGCCTGCCCGAACTGCTCATGATCGAGGTCGACTACGAGCGGACGCTGAGCCAGGCCGAGCTGTCCTGGATGGACGACCTGATCGCGCGGCTGGAGAAGGGCGAGCTGTCCTGGCAGGGGACGCTCACCCGCGAGCTGATGGAGAAAACCCTCGAATAGGAGGAAACCGTGAAGAAGCTCATCACCGAGGTGTCCGGCGTGGTCGAGGCCCCTGGCGCCAAGGTCTGGGACGACCTGGCGCGGAGCCTGCTGCCCGGCGGCCACCAGGAGGGCCGGTTCACCGTGGAGGACGCCCCCGGCCACACCTCGACCGTCGAGGTCGCCGGGCGGACCATCGCCTTCCAGGGCGGGTGGTGGTACCGGGGCGAATGGAGCGTCGAGCCGCACCCGCAGGGCTCGCTCCTGGTCCACCGCGTCTTCAACGTGGCGACCTGGATGCGCTGGGGCGTACCGCTCGCCAACCGCTTCTTCGTCGGCTTCAAGGAGTCCACCCGGGAGGGCTTCGCCGAGCGGCTTGTCCAGCTAGGAAATCGTTTGGGGTGTTCGACCAGGCTGGCTTAGGCTGCCGCTCCATGAGCATCACGTGGGGGCCGCTGCGCAAGGACGACGCCGGACGATGGGCGGAACTGACCGCCGCGATCCAGGCCGTCGACCAGGACGGCGAGAACTACGGCGCCGAGGACCTCACGGAGAGCCTCACCAGCCCGCTGGTCGACCTCGCCGAAGGCACGCTCGCCGCCAGGGACGGCGACCGCCTCGTCGCCTTCGCCTTCCTCCCGATCAGGCAGACCGCGCCGGAAGTGCACCGGATGGGGCTGTGGGCGGGCGTCCACCCCGAGCACCGCCGTACCGGCCTCGGCACGCGCGTCCTCGACTGGGCCGTCGAGGCCGCGCCGCGCCTGCACGAGCGCGCGTACCCCGGCAGGCCGCTCGAACTCCAGCTCCACTCCCGCGACACGCAGGTCTGGGCGGCGAAACTCTTCGAGAGCAGAGGCTTCGCCCAGGCGCGCTGGTTCTTCCAGATGGAACGCGACCTGGCCACCGAGATCGAGTCCCGCCCGCCCGCCGCCGGCCTGCGTCTCACCACCTGGACCCCCGACCGCGACGCGGGCGCCCTGAACGTGCGCAACGAAGCCTTCAGCGGCCACTGGGGCACCACACCCCACACCCCGGCAAGCTGGAAGGAAAAGATCACCTGCACCCGCGCCTTCGTCCCGGAAGGTTCCTTCCTCGCCCTCGACGGCGACGAGGTCGTCGGCATCCTGATCACCCACTACTTCGCCGCCGACACCGCCGTGACCGGCGTGCGCGAGGCGTGGATCCAGATCATCGGCACCCTCGCGCCCTGGCGCGGCAAGGGCGTGGCGAGCGCGCTCATCTCACACGCCCTCACCGAACTCAGGAGTCAGGGGTACGGCAGAGCCGGCCTCAGCGTCGACGCCGACAACGGCACCGGAGCACTCGGCGTCTATGAGCGCTCCGGGTTCACCGTGGTCCAGCGCACCTCCGCCTACACGAGGATGCTCACGCCAGCCTGATCTTGCCGCCCGCCACCTTGATCTTCTTGCGGGGGAGGGCGCGGGTGGCTGGGCCCTGGACGACGGCGCCGGTGGAGATGTTGAACTTGCTGCCGTGGCACGGGCAGTTGATCGTGCCGCGGCTGACGCTGGCCAGCGTGCAGCCCTGGTGGGTGCACTTGGCGCTGAAGCAGCGGAAGACGTTCTTCTTCGGCTGGGTGATCACGTACTTGTTCTTGATGATCCTTCCACCGCCGACGCGAATGTTCTTCGTGAGGGCCAGGACCGGCTTGGCAGACTCCGCGTCCGCGTCGGCCCGGCTCGGTGCGGCGTTCGCTTCGGCGTCGGCCCGGCTTGGCGTGGTGGACCCTGAGCCCGCGTCGGCCCGGCTTGGCCACAGGAACACGATCGCGGTGCCGGTGAGGGTGCCGCGGGTGACTAAGGCACGGCGTGTGAGCATGGTTGCCTCCTTCAACCGTCCACACGTACCGCATCGGCGTAGTGGTTCATGGGGAAACGTGCGACAAATCCCCCGGAGATGGCGTGCACGGTGCCGCCGTGGAGCGTCGCGATGTCCCTGGCGATCGGCAGGCCCAGACCCGCGCCACCGGCATCGCGCGCCCTGGCCTCGTCCAGCCTGGTGAACCGGCCGAACACCGCCTCCCGCTGCCCCTCCGGAATCCCCGGCCCGTCGTCCTCGACCTCCAGCACCGCCGTCGTACCCTCCCGGCGGACCCGGACCACGACGGTCGAGGCGGCATGCCGTACCGCATTGCTCGCGAGGTTTGTCACGAGTCGGCCGACGTGCCCGCGCGCACCCTCGATCACCACGTCCGGCTGCACGTCCAGCTTCAGCTCCACCTCGGAACGGCGCTCGACCCGCACGGCCTCCTCGGCGGCGATCTGGCCCAGGTCCACGTCGGCCGCCTGGAGTGGTTCGCCCGCGTCCAGCCGGGCCAGCAGGAGGAGGTCACCGGCCAGCGCCTGGAGGCGTTCGACGTCGGCGAGGGCCTCGGCGGTCAGCTCGCTCGGCTCGGCCAGTTCCAGCCTGGCCCGCAGGGTCGCGATCGGGCTGCGCAACTCGTGGGCGGCGTCGGCGACGAAGCCCTTGTGCCGGTCGACCGCCGTTTCCAGCCGGTCGAGGGTGCCGTTGACCGTAGTGGCCAGGGCGGCGATCTCGTCCCCCGAACGCGGGACCGGGACCCGCTGGTGCAGGTCGCGGGCGGTGATGTCGGCGACCTTGGCCCGGATGGCCGCCACCGGGCGCAGCGCCCGGCCCACCGACAGCCACGTCATCAGCGCCACCACCAGCAGCAGCGCGGGCACGCCAGGAAGCAGCACGCTGTTGAGCGTGGTCAGCGCCTCCTCCGCCGGGGCCAGCGAGGAACGCGCGAGCACCATACCCGGCCCCAGTTCCGTGGCCACCGACATCCCCACCACCCGGAACCCGTCGACCTGCTCCCAGGCGGTGGTGAACGTCTTGCCGTCCGCACTGAGCATGACGTCCGGATCGACGAGGGTCGTCTGGTAGGGCTGGGTAGTGCCGATGGTGGGCTGATAGGGCAGGGTAGTGCCGGTCAGGGTGGCCATTTCGGCCTTCTGCGCATCGGCCCGCGCCACCGACGCCTGCAGAACGGGCGCCGCCTCGACGGCCCGCCGGGTGGCGTCCGCGTCGACGCTGGCCAGGAGGCTGCCGCGCATGGACTGGGTCAGCACGAGCGCCGTCACCCCCAGGGCCAGGGCCACCACCAGGGTGGCGGCTAGGGTGGCGCGCAGCCGTACCGAGGAGGCCCCCTCCCGCACCCGAGCAACCAGAGACCCACCCACCCGACCCCTCCCCGAGCCCAGCCCCCGCACCTCGTCCCCCCGCACACCCCGCCGCCCCCGAGCCCCCCGCACAGCCCTGTCCCCTCGCACGGCGGCCTTGCGCGCCCGCACACCCTCGTGCTCCTCCACGGCCACGTGCGCCCGCACGGTCTTCCGCCCCCGAACAGCCGAGGCGTCCGTGCGCATTTCCGCAGCCGCGGGAGCGTCTTGGCGCCCCCGTGCGGCCGGGGCATCCGTGCGCATCTGCACGGCAGCGGGAGTGTCCTGGCGCGCCCGCACGGTCTTGTGCGCGCCCGTGGTCTGCTGGTCCCGCGTGGTCTGGCGTTCCCTCGCGGTGTGCGCCCCCGTGGCCTCGTGTTCCCTCGCTGCCTGGCTTTCACCCGTGGTTTTGTGCTCTCGCGTGGCTGGCTGAGTGGTCTTGGGCAATTGAGCGGCGGGGTGCGGGTGGGGCTGGGGGTTGTGGGGGGTTGTGTCGCCGTTGCCGGTCATTCCGCCTCCAGCCGGTAGCCTGCGCCGCGGACGGTCACCAGGGTCGTCCTGCCGAACGGCAGATCGATCTTGCGGCGCAGCGCGCTGATGTACACCTCGATGATGTTCGCGTCACCGTCGTAGGAGAAGTCCCAGGCGGCGGCCAGCAGGTCGCTCTTGGACACCACCTCGCCCGCCCGCCTGGCCAGCCCGTGCAGCACCGCGAACTCCTTCGGCGTCAACGACACCTCCGTCTCACCCCTGCGGCAGCGCAGCCCGGCCGGGTCGATCACCAGGTCCCCGACCGTGATGGACACCGGCCGCTCCCGCCCGCCCCTCCGCACCAGCGCACGCAACCGGGCCAGCAGCACCACGTACGAGAACGGCTTGGCCAGATAGTCGTCGGCGCCGGTGTCGAGTGCCTCGGCCTCGTCGTAGACGCCGTCCTTGGCGGTCAGCATCATGATCGGCGTCCAGTTGCCCGCCTCACGAAGCTTGGCGCAGACGGCGTAGCCGTTCATCCGGGGCAGCATCACGTCGAGCACGATCACGTCGTAGTCGTTCTCGGTGGCCATCCACAGCCCGTCGCGCCCGTCGTAGGCCACGTCCACCGCGAACCCTTCGCCGGTCAGCCCGCCCTTCACCAGGTCGGCCAGCCGCTGCTCGTCCTCAACCAATAGCACTCGCACGCCTCTCAGAGTGCAGCAAGCCACCTAAAGCCAACCTGAAGATCATTTAGGGCGCCTTCAGCCTCTCTTCAGGTACGGCAGAGCAGATTCGTTCCCGTCCGACCCACACGACAGGAGAATTCATGTTCAAGCGCCGCGTAATGGTCCTCAGTGCGGTAGGCGTGCTGGGGCTCGCCGCCCTGGCCGGATCGGCGATGGCCGACGAGACACCCGCGCCCGGCGCAGGCGGCAAGGTCGTCTGCACCGACGAGAACGGGAAGGTCATCGCCGAACTCACCCAGGCGACCAAGGCGATCGCCATCGACAAGGACGGCAAGGTCACCACCTCGGCCGACGCGGAAGGCGTGCCCGCCGAGGGCGCCACGCCCACCTCCGGCAAGGACGCCGAGAAGGCCGACGACCCGGTCAAGGGCGGCGTCCTGGAGTTCACGGAGGCGGTACCCGCACTTCCGGCCGAAAAGGGCACGGAGCAGGGCGGCAAGACCGAGGCCGGTTCCAAGCCTTCGCTGACCGTGATGGGCGCCCCGCCCGCGGAGGGACTGGCCAAGACGATCTCCATCAAGTGCGCGAAGGTCGACTAACCACACCGGCAGCCATTCCTCACCGTCAACCAGTCCCGCACCGGTGCCATGCCCCCGCAGGGGCAACGGTCCCGCACCGGTGACATGTCCCGCACCGATGTCATGTCCCGCACCGATGTCATGTCCCGCACCGGTGACATGTCCCGCACCGATGTCATGTCCCGCAGCGGCGGCCACGACCGACCACGGCTGACCCCGACCGATCGTGACTGGCCACGATCGATCAGGGTCGACCATGGCTCGCCGTAACCGACCACGATTGGCCACGACCGACCGCAGCCGACTGTGGCCGATCGGTTGGCTGCGGGGTGTGTCGGGGTCATGTGCCGGATGGGACGTGCGCCGGCCGTACGGACGGGGAGTACGGGCGGTGTGGGGTTCTGGTGTGAGGTCTAGGTGAAGGTTGGGTGCGGGCCCAGGGCCCAGTATTCGTACAGGCCGTGCCCTACCTGGCCGTCGTATTCGAACCGGCCGACCGCGTCGACCATGCCCCACATGCGCGCCGCGTCGTCCGGGAGCGTATAGGTCACACCCTGGACCACCGGGTCCGGACCCTGGTACATCCCGTGCTTCCAGTCGGGCTCCAGGCCGTACCCGGTGCCGACCATGAGGTGGACGGGCAGGATCGGACGGGCGCGTACCTCGAACGGCTTGCCGCCGGGCGGGGAGAAGCCGATCACGGCCTCGACCACGTCACGGGTGCCGGGGGCGTACACGGGCTGGTATTCGGGGCGGCCGAGGTACTCCTCCTCCCGGCCGTCCGACCAGACCCGTGTCGCCTCCTCCAGCACCCTGCGGCCCTTCTCGTCCTCCTGGATGATGCAGAGGATCGCGTGGTCGTCGAACTGCATGGGCGCGTACAGCCAGTAGAACGTGCCCGGGTTCTTCGACTGGATGCCGGGCGGCTCGGGTTCGCCAACGGGTCGTACGCCCCAGGATCGGTCGCGGGTGCCCTGCCAGCGGTCCGGGGTGACGGCGATCTCTTCCTCCCCGATCCGGATATTTCCTGACCACCGTCCCGTCTGTGCCATCCGTACCGAATCGAACATGACCCGCTCCTGCCAGCGCACGAAGTGGCGCGGCTCCAAGGTCGCCGGGATCGTGCCCTCCCAGTGGAGGTCGAAGGACAGGCCATGCTCGTTCGGCTCCAACAGCACCCGGAGCCGCTTGAGCCCTTCGAGTACCTCCACCCGGAACGGGCCGATCTCGGTGTTCATCCGGTCCGCGCCCAGCTCCCGCGAGGCGCGGACCACCCGGTGCAGCCGCTGCGTCCTGACGCAGGCGAAGGCGTCGGTGACACCCAGGTTGGGGTACTGGCCTACGCCGATGATGAGCATGAGCTCGTCGGTGGCGGCGTGGCAGTTGAAGTAGTAGCGGTCGTAGAAGTTGCGGTCGGAGGTGGCCACATGCCGCATGACCTGGGGTGCCTGATGGATCGGGTAGTCGTCCAGGGGTGAGAGCGCCATGCCAGGGTTGTAGCAAGCGCTTGGTACAACGTCAACGCCCCACCCCCTGCCCGGCCATTCCACCCGGCCGGTGTGCCCCCCATTGGCTCGCCCGCTCTGGTCTGCGCGGTGCTGCTGTTCCCGGGTGCGCGGCGTCCGAGGTGCGGGGCGCCGGGTTTGGAGGTGCGAGGACCCGGGGCACGGTGCAGCGCGGTGGTGAGGTGCGGGGTGCGGGATGCGGGTGCAAGGCGCGGGGGTGCGGGGTGTGAGGCGCGGGGCGGTCGGTGGTGGGGGGTGCGTGGTGGGGCTAGTTAGGGGAGTGGGTGCGGAAAGCGCGCCACCCCTTCGGTGGCGCGCTTTCTGCGGATAAATCAGGACATCTTGCGAGATGCCTCATTGGCCGTGGACGAGATGTGGTCCGCGGTCCTGTCCGCCGTGTCGGAGACCCGGTCGGCAGCCTTCTCCGCCCGGTCGTTCACCCACTGTGAGGCGTCCGAGGCGGAGTCCTTCATGTGGTCAGTCCACTGCTGCGCGTTGCGGCGGTAGAACATGTAGCCCATAACGCCCACCGCCAGTCCGGTCATCAGCAGGATCACCGGCCACCGGCGGGACTTGGGCATAGGCGTCGGATCGATCTTGTGCGCGGCTTGGGTCAGCATGGTGCTGACCGCCGGCGCGAGCCGATCCTCCACGTGATGCGCCGCGTCTTCCAGCCTGGGCGCTGCCCAGTAGCGGGCATCTTCGATGCGCTGGGCGGTGGCCACTTTGGCCTGGTCCGCCATCGGCGCGAGCCGGCGGCCCGCCTGCACGGCCTGAGCCTTGACGCGGCCCATCCATGTATCGGGTACTTCGATCACCGCACGGCGTCTTCTAAGTGTCAGGGACACGACAACCTCCCCTGTCATTGGGGCCCCGGAGCGTGACCTTCCCGGTACAAGGCGGCTCAATCATCGTGAGCCGTGGGAGGATGCTGCCAACGGCCCAAGGGCCATCGTCATCAAAACACCACAAAACCAACCCTGTGCATAGAGGGGGGCAGCTGTCTCGTGGCTGAGAAGCTGATCGCAAACCTGAAGACAAACCACGGCCTGATCCGTATCAAGCTCTTCCCTGAGCTTGCTCCGAACACGGTCGCCAACTTCGTCGAACTCGCCGAGGGGACGCGCGAGTGGACCCACCCGGAGACGGGGGAGAAGTCCACCAAGCCGCTCTACGACGGCACGATCTTCCACCGCATCATCGACGGCTTCATGATCCAGGGCGGGGACCCGCTCGGCCAGGGCATCGGCGGCCCCGGCTACGCCTTCGACGATGAGATCCACGCCCAGAACAACTTCAACCGCCCGTACCTGCTGGCCATGGCCAACGCGGGCATCCGCATGGGCAGGGGCACCAACGGCTCGCAGTTCTTCATCACCGTGAGCGCGCAGCCGCACCTCAACGGAGGTCACACGATCTTCGGCGAGGTCATCGAGGGCAAGAACGTCGTCGACGCCCTCTGCAAGGTGCCGACCGGTCGCAACGACCGTCCGCAGCAGGACGTGGTCATCGAGTCGCTCACTTTCGACCGCCAGCCCGCCTGAGTTCGTGTGCGCGTCGGGCGGGCTGCAGGCCGTAGGCTGCGAGCATGACCAGCCAGCCGCCCAGCCCGCCCGAGCATCCCGCCGAGGCGGTGCCGACGTGTTACCGGCATCCCGACCGTGAGACCTGGGTCCGCTGTCAGCGCTGCGACCGGCCCATCTGCCCCGACTGCATGCGTGACGCCGCCGTGGGCTTCCAGTGCCCCGAGTGCGTAGCCGAAGGCAATAAGGGTGTACGGCAGGCCAAAGCCGCCTTCGGCGGCGCGGTAGTCGCCACGCCCTACGTCACCTGGGCCATCCTGGCGGTCAACATCCTGGTCTTCGGCGCGCAATACCTGACCGGCAACGCCGTCACGGCCCGGCTGGGGATGTGGCCGGTGGGCGTCGCCTTCGGCGAGCAGTACTACCGGCTGATCACCGCCGCGTTCGTGCACGGCGGAGTTTTCCACATCCTGTTCAACAGCTGGGCGCTGTACGTCGTCGGCCCCTACCTGGAGCGCGCCTTCGGGCACGTGAAGTTCACGGCCATCTACGTCGTCAGCGCGCTCGGCGGCTCCACGCTCGGCTACTGGCTGGACACGCCCGACACGCTGACGGTCGGCGCGTCCGGCGCCATCTTCGGCCTGTTCGGCGCGATCTTCGTGGTCGGCCGCAAGCTCAACATGGACGTGCGCGGCATCGCCGTGCTGATCGTGATCAACCTGGTGATCACGTTCCTGCCCGGGTTCAACATCAGCTGGACCGGCCACGTGGGCGGCCTGATCACCGGATCGGCGCTGGCCGCGGCGCTGGCGTACGCCCCCAAGAACAACCGCGCCCTGGTACAGACGCTGACGGTGGTGGGGGCGGTGGTCGTCCTCGGCGTGCTCGTGTTGCTCCGGACGTCCGCGATCGTGAGCTGACTTTCCCCAGGTGTGGAAAAGACTGTGGAAAGAACTAACGCCAGCGGGTGGAAAGCACCACACCGAAGATGATGAAAACGAACCCGATCAGCAGGTTCCAGTTCTGTAGGTCGCCGATGAAGGGCGCGTCGGGCGCGATGTAGTAGACGGCGATCCACAGGATGCCGATGATCCACGTGCCCACCATCGTCGGTGCCAGCCAGCGGGGGCTGACCTTGACCTGCTGGGTCTTCTGCGGCGGTGTGTAAACCGCCTTCTTGCGAGCCTTGGGCTTGGACACTGGATAACTCCTGCTGAGGGCCTGGGGCATCCGGATCGTCCACAGGCTCTGTGGTTAGCGTAGTTGAAGCGTGGCCCAGGATAGTCGCCACGCGCATGACATGGCGATCCCCAGGGAACCGGATCAGTCACGAATACCCTGGCCGGGTGAGGGCCATCCTGCGGAGCGTGGGCGAGCTGAGCATCACGGCGGGCGTGATCATGCTGCTCTTCTGCGCTTACCTTCTCTGGGGCACCAGCGCTTACACCCAGCGCCAGCAACTCCTGCTGCAGCAGCAACTCGCGGAGGAGAGCGCCACTCCGGCGCAGCCGGCCGCCGACGGCAAGATCCCCAAGATCTCGCTGGGGAAGGCGATGGCGCTGCTGCGCATCCCCAAACTCGGCCGCGACTACCGCTACGCGGTGGTGGAGGGTGTGGAAACCGACCACCTGAAGAAGGGTCCGGGCCACTACCCGGGTACGGCCCTGCCCGGCCAGGTCGGCAACTTCGTCGTCTCCGGTCACCGGACCACGTATTCGGCCCCGTTCAACCGGATCGACGAACTCCAGCGCGACGACGAGATCGTCGTGGAGGCCCGCGAGGCCCGCTACACCTACCGGGTCACCTCCCAGGACATCGTCGAACCCAACGAGATCGAGATCATCGCCCCCGTTCCCGGCAAGCCCGACATCAGCCCCATCCGCTCATATATCACGCTCTCTACCTGTCATCCCGAGTACTCGGCCGCCCAACGGCTGATCGTCTACGGCGTGCTCAAGGAGACCGAGGAACGAAAGGTCTGACATGTACGGCTGGCTCTGGCGCAAGCTCCCCACCCCGCTGGGCAAACGGCTCCTGACGGCCGCGGTCCTGGCCGCGATCGCGGCAGCCGTACTCTGGTATGTGGTTTTTCCTCTGCTCGAACCCGCGGTGACGCTCGACGAGGTCACCGTCAGAAAGTGAGCTCCACGTGACGAGGGTGCTGGTCGTCGACAACCACGACAGCTTCGTCCACACGATCGTCCAGTACCTGCGCGAACTGGGCGCCGCCTGCGACGTGCGCCCGCGCGACGAGGTGCTTCCGGCCGACGCCGACGCCTTCGACGCGGTGCTGATCAGCCCGGGGCCCGGCACCCCCGAGGCGTCCGGCATCAGCGTCCCGCTGGTCCACCACGCGGCGAACCGCGGCCTGCCGCTGCTAGGGGTGTGCCTCGGCCACCAGGCCATCGCCGTCGCCTACGGCGCGACCGTCTCGACCGCCCCCGAGCTCATGCACGGACGCACCAGCCAGGTGGAGCACGACGGCAAGACCGTCTACGAGGGCCTGCCCAGCCCGGTCGAGATGACCCGCTACCACTCGCTGGCCGTGGACCCGGCCACGGTCCCCGACATCCTGGACGTCGTCTCCCGGACGCCCGACGGCGTCATCATGGGCCTGCGCCACCGCACGGCGCCCGTGGAAGGCATCCAGTTCCACCCAGAGTCGATTCTGTCCCACCATGGGCACCGACTCCTGGCGAACTGGCTGAACTCAACGCTGTAACGCGCTCGGGGCCGCACACGACTACTCATTAAGCGTCCCCGCCGTTGCCCCCGAGCGGCGGGGGCGCCTTTTTGTGCCACAACTTCCGGGAACGCCGACGGGCCCCCGGAAACCGGAGGGCCCGTCGTCTGGCCTAGAAGTCGTCGCCCGGAGGATCATCCTCCGTCGGCTCCCCGGTCGGCTCTTCCGTGGGGAACGTCGGGTCGGTGGTGGGCGTGTCGGTCGGCTGCACGTCCGGCCCGGTGGAGACCACGATCGTGACCGTGGTCTTGGGCGCCACCTTGGTCCCCTCACCCGGGTTCTGCTGGATGACGACGCCCTCGGGCTTGTCCGCGCTGGACTGCGGGACCACCTTGACCCGGAACCCGGCCGCGCGCAGCGCCGCGGCGGCGTCGGCCTCGGTGAGGTCGAGCACGCTCGGCACCTCCGACAGCTCCGCCGGAACGAAGAGCATGACCGTGGTGCCCTCGTTGACCTCGGTGCCCGCCACGGGGTCGGTCTTGTACACCTTGCCCTGCGACTTGCCGGACACCCCGGTCTTGAACACGGGCTTCAACCCGAGGTCGGTCAGCATCGTCCGGGCGGCGTCCTTGTCGAGCCCGACGAGCCCCTCCGGCACCTTCACCTTCTGCACGCCCTTGGACACGGTGAGCGTGACCTCGCCGCCCTTGGGCACCTCGGCCCCGACCGCCGGGTTGCTGGAGATCACGACGCCCTTCTTGACGTCGCTGCTGAACTCCTCCTCCACCTTGGGCGTGAGCCCCAGTGTGGTGAGCTGCGTCTCGGCTTCCTTCTGGGTCATGCCGGTGAGCAGCGGCACCTTCACCGGCGCCGCGGTGGTGGGCGTGCCGCCGCCGCCTCCGCCGAGGAAGGCGTACGCGACACCGATGAACGCGCCGATGATCAGCAGCGGGATCACGATCCACAGGGCGGTCTTGACCGCCTTGTTGCCGCCGCCGCCCGCGCGCCGGCGACCACCCCGGCCGCCGTGCTCGGTCTCGCCGTACTCGTAGGGCGGGACGGCGCCGGTACGGCCGGTGGCCGGGCCACCCTGCTGCTGCGTGGCGGCCATGGTGCGGGTGCCCGCGCCGTAGTTGGTCATCGCCATCGTCTGCGCGTCGACCGGCATCCCGGACATCGCGCGCTGTATGTCGGCGCGCATGTCCTGGGCGCTCTGGTAGCGCTGGGCGGGGTCCTTGGCCATCGCCTTGAGCACGATCGCGTCGGCCCACGCGGGAATCTCGGGGTCGATCTGCGACGGCGGGATGGGCTCCTCGCGCACGTGCTGGTAGGCGATCGCGACGGGGGAGTCGCCGGTGAACGGCGGCTGCCCGGTCAGCAGCTCGTAGAGCACGCACCCGGTGGAGTAGATGTCGCTGCGGGCGTCGACGCGCTCGCCGCGGGCCTGCTCCGGCGACAGGTACTGGGCGGTCCCTATCACCTGCGCGGTCTGCGTCATCGTGGCGGCCGAGTCGGCCATCGCGCGGGCGATGCCGAAGTCCATCACCTTGACGTCGCCGGCCCGAGTGATCATCACGTTGGCCGGCTTGATGTCACGGTGGACGATGCCGCCGCGGTGGCTGTAGTCGAGCGCGCGCAGGATGCCGTCGACCAGCTCGACCGCGCGCTCCGGCATCAGCCGCCGGTCCTGGCGCAGCAGGTCGCGCAGCGTCCGGCCGTCGACGTACTCCATCACGATGTAGGGCACGGGGGTGCCCTCGGTGCCGTCTTCGCCGGTGTCGTAGACCGCGACGACGGCGGGGTGGTTCAGGGATGCCGCCGACTGCGCCTCGCGCCGGAACCTGGCCTGGAACGTATGGTCCCTGGCGAGGTCCGCCCGGAGCGTCTTGATGGCGACGATGCGGTCCAGCCGGATGTCTCGGGCGCGATACACCTCGGCCATGCCGCCGCGCCCGACGACACCGTCGAGTTCGTAGCGACCACCGAGTAGCCGAGGCTGAGTCATTTCCTGCACTGTCCCTTACCGTTCATCTTGGGTACCGGCCTGCACCGTGCTGTAACGAGTGGCCGCCGGTGTCCATCATCGACCCCGAGACGCATCACGTCTCCTCCTTCGGCGGGTTTGTATCACCCGGGTCAGGTGAGGCCGTCGGTGTCGGTGTCGGCGACATCGTGGGCGTTGGGGTGGGTGTCGGAGTCGGGGTCCGGGTCCGGGTCGTCGTCGGGGTCGGTTTCGGAGTCGGCTTCTGACTTGGAGTTGCCGACGAGCTTACGGTAGCTGACCGCGAGGTTACCGGCCGCGTCGACTTCACCGGAACCACCGACGGACGCGGGGTCGGCGTCTTCGTCTTGCGCGGCTTTATCTCGGCGGGCCGGTTGAGCGACGCCTGGGTGGGTTCGGCCACGTCAGGCGGTGGCGCCTCCTGCCCTCTTGCCACCATGAAAGCACCGAAACCCACCGCCGCCACGGACGCCGCGGTGGCGAAGAGCACAACGGTGCGCCGGCCCTTGCGGGCCGCCGGGGCCTGCCGCGTGGTGAGGGGCGCGCCGCCGCCGAGGTCGTCGGTGGTGCGATCCGACCCCTCCGGCTGCGGGTACGGCTCGCCGTACCCCTGAGCCACGCCCTCGACCTCGCCCGATCGCGGCCCGCTCGCTTCACCGGTGTACGGCTCCCGCACCCGGAACCCGGCCGGGTCGGTGAACATGCTCAGATCGGTCCGCTGCTGGAGCGCGGCCAGCGAGTCGCGCAGCACGTACGCCCGATCGGCCAGCTCCATCGCCGAGGCGGGCCGGCGCTCGGGGTCCTTCGACAGCAGCGCCATGATCAGCTCGCGCACCGGCCGCGGCACGTCCACGCCGAGCGGCGGCGGCGTCTCGTTGAGGTGCATCAGCGCGATGGCGACCTGGGTGTCGGCCTGGAACGGCGGCCGCCCGGCCAGGCACTCGTAGGCCACGACGCCGAGGGAATAGAGGTCTGTCGACGGGGTGAGGGTGGTGCCCTGGGCCTGTTCCGGGCTGACGTACTGGGCGGTGCCGAGCACGGTGCCCGTCTGCGTGACCGGCGCGGCCTCCAGGGCCCTGGCGATGCCGAAGTCGGTCACCTTGATCTTGCCGTCGGGGGTGACCATCAGGTTGCCGGGCTTGATGTCGCGGTGGATCACGCCGGAGCTGTGGGCGGTGTGCAGCGCCTTGGCGGTCTGGTGGATGACGTCGAGCGCCACGTCGGGCCCGAGCGAGCCGTTGCGCCCGAGGATGGCCGACAGGGGCTCGCCCTGGACCAGCTCCATCACGAGGAAGGCCAGATCGGCCTCCTCGCCGTAGTCGAAGACCTGCGCGATGCCGGGGTCGGCGAGCCCGGCGGTGATGCGCGCCTCGTTGCGGAAGCGGCTGCGGAAGGTGGGGTCGCCGGAGACGTGGCTGCGCAGCACCTTGACCGCGACCTCACGGGCGAGCAGCTGGTCGCGCGCACGCCACACCTCGCCCATGCCGCCCGCGGCGATGCGGGAGAAGAGGAGGTAGCGGTTGGCCAGCTGCGTGCCCGGGGTCACTTGTTGAGCACCGCCTCGGTGATCGCCTTGCCGATCGGGGCGGCGACGCCACCGCCGGTGGCTTCCTCGCCGACTCTGGCGGCGCCGGACTCGACGAAGACGGCCACGGCCACCTGCGGGTCCTGGGCCGGGGCGAAGGAGATGAACCAGGCGTGCGGCGCCTTGCCCTCGCGGGTCTCGGCGGTGCCGGTCTTGCCGCCCACCTCGACGCCGGGGATCTGGGCGGTCTTGGCGGTGCCGTTGGCGACCACGCTGACCATCATGTTCTTGAGCTTGGTGGCGTTCTCGGGGCTCATCGCCTCGGAGAACTCCTCGGGCTCGCCCTCGTCGACCGCGTCGCCCTTGGCGTCAGTGATCTTGTTGACGAGGTACGGCTTCATGACCGTGCCGTTGTTGGCGATGCCGGCGGCGACCATGGCCATCTGCAGGGGCGTCATCACCGCGCTGCGCTGGCCGATCGAGGTCATGGCGATGGCGGCGGGGTCGTCCGTCTCCTCCTTGCCGATCGTGCTGGCCTCGACGCCCATGGGAATGCTCAGCGGCTCGCCCACGCCGAACTTCCTGGCCTGCTCGGCGATCTTCGCGTAGCCGAGATCCAGGCCGATCTTGCCGAACGGGGTGTTGCACGAGCGCTCCAGCGCGTACACCATCGGCACCTGGCCGCCGCCGCAGGCCGCGCCGCCGTAGTTGGGCAGCGTGGTGGTGGTGTTCGGCAGCGACAGGCGGGTGGGCGCGTCCACGACCGTCTGGCCGTCGCGGCTGGAGTCGTCCTCCAGCCACGCGGCGGTGGTGACGACCTTGAACGTCGAGCCCGGCGCGTAGAAGTCCCCGATCGCGCGGTTGATCAGCGGCTTGTCGGGGTTCTTCTCCAGCTTGTTGTACGCCGAGAACGCCTGCGGCTTCTCCGGCACCGAGATCTTGGCCGGGTCGTAGGTCGGCAGCGAGACCAGGGCGAGGATCTTGCCGGTCTTGGGCTCGATCGCGACCGCGGCCCCGCGCTTGCCGCTCTGGCGCAGCGCGTCGTAGGCCGCCTTCTGCGCCTTGGGGTTGATCGTCAGGTCGACGTTGGCGCCCTTGGTGGGCTCGCCGGTGAACAGGTCGATGCTGCGCCGCAGGAGCAGGTCGGAGCTGGAGCCGTCGAGCAGGCTGTTCTCGGCGCGCTCGACGGCCGACTCGCTCTCCGGGGAGAAGAAGCCGGTGACGTGCGCGTAGAGCTCGCCCTCCGGGTACTCCCTGAGGAACTTGAACGGGCCCTTGGTCTCCGTCGACTGCGCGAGGATCGTCTTGCCGCTGGCGGTGATGCGTCCGCGCTGGACGGCGTACCGCTCGAAGTAGTTGCGGTTGTTCCTGGAGTCCTCGCGGTAGCCGTCGGCCTTGACCGCCTGCAGATAGTTGACGTTGATCATGAGCAGCGCGAACATGGCCAGGCAGGCCACGGCGGCGCGCTTGAGTGTGCTGTTCATCGCTGGAACACCTGCGTCAGTCCTTCGTCCTGGATCGCCTGGGGCGGAGGCCTTCTCGCCGCGTCCGACATGCGTACCAAAAGGGCGATAAGTATCCAGTTAGCCAGTAGGGCGGAACCACCCTGGGACATGAACGGGGTGACCAGGCCGGTCAGCGGGATCAGGTTCGTCACGCCGCCGACGATGATGAAGACCTGCCAGGCCAGCAGGAAGGACAGGCCGCCCGCCAGCAGCTTGGTGAACGGGTCGCGGGCCGCGATCGAGGTACGCAGGCCGCGCTCCACGATCAGCGCGTAGACCATCAGCAGCGCCATCAGGCCGGTCAGTCCGATCTCCTCGCCGGTCGCGGCGAAGATGAAGTCGGAGAAGGCCAGCGGGATCAGCTCGGGGTGCCCCTGCCCGAGCCCGGTGCCGAGGATGCCGCCCGAGCCCATCGCGAACAGGCCCTGCATGAGCTGCTCGCTGCCGCCGATCTTGGTGAAGAGCTCGGGGTCGCCCGGGTTGAGGAAGACCTCGAACCGCTGCTGCACGTGGTCGAAGACCAGCCCGGCCAGTACGGCGCCGCCCACGAACAGCAGGATGCCGATGATGACCCACGAGATGCGCTGGGTGGCGATGTAGAGCATCGCGATGAACGTGCCGAACAGCAGCAGCGACGACCCGAGGTCCTTCTGCATGACCAGGACGCCCAGGCTGACGCCCCAGGTGATGAGAACGGGGCCGAGGTCGCGGGCGCGGGGCAGGTCGATGAAGAGCAGCCGTCGCCCGGCCAGCGCGAGCACGTCCCGCTTGGCGACCAGGTAGCCGGCGAAGAAGACGACCAGCGCCAGCTTGGCGAACTCGGCGGGCTGGATCTGGCCGACCCCCGGGATGCCGATCCAGATGCGGGCGCCGTTGAGCTCCTGGCCCAGGCCCGGGATCAGCGGCGAGACCAGCAGGAAGAGCCCGGCGGCGCCGGCGGTGTAGGTCAGCCGCTGCAGCGCGCGCTGGTCGCGCAGGAAGATCAGGGTGGCGCTGAACAGCACGATGCCGATCAGCGTCCAGAGAAGCTGCGTGTTGGGCGAGGCCAGCGTGGCCGACGGCAGCGGGGAGTCGGACTCGGACAACCGGTAGATCATCACCAGGCCGAGGCCGTTGACCAGCGTCACCAGCGGCAGGATCAGGGGGTCGGCCCAGGGCGCGAACTTCGCCAGAACCAGGTAGGCGGCCAGCATGAGTCCGCCCAGGCTGAGGCCGTACGTGAGCATGCCGGACGGGATCTTCTCGTCCATGGCCAGGCCGACGTTGGCGTACGCGCCCATCACGACGACCACCGCGAGCGCGAGCATGAGAAGCTGCGCCACACGCCGTTTCGCGGGCATGGGGACGGGGGCTGCTGCCACTTCGTTACTCACCTGTTCGGACCCTACTGCGACTTCTTCGTCGCTGTCGGGGTGGGCGAGGTGGAAGCCGGCGGAGTTGACTTGTTCGTGGAGGGCTTCAAGCCGCTGATCCTCTTGATGCCGTCATCAATGCTTTCGACAGGGATGCCCTGCTGGATGTCGGCTTTGTCGGGGTCTGAAAGGGTGGATATCTGCAGGCCGGTCCCCTTGACTACTTTGAAGAGCTCAAGCGGCCCGACTTGTTGCTGGATGCCGCGATATATGACCACTTCGTCGCCCCTAGCTCCGACGAAGAACTGGTCCTGGGTCCATTGCCAGCCGACGTAGCCGCCGACGCCTACGACGACCGCGCCGACGGCGAGCACGGTGACCAGCACAGGCCACACCCGGCGACGCTTCGGCGAACGGCGGGACGTCTGGACGCCCGGCTCGTCGAAGTCATCGTCGGTGATGGCCGGCTGGGGCGCGGTCACCGCGCTTACTCGCCCCGCCGGATTGCCCGAGGGGTGGGAGCGATTCATGCCCGCAGCGCCGACGACCGCGGCCTCCGCGGGCACCTGTTGCCCGTCGGTCAGCTCGATCACATCGGCGAGCACGCACGTGATGTTGTCGGGACCGCCGCCCCGGTTGGCCAGGTCGATCAGCTGGCGCACGACCTCTTCCGGGTCGTCGATGTTCGTCAGCGTGGCGTGCAGCGTCTCCGCGCTCACCATACCGGACAACCCGTCGGAGCAGAGCAGGTAGCGGTCGCCGATCTGCGCCTCGCGCAGCGTGAGGTCGGGATCGACCTCGCCGCTGCCGTCGAGCGCCCTGAGCAGGATCGACCGCTGAGGATGCGTCGCCGCCTCCTCGGGGGTGATCCGGCCGTCGTCGACCAGTTGCTGCACCAGCGTGTGATCGTGGGTGATCTGGTAAAGCTCCCCGCGCCTGAGCAGGTAGGCGCGCGAGTCGCCGACGTGCACCAGGGCGACCTGGGTGCCGTTCCAGAGCATGGCGGTCAGGGTGGTGCCCATCCCCTTGAGGCTCGGATCCCTGCCCACCATCTCGTGCAGCTTGCGGTTGGCGTCGCGTACCGCCGCCTCGATGGCGTTGAGCAGGTCACCCCCCTGCTGGGCCTCTTCGAGTGAGGCCATTGCGGCGATGGCGACAGAGCTCGCCACCTCGCCGTGTGCGTGCCCGCCCATACCGTCCGCGACGGCGAGCAGGCGGCCGCTAGCGTACGCCGAGTCCTCGTTTCCTTCGCGGAGGAGGCCGACGTCCGAGCGGGCGGCGTAGCGGAGTGCGATGGTCATTTGCGCAATTCAATGACTGTCTTGCCGACGCGGATCGGAACACCGAGCGGCACCGGGGTCGGACGGGTGACTTTTGAGCGGTCGAGATACGTGCCGTTGGTCGAACCGAGATCTTCCACGATCCACTGACCGTCCTGAGGGAAGAGCCGGGCATGCCGGCTGGAAGCGTAGTCGTCGCTGACTACCAGCGTGGCGTCGTTGGCCCGGCCGATGGTGATGGGCGTCTCCGTGAGGTTAATGGTGGTGCCTTGCAGGGGGCCACCCGTCACAACCAGTTGGCGTGGCTCGCCCTTCTTGGGCTTTGGCTTTGCCACGGGTTTGGCGGGTTTGGTGCCCTTGCGTGGCCCCGCGGGAGCAGTGCGTGACCCGAACAAGTCAGTCCGGATCACGCCGACTGCGGCAATGACGAAAAACCACAGCACCGCCAGGAAGGCGAGCCGGATCAGCAGCAGCGTGAGCTCGGACATGGACCGTTTGTCTACCCCTAATCGCGCCGGAACACCAGGGTCGTGCGTCCCAACGTCACTCGCGTGCCGTTCTGGAGCTCGATCCTGCGTACCGGCTGGCCATTGACGAAAGTGCCGTTCGTGGATCCCAGGTCGACGAGGGCCACCTGCTGGCCCTCGACGCGTAGCTCCGCGTGGTGACGGGAGACGCCGGGATCGACGAGACGGAGATCGCAGTCGGTGCCCCTGCCCAGCAAGGTCACCGGCGTGGTGAGCTCGTAGGAACGGTCGCCCTGGGGGTCGTCCTGCGTGGAGACGAGCAGGCGGGGCCTGCCGTTGAAGGCGTTCGGCCGCGAGGGCGGCAGGTCGCTGGCCGGCTGGCGGATCTCGTCCTGTTCGACCGTGGCGCCGCGGATGACGCCCGACCTGATGCGGAACAGTCCGACCGCGAGGTCGTTGGCCGTCTCGAAACGCACCCGGACCGGTCCCACAAAGGAGTAGCCCTGCTCTTTGGCGTACTCCCTGGCGAGGTTGGCCAGCTCGTGGCTGATGCTGTCGGCGTAGACCTCAAGCCGTTCGCTGTCCGTGGTGGACAGCTCAACCACGAAGTCGTTGGGCACGAGTGTCCGACCCTGGGCGACGATCGCCGCGCGCTCGTCCATCTCACGCTGAACCGCGCTGGCGACCTCGACCGGCTGAAGGTCAGACTTGAACGCCCGCGCAAAGGCCCCCTCAACCAAGCCTTCGAGCCGTCGCTCGAAGCGCTGAAGGACTCCCACCGGGTACCTCCCTTCCTCCGTGCATATGATCGCGGCCGCCAAGAAGCTGCTGCTCCTGGGCTTCCGCACGTTCCACGCGACCGTGAGCCAGGCGCTCGTCGGCAGTCGCGCCCAGCTCATCCGCTCCCGTGTCTTATGCGATCGTATCCGGGTTCAGTACCAGCGGCAGTTCCGTGCTACTGTTTCTCCGCACCCAACAAGGGCGGGTGGCGGAACGGCAGACGCGCACGGTTCAGGTCCGTGTGTCCGAAAGGACGTGAGGGTTCAAATCCCTCCTCGCCCACGAGCAGGCGGAGGTTTGTGGTCGCAACTCCTGGCGGAGTTGCTCCCGCAGGCCTCCTCGTTGTTTACCCCGGGGGATAACCCCCGGACCCCCAGCCGGGCTTTCGCCCGGGTGGCCTTGATTGGCCGGGCTTTTGCCCGCGTTAGGTGGGCGGCGGTCATCTTGATTCCCGGTTTGTGCTTTCGCCCCCGGTCATCGTGATTGCCAGGTCCTTCCTGTTTCCCGGGGTGTTGTTCCCGGGCTCTGATGCTTTGGCCTTGCTGGTGGCAGACCCACAGTGACGAAACGAGCCCTGGTTCGCAAGAGCCGGGGCTCTTCTTTTTTGCCATGCGCGCAGCGAGCGCCCGCGTCCGGAGAACCTAGACGCGGGCGCTTGCAACTCGCTTTCTAACCGCTTTCGCGGGTTTCGCCATGAGCGGACAAGATTTGACCTATCAGGCGGCGATCGCCCGCATGTCGAGGAGTTCGCCCAGAAGGTCGGTCAGGCTCACCAGGCCGATGACGCTGCCGTCCGCGCTGGTCACGAGGCCCAGGTGGGCCCGTGCCTCCTGGAGGGCCGTGACCGCCTCGGGAACCTGCGTGACGCAGGCCAGCCGGGGCAGTGGCCGCGCCAGGACGCCCGCGGTCGCCTCCTTGTGGAGCAGCGCGTCCCGGGCGTGCAGGACGCCCTGGACGTTGACGTCCGAGCCCACCAGGAGCCTCAGGTGTCCGGTTCTGGCCGCGACCTCCTTGATCTGACCCGCCGTCGCCTCCGGCGGTACGCAGACGGCCTCGGCGATGGGGACCATCAGGCGTTCGATGCCCTCGGCCTGCAGGCGCAGGGCCCGGGTCAGCAGGTCGTGCTCCTCGCGGTCCAGCAGGCCCATCCTGGCCGACTCGCCCACCAGCATGGCGAGCTGGCGCGGCGTCCTGGTCGTGGCCAGCTCGTCGCGGGCCTCGACGCCGAACAGGCGCAGGATGAGATTGCTCACTCCGTTCAGCGACCACAGCAGCGGCTTCATCAGCGACGTGAACGCCCTGAACGGCACCGTCAGCAGCAACGCCGCCCGCTCCGGGTGCGTCAGCGCCCAGGACTTCGGCGCCATCTCGCCGATGACCATGTGCAGGAACGTGACCAGGGCCAGCGCGATCGTCAGCGCGATCGGCATCCGCAGCGACTCCGGTACGCCGATCGCGGCGAAGACCGGCTCCAGGAAGTGCTCGATGGCCGGTTCCGTCACCTGGCCGAGGCCCAGCGTGCACAGCGTGATGCCGAGCTGGGCGCCGGCCAGCATGAGCGACAGCTGCCTGCTGCCGCCCACGGCGGACTTGGCGGCGAACCTGACCATGCGGTTGCCGCCGGTCGCCACCTCTTCCAGGCGGTGGCGCCTGGCGGAGACGAAGGCGAACTCGGCCGCGACGAACAAGGCGTTGAAGGCCAGCAGCGCGAGGCTTATGATGATCATGGTCATCGGGCGGCCCTCGCGTGGTGCTGTACCGGCGCCAGCCGTACCCACTCGGGGACTCTGCGGCTGAGCGACAGAACCGTGAGTTCGGCGAGGTGTTCATCGGGGTCTTCGGAGAACGGGTCGGTCTCCGGCGTGCACTCGACCGTCACCGCGTCGCCGGGCTCGGCCATGCGGCCGAGCCGGGCCAGCACGAGCCCGGCCAGCGTGTCGTAGTCGTCGCTCTCCGGCAGGGCGATGCCCGTCGCGCGCTCGACCTCGTCGAGGCGGAAGGAAGCGGGCACCTCCCAGGTGCCGTCGGGGTGCTCGGTGGCGCCTTCTGGCTCGGGGTCGTTCTCGTCGACGAGCTCGCCGACCAGCTCCTCCGCCAGGTCCTCGACCGCGACGACGCCGGCCAGCCCGCCGTACTCGTCGATGACGCAGGCGATGTCGTCCTTGGCCTGGCGCATACGCTCCAGCACCAGCGGCAGGGGAAGGGAGTCCGGCACCAGGAGCGCGGGGCGGGTGATCTCGGCGATCACGCCGTCCTCCCGGCCGGAGGCCAGCAGCTCGCGTACCCCGGTGACACCGGCGACGTCACCGTCGGCGCCCAGAACGGGGTAGCGGGAGTGGCCGTGCTCCCTGATCGCGTCGACGAGGTCGGACAGCGGCCGGTCGGACCGGAGCACGACGACGCGCGGGCGCGGCACCATGATCTCCTCGGCGTTGCGGTCGCCGAACTCCAGCGCGCGCTCCAGCAGCTCCGACAGGCGCGGGGGCAACTCGCCCGCCTGGGTGGACTCGGCGATGATCCGCGAGAGCTCCTCGGGGGTCGCGCCGTGCTCCACCTCCTCGACCGGCTCGACGCCCACCTTGCGCAGCAGGCCCGTCGCGGCGGAGTCGAACAGCCGCACGAGGGGGCCGACCACGGCCAGGTAGACAAGCGTGGAACGGGCGAGGAACTTGGCGACGGCCTCGGGCCTGGCGATGCCGAGGTTCTTGGGGGCCAGCTCGCCGAGGACCATCTGCACGACCGTGGCGACGAACACGCCAGCGGTGACGGAAAGGCCGGTGATCACGGCGGGCGGCAGGCCCTGGTCGGTCAGCCAGGGCCGCACCAGCGTCGCGATGGCCGGCTCCGCGAGGAAGCCGACGAGCAGCGCGGTGACGGTGATGCCCAGCTGGGCGCCCGACAGCATGAAGGAGAGCCGGGAGGTCACCTGGAGAGCCTTCTCGGCGGACTTGTCGCCGGCCGCGGCCTGCTCGCGCAGGATTCCCCGGTCAGCGGCGACGAAAGCGAACTCCTGCGCGACGAAGTAACCGGTCGCGACGGTGAGGAGGAGGAGGGCCAGCAGGCCCAGATAGGCGCTCACCGCAGTGAGCCGCCTTCAGCGGAACCCGTGCTCGTGCACGGGCAGCTACTCCATGGGTCCGAAGCGGACACAATCTTCCCTTCGATAGAGGTCGTCCATAAACCGTAACGACGCTGGTGGCATCAGATGTTTCCGGAGTGACCCAGAGTGTGTTCCGCGTACTTTTCCGTGGGAAATCCTTGGCGGGACGCATCCACTGGTGGGGGGCTCGACGTAGCGTTATGGCAACCGATGGGAGAGGGAAGACGTGGCAGAGGAAGATCGCACGCGCCCGCTGCGCTCGCCGGGCGAGGGTCGCCCGTTGCCGAGCCGGCCTGATGACGGCATGCGGTCGGCCGGAGCTCCGGCGCAGCAGTTCCCGCCATCGCCGGCCGAGCCGCCGCGCTCTGCCGGGCGAGTCTACGGCCGCGAGCGCCCCGGCAACAGCCCGGTGAAGCCGCTGAAGGGACGCGGCGGCGGCGGGGGCGAGGTGCCGCCCACGGCCGTCCATCAGGGCGGTGGCGGACCGTTCAACCGTCCACCGGCCAAGCCGCCCCGCACCGGGCGGCGCCGCCCCATCGGCAAGATCATCGCGCTGAGCGTGGCGGGCCTGCTGGTGTTGCTGCTGGTGGCGGCCATCGGCATGTTCTTCTGGGTCAATTCCCGGCTCACCGGCATTCCGGGCGTACTCGACGACTACGAGGGCCGTCCCGCCGACACCCCCGGCACCAACTGGCTGCTGGTCGGCTCCGACAGCCGCAAGGGCCTGTCCGCCGCCCAGCGCAAGAAGCTCGCCACCGGCCGCGCCGCCGGGCAGCGCACCGACTCCATGATGCTGCTGCACGTCCCCGAGGGCAGCGACAAGGCGACGCTGGTGAGCCTGCCGCGCGACTCGGCGGTCACCATCCCCGGCAAGGGCCGCAACAAGCTCAACGCCGCCTACACCATCGGCGGGCCGAAGCTGCTCGTCAGAACCCTCGAGAACGTCACCGGCCTGCGCATCGACAACTACATGGAGATCGGCTTCGCCGGGTTCGTGGACATCGTGGACGCCATCGGCGGTGTCGAGATCAACGTGCGGGCCGACATCAACGACCCCAAGGCCGGGCTCAACCTCAAGAAGGGCAAGCAGGAGCTGACCGGCGGCGAGGCGCTCGGCTACGTCCGCACCCGCAAGGGCGGCGCGCTGCCGGACTTCGAGCGGACCAAGAGGCAGCGGCAGTTCCTGGGCGCGGTGGTGAAGAAGGCCGCGAGCCCCGGGGTGCTGATCAACCCGTTCACCTCGATCCCGCTGGCGGCCAGCGCGACGGACGCGGTCGTGGTGGACGGCTCGACGGGGGCGTTCGACATGTTGTCGCTGGGGCTGGCGATGGGCGACAGCCCGGTGACCACGGTGGTGCCGTTCGGCGGCAACGAGATCGCCGGCGGCGGCACGGCCGTCAAGTGGGACACCCAGAAGGCGCTGGCCCTCTTCAACGCCCTCAAGGCCGACAAGCCCGTCCCCAAGGACATCCTCGACGCCAACTGACCGTACTTCTCTCTAAAGGGCGCGCTTATCCGTTACGGCTCCGCCGCCCCCACCCCACCCGCCGTAGCCCCTGGCCCTCCGTCCAGGGACACGGCAGGCAGGGCGCGCGGGCGGCCCGCCGCAACGACCGCACCGTGGGCACGCGGCTCGGCAGGACACCCTGCCCTGATTGGGGCTTCCGGATCCCGGTGGGTCTCCTGGCGCATGAGGTCTGGGCGGGTGGGTTGGGTCAGGTTGTTGTGGTGGCGGTTATCGCGGCCGTGGTGGCCGTGATCAAGATGACCGAGTTGATGGCGGCGATGGTCTTGGCCACCGCGTCGCCCGCCCACTGTCCCTCGGCGATCTCCTTGACCCGCTTCCTGTCGGCCCCCGGGAAAGCCTTGCGGTCCACGTTGGCGGCGTGCAGGACCGCGATCAGGACGGCGGTGCGCGCGTCGGGTTCGGCGCCGCCCAGCACGGCGGCGACCCGGGCGCGGATCTCGGCCTCGACCCGTCCGTCCACCTCGGGCCAGCGGGACGTGGGGAACAGGCCGAGCACCTTGGCCCGCTCCTCGCTCAGGACTTCGGCGGCGGCCAGCCGTTCCAGAAGACGCTTGCGGAGTTTGCCGGAGTACAGCTTCTGCACCCACCACACCGGGCGGCGGGCCTTGCCGTCCTCGGCCATGCGGGCGAGGACGGCGTCGAGTTCGGGGTCGCCGAGCGGGGCGGCGTTCTTGACGGACACCTTCTTGTCCGAGAGTTCCAGCCGGTCGTTGATCGCCAGCTCGGCGAGGATGGCGCCGCCCAGCGCGGTGTCCAGCTGGGTGCCGGGGATGAGCTGCTTGCCCTCTTCTTCGCTGTGGGCGAGAAGGAGGACTTCTTCGGCGATCGTCACGTTCATACCTTGACCCTAGCGCCGTGTTTTCCACAGCCTGTGGACCATAATCTGGATGCATGCCCGAACTTCCAGAAGTGGCGTCGCTCACCGATTTCCTGCGTGAGCGGGCTGTGGGCCGGACGATCCTGGCCGTCGACGTGGTCGCCTTCCAGGCGCTCAAGACTTTCGATCCGCCTGTCAGCGCGCTCGGCGGGCTCACCGTGACCGGCGTGGCGCGGCACGGCAAGTTCCTCGACCTCGACTGTGACGGTCTGCACCTGATCATCCATCTGGCGCGCGCCGGGTGGCTGCGCTGGAAGGACGACCTCTCGGGCGCGAAGCCGGTCCGTCCGGGCAAGGGCCCGCTGGCGGTCCGGGTACGGCTGGCGCCCGACGACGAGGGCCTGGCCCCCGGGTTCGAGCTGACGGAGGCGGGCACGCAGAAGCGCCTGGCCGTCTATGTCACGAAAAATCCGGATGAAGTGCCGGGTATCGCTTCGCTCGGCCCCGACCCGCTGGCCGACACCTTCACCGTGGACGTGCTGAAGGGGATCGTGGGTGGCAACCGTACCCAGATCAAAGGTCTTCTGCGCGACCAGAAGGTGATCGCGGGCATCGGCAACGCCTACTCCGACGAGGTGCTGCACGCGGCCAAGATGTCCCCGTTCAAGATCGCGGCCTCGCTGACCGACGCGCAGGTGGCCGATCTGCACGAGGCGATCGTCGCCACGCTGCGCGAGGCGGTCGAGCGGGCGCACGGGGTGGCGGCCAAGGACCTGAAGGCGGAGAAGAAGTCGGGCCTGCGCGTGCACAACCGGGCCGGGCAGCCCTGCGACGTGTGCGGCGACACCATCAGGGAGGTCTCGTTCGCCGACTCCTCGCTGCAGTACTGCCCGACCTGCCAGACGGGCGGCAAGCCGCTCGCCGACCGCCGTCTGTCGCGCCTGCTCAAGTAGCCCGGTGGGCGGCGAACTGGAAGCAGCCGTACTCGACCGCCCGAACGTGCACCAACGCCACCTCGGGATCGGAGAACACCTCCTTGAGCGCCACCTCGGGGTCGGCGCCCTCGGGCAGGAGACGGCCGCCGTGGATGCGCCCGTCGGCGGTGTAGGCACGCAGGACCCGCTGGGCGGTGTGGGCGGCGGGCCAAGCGGTCGTGCCGGGTCCCTCGCACGGCTCGGCGTGGACGAAAATGGGCCCCAGCTCGTCATAGGGCCCGGGGTCGGCGCCGGTCTCGGCGGCCCAGCGGCGCAGCGGCGCGTACGACACCAGGGCGATCCGCTCGCCCGCCGCCGCCTTGCGCAGGCAGCACCGCAGCGGCGCGCCGCCCTCCTCGTCGATGCTGAAGCGGGGCGCCCGGCCCGCGTCGTCCGCCCGGAGCAGCTCGCGCACGATCACCGGGTCGATGGCGCTGATCTCGTATCCCATGCTCCGATGCTCTCCCGGCCGCCCTCCCGATGCTGGCGGCGGTCGGACCTGGCATTCGGGGGTCAGGCCACGAACGGCTCCTGGCCGCTCTCGCTCACCATCGGCCGCATGGCCGCCTCCCACGACTGCATGCCGCCGCCCACGTTGACCGCCTCGCGGCCGACATGGTTGAGCCAGGCCGCCGCGTGCGCCGAACGACCGCCCACCCGGCACACCACGTACACGGGCTGCCCGGCGGGCACCTCGTCGAGACGGGACTGCAGCTCGCCCATGGGGATGTGCACGGCGTCGGGCGCGTGCCCCGCCACCCACTCGCCCTGCTCACGCACGTCCAGCAGGTACGCGCCCGCGGGCACGTCCTTGGCCTCGATCTCGGGAACCGTCATGTACCCATTCTCCCAGGCCTCAGGACCGCCCGGTGTCTTGCCACCTGCCGGGCGAATGGCATAATCCGCCTGAAACTTACATAAGCGCGGGAGCTCGGGCACGGCCGGGCTGAGAGGGCAATCCCCACGCATTGCCGACCGCATGAACCTGACCGGGTAATGCCGGCGTAGGGAGCGTTCACGATGACGCGTGTCGTCGATGGATCACACCACTCTGATGACCCCCACCACTCGGAGGTGGCCCTGACCCTGGACGGGGCCACGCCGAAAACCCTCGGCGTGCTCGACCAGGGCGCGCTGTGGGCCAACCTCGCGGTCAGCCTGCTGGGCTTCTCCGGCGCGCTGCTGCTGCTCAACCCCCTCGGCGACGCGCCGCTGAGCCTGGCGGCGGCGCTCACCGCCACCGCGGTCGGCAGCCTGATCGGCACCGCCATGGTGGGCCTGTCGGCCATCCCCGGCACCCAGACGGGCAAACCGGCGATGGTCCTGCTGCGCGGGCTGTTCGGCGCCAAGCTGTCCTACATCCCGACCGTGCTCAACATCGTCCAGATGATCGGCTGGGGCGCGTTCGAGCTCTGGGTCATCTCCAACGGCGCGATGGCCATCTTCGGTACGGCGGTGCCGTACGCCGTCTGGGTGCTGGTCGCCGGAGCGATCACCACGGCGCTGACGATCTGGCCGCTGGGCGCGATCAGGCTGCTGCGCAGGTACGTCACGATCGGCGTGATCATCGCGATGGTCTGGTTCGCCGTGGACTTCCTGGGCAAGGCGCCGCCCCAGACCGGTGGCGACTGGACCGCGTTCGCCCCGGCCGTCGACTACGTGATCGCGCTGTCGATCTCGTGGGTGCCGCTGGCCGCCGACTTCGCGCGGCACTCGCGCTCCAGCAGGGCCGCCTTCACCGGCGTCGTGGGCGGCTACACGCTGGCCCAGATCGCCTGCCTGGGCCTGGGCGTCTACGCGGTCGCGCTGGCCGGGGCCTCGGCGGTCGCGGCCGACTCCACCGCGGTGTTCGCGCCGTTCGTGGCGGCGCCGCTGGGCGCGCTGTTCTTCGCCATCCTGGTGCTGCGCGAGACCGACCAGTCGTTCGCGAACGTGTACTCCACGACCGTCTCCCTGCAGAACCTCATGCCGAGGGTGGACCGGCGGATCTTCTCCACCGCCATCGGCGTGCTGACGGTCGCGATCGCGCTGGCCGTCGACGTCACCTCCTACGGCGCCTTCCTCGGGGTGATCGGCGCGGTCTTCGTGCCGATGTTCGCGGTGCTCGCGGTCGACTACTTCCTGCTGGGCGGCGGCACCCGGTGGAACACCGCGGAGAACGCGCCGGCCCGCTGGTCGATGCTGATCCCGTGGGCGCTGGGCTTCGCCGCCTACTGGGTGACCACGAGCACGCCGACGGTCGCGGCATGGGACGCGATCTGGCTGCCGTTGCGCGATGCCGTACGCCAGCCGTGGATGAACGGCGCGCTCGGCGGCGCCATCGTGGCGGCGCTGGTGACGCTGCTGATCGGACTGCTCAGCCGGTCGCGCGGGCGGGCGGCGGTGAAGTGAGTCAGCGGCTCTCGACGGTCAGGAGGTGGCGCTTGGCGGCGGCGCCTCCGGCGTAGTCGCCGAGTTCGCCGTCGGCCTGCACGATCCGGTGACACGGGACGATCACGCAGACGGGATTCTGGGCGAGCGCGTTCCCGACCGCACGCAGCGCGCGCGGCCGGCCGATGCGCTCGGCGATCTCGCCGTAGGTCGTGGTCGTCCCGTACGGCACCGCCATCATCTTCTGCAGAACCGTTTTGGCGAACGGCGTGGCGAGGGTGAGGTCCACCGGCGTGGTGAACGTGCGCAGGCGCCCGGAGAAGAACGCGTCGAGCTCGCGGCGCACCGGGTCGAGCCGGGCGGCGTCGGGCCCGATGAAGGAGCCGAACTGCTTGGCGACCCGCTCGAACACCGCGTTCTCTTCGTCGAAACTGCAGGTCACGACCCCGCGCGCGGTCACGGCGAGGACGAGCCTGCCGACCGCGCCGTCGTAGCGGCCGAAGGCGACGTCGGGCGGGTCCTCGCTGCGGTAGGTCGAAGAGGTCACGCGGAGCAGGGCATCGAGGTCACCGCTCGACATACCCTCACCCACTTCGCCACCTGGGAACCCGTGACCGCAGCGTATCGGACGGATCGCCCGACGGAAGCACCCAGCCACGGGCAGTATGGAGATGTGGGAGACATGCGGGCAGGTAGTGACGACGACCTCGCCGCCGTCGTGCTCGCCAGTTCCCCCAACGCGATCATCGCTCTCGACCGGGATCAGACGGTGCTCCACTGGAATCCCGCAGCCGAACGGTTGTTCGGCTGGACCGCCGCGGAGATCGTCGGGCGCCGGGCCCCGATCGTGCCGGCCGAGCTGACCGCCGAGCACAACGCGGTGCTCGAACGCGTGCGCACCGGCGGCCAGGTCTCGCTGCACACCAAACGTTTCCGCCGCGACGGGAGCCTGCTGGACGTGCGGATCGACACCAGCGCGCTGCTCCAGGGCAGCTCCGTCGCCGGCTACGTCTGTGTGCACCACCTGACGCAGGAGGACGAGGGCGCCAGGTTGCGCGTGGCGCGCCGCGAGCGGCTGGTGCGCCGGCTCAACGACGTCGTCGGCGACATCAACTCGGAGCTGGAGCTGCCCGCCGTACTCGACCGCATCGCCGCCAGCCTCACCGAGCTGACCGGCGCGGACGCCGGCGGCTTCGTGCTGATCGAGGGGGAACGGCTGCGCCTGGTGAGCGTGCACCAGCTGCCGGACTCGCTCAAGGACACCACGGCCGACATGCGCAACAGCCTGGTCGGCAAGCTCTTACGCACCGGCAAGACCGTGCTGCTCGAGTCGCATGGGCTCGGTGACCTGGTCTGGGCGCGGCTGCCCGGACTGCACACGATCGCGCTCGGGGTGGCGGCGATCGGGGGCCGGCCGTACGGGGCGCTCTACGCGTTGTTCGCCGACCACAAGCCGGGGCACGTCGAGCTTGAGCTCTTGGAGCTGCTCGCCGGGCACGCGGGCATCGCGGTCGGCAACGCGATGGCCTACCAGGACGCGGTGCGCCAGCGGGCGCACGAGCGCGCGGTGTTCGACGCCAGCGCCGACGGCATCGCGGTCCTCGACGAGGAGGGCCGGGTCCTGCAGTGGAACCCGGCGGCGGCCGAGATGACCGCCTTCAGCGCCGAGGCGGTACTGGGCGGGCCGCCGCCGTTCCCGCTGCCGCAGCCGGGGGAGAAGCTGACGTTCCAGATGGAGACCGGGCGCTGGCTCGACGTGCTGAGCGCGCGGATCGAGGAGACCGGGGAGATCGTCGTCGACTTCCGCGACGTGACCACGGCCAAGGAGCTCGAAGAGGCCAAGGATCTGTTCCTGGCGACCACGAGCCACGAGCTGCGTACCCCGATCACGATCGTGGGCGGCTTCGCCAGCACGCTCGACGCGCGCTGGGACAAGCTCAGCGACGCCGAGCGGCGCTCGGCGGTGCACACGATCGCCGAGCGGGCCAGGTCGCTCGGGCAGCTCATCGACCATCTGCTGCTCGGCTCGCGGGCGGGGGCGGAGGAGCTGTCGGTGCGGATGGAGACGTTCGATCTGGCCGAGCGGGTGCGGGCGGCGACGCTGGGGCTGCCGGTGCTGTCGGATCGGCACAGCGTCGAGGTGGTGGTGCCCGATCGGCTGCCGTTCGTGCGGGGCGACGCGCTGGCCACCGACATCATCCTGGGGCAGTTGCTGGAGAACGCCTTCAAGTACTCGCCCCGGGGCGGTCTCATCTCGGTCGAGGCGTGGCCGGAGGACGATCGGGTGATCGTGGTGGTGGACGACGAGGGCGTCGGCATCGCCGCCCAGGACCGCGAGCGCATCTTCGAGAGGTTCGTGCAGGTCGACAGCGGCGACCGGCGCAGGTTCGGCGGCGTGGGGCTCGGGCTCTACATCGTGCGGAGCCTGGCCAGGGCCCAGGGCGGCGAGGTGAGCGCGCATCCCCGGCCGGGCGGGGGCACCCGCATCAGGCTGGCGCTGGGTCGTGCTCCTGATATCCGATCCGACACACCGATGCGGTAACGAGGTGGTCACGGATGCGCTGATCTATCGTCCAATGTGTACAAGCTGTGATCGAGATGCGGTTTCTGGGACTGGGTAACGGGGCATTTCGGTCGTACCGGGGAGTGTTCCCTCGGGGGGAACTGGGAGCGGGGAGGTGCGCGTGTCGAGCGTGGTGCTGTTGCCTTACGCACCGTCCAGCGTCGCCGTCGCCCGCCAGCGTCTGAGCACTGATCTGCAGGCGAGCGGCGTTTTCGAGAACGCCGTCGACGACGCTGTCCTGGTCGTGAGCGAGCTGCTGAGCAACGCTCTGAGGCACGCCCATCCGCTGCCTTCCGGCATGGTCAGGGTGGCCTGGTTGTGGAGCGATGATCACATCGAAGTCGCGGTGAGCGACGGCGGAGCGGCCACCGAGCCGCGCGCGGGCCGCCCCACGCTCTCGTCGCTCGGTGGCCGTGGCCTGGGCATCGTCGAATACGTCGCGGAGAGCTGGGGCGTTCGGCACGACGGCGACACCACAACGGTGTGGGCGATCCTGCCCGCGCCGAACGGCGTGGCGAACGGGCAGGTGGCCGCGCTCAGAGAGGCCGGGTAGCCAGCACGGCCCGTTCCCCCGCCGTCCACGCGGTGGAGACGAGCAGGTACAGCCCGGCCGCCAGCGGCAGCACGAGCGCGAACAGCGCCGAGGCGAACGGTAGCGCCTTGATCCACGCCGGACCGTCCATCTTGCGGGCGGTCAGCCACGCCACGAGAGCGATCAGAAAGATCAGGACTGCGAAGACCAAAAATGGCCAACTGATCAGTCCGTAATTCGCGACCAGCGCGGCGACCTGGTGCCCCAGGGGCGCGCCGAAAAGGGTGTGCCCGGCCAGCGCGGTCGGATGCGTGGCGACCTGATACACCACCCACAGGAACGGCGCCTGCGCCAGGCTCGGCCCGATCCCCGCCAGCGGCGACGTGCCCTCCTTGGCGTAGAGCGCGGTCATCTCCTTGCTCAGCCGCTCGGGGTTGCGGGAGTGGCGCTTCTGCAGCTCCTTCAGCTTGGGCGCCAGCCGTTCGCGGAGTTTGGCGGCCTTGGCCTGCTTGACGCCGAGTGGCAGCAGCAGCACGCGTACCGCGATGGTGAACAGCACGATGCCGAGCGCGGCGTTGCCGCCGGCCGTGCCGATGACGAACGTGACCAGAGAGTCGATCATGAGCCCTTCCTCGGGGGGAATGAGGGCTCGCCCGGTTACGAGCCCCGCCTAACGTGAAGCGGGGCTCGGTGACGGGGCTCTCGGTCTGGCCCGGCCGGCGGCGTCGGGATCGCGCTGCCGTACGAACGCGATCCGGCGCGCGTAGCGCAGCGGAAAGCTCGGCGCGGCGCCGTCACGCGCGGGCAGCAGCCTGGCGGCCCACGCGGCCAGCAGCAGGATGCCGACGCTCGCCAGCGTGGCCAGCGCCACCAGCCAGGCGGGATCGAACAGGAGGGTCACCGCGAGGGCGACCCGCTGATCACCCTGACCGCGATGAACACGACCAGAGCGATGACACCGATGATCAGAGCCACCTTGAACAGCACGGCGACCATCGGGAGGACGAAGTTGAACAGCACGAAGGCAGCGGCGAGCGTGCCAAGCACCAGCGCGACAATGCGACCCATGTGACCAAGGTACGTCCTTCGGCGTCCTTACGGCTCGGTGACGTCCATATCGGTTGTGTACCGCGGGGCCGTACCGTGAAGAGGTGAACACCCGCATCCTGGTGGTCGACGACGACCCCACGGTGGCCGAGGTCGTCGCCCGATACCTGGAGCGCGACGGTCACCAGGTCGAATGCGTCGGCGACGGGGCCGAGGCGCTGCGCCGGGCCCTTGCCAGGCCGCCCGACCTCATGGTCCTGGACTTGATGCTGCCCAAAGTCGACGGGCTCCAGGTCTGCAGGAAACTCAGGGAGCGCTGGCCGGTCCCGGTGATCATGCTGACCGCGCTCGGCGAGGAGATCGACCGGGTGGTCGGCCTGGAGACCGGCGCCGACGACTACGTGACCAAACCGTTCAGCCCGCGCGAACTGGCCCTGCGCGTACGCTCCGTGCTGCGCCGCGCCCGCGGCGCGACCGGCACCGCCGGGACCGGCGTCCTGCGCGACGCCGACCTCGCCGTGGACGTCGGCGCCCATGAGGTACGGCTCGGCGACGCCGAGATCATGCTGACCGCCCGCGAGTTCGACCTGCTCGCCTACCTCATGCGTAACCCTCGACAGGCCTTCAGTCGCGCCCAGCTCCTCGACCAGGTGTGGGGCTGGTCGTTCGGCGACTCCTCCACGGTGACCGTGCACGTACGGCGGCTGCGCGAGAAGATCGAACCCGACCCGACGGCGCCCCAGCGGATCGTCACCGTCTGGGGCGTGGGATACCGGTACGAACCCTTGCCATGACCGCCCTGTCCATCATCGTCGCCGCCGCGCTCGGCCTGCTGGTGGCCGCGGCCGGAATCGGCGTGCTGCGCTGGCGGCGCGCCCGCTCGATCGGCGCCATGCTGGCGGTCGTCGTGGTCGCGGCCGTGGCGGCGACGCTGGCCGGCGTGGCGGCGATCACCGTCGACATGGTCATCGAGGGCCGGGCCAGGGACGTGGTGCTCGCGGTCGTCGGCGTGGGGGCGCTGGTGGGGCTCGGCGTGGCGTACGTGGTGGCCCGGCGGGTCGTACGGGAGAGCAGGCGGCTGGTCGAGGCCGTGCGCTCGGCGCCGTTCGTCGCGCCGCAGGGCCTGCCGTCGGAGTTGCAGACGATCGCCAACACGCTGGAGGAGGCGTACGCGCGCGAGCAGGCCCTGGAAGGCGCACGGCGCGAACTCGTCGCCTGGGTCAGCCACGACCTGCGTACCCCGCTGGCCGGGATGCGCGCCATGGCCGAGGCGCTGGAGGACGGCGTCGTCACTGACCTGCGCTACGTCACCCGGATCCGGCACGAGGTCGAACGGCTGTCGGTGATGGTGGACGACCTGTTCGAGCTGTCCAGGATCCATGCCGGGGCGCTGCGGCTGAGCCGTAGCCGGATCGGGCTGGCCGACCTGGTGGCCGACACGCTGGCCGGAGTCGAGGCCGTGGCGGCGGCCAAGGGGGTACGGCTGGCGGCGGAGGCCGCGCCCGCGCCGGTGGAGGCCGACGCCGGGGCGTTGGGACGGGCCCTGGCCAACCTGGTCGTCAACGCCATCCGCCACACGCCATCGGACGGGACCGTCACGCTCAGCTCGGGCGTGTCGGACGGCATCGCCTACCTGGCCGTCTCCGACGCGTGCGGCGGAATCCCGGCGGCGGACCTCGCCCGGGTCTTCGACGTGGCCTTCCGCGGCGAGGCCGCCCGGACTCCTTCGTCGGATGGCGGGGCGGGTTTGGGGCTGGCCATCGCCCAGGGCATCGTGGAGGCGCACGACGGGATGATCGACGTGGTCAACGAGGGGGCCGGCTGCCGCTTCGAAATCCGCCTGCCTTTGGCGCCCGCCTGACAGGCACGGTCCTCGCGGATGGCGCGCTTCGCGCTCGGGCTCCCCTCAGTGGGGGGCCGAGCCCCCACGACCCCCCGGCCGGGGGCCCGCCCCCGGACCCCGGGCGGCCGGCCGGGCACGGCACGGAAACCCGGTCTTCGAAAACCTCGATCAGGGTCAAGCAGCCCTTCCGAACCCGGGGTTGTCTCGGACCGCAGGTGCGCAAATGTAACCGCGTGCCAGTTACATTTGCTCGCTCCCCGGTTACATTTGGCGCTCGCTCAACCCGAAGCCCCGTACGCACAACCTGCGCGCCGGCGCCGCGCGCGAGGACGCACGTCAGCGTCGGGTGGGCTCAGCCTTCTGGCCACTAGCCGGTCAGCGATGTACCGCGCAGATATCCTGGCGATACGGTCGATCTTTGACTGCTTTTAACAGCGGCTCCCATAGCACGTAGTCGGGGTTCACATGCCGTTCCAGGACGATGGCCGCGACCCGCTCGGCTCCGAATTTGGCTTCTTGTCTCATGCAACCAGTGGTTGCGTGTTGGCGGGCCAACCGCTAAGGTGACGTGCAACCAAAAGTTGCACGTAGCGAAGTGGGGACGAGCATGGAGTACGGGAGTATCGAGCGGGAGATTCACGTCGAGGCCTCGCCCGAGGTGGTCTACGAGGTCGTCAGCCGCCCGGAGCACATCTCGCAGTGGTGGAGCGACGACGCCTCCATCGAACCCACCCCAGGCGCCGTCGGCGAGCTCGTCTGGGGTGATCGGGTGGACGTCGTCCCGTTCACCGTGGTCAGCGCCGAACCGCCGCGGCTGTTCTCGTTCCGCTGGTGTCATCCCGGCGGCAAGGTCGACGACTCCGTCGGTTCGCTGCTGGTCACCTTCGAGCTCACCCCGTCCGGCGACGGTACGCGGATCCGGCTCACCGAGTCCGGGTTCCGGGAGATGGGCTGGGAGGCGGCCAAGCTGGAGGAGGTCTACAGCGATCACGTCGTCGGGTGGGACACCTTCGTGCCCCGGCTCGGGGAGTACATCGCGCGGCTGGTGTCGGCTCCGTGAGTGCCGCCGTCGACGACGAGCTGTGGTCCGCGGTCGGTGACCCGACCCGTCGGCGGATCCTCGACCTGCTTCTGGCGGACGGCAACGGCACCGCCACCAGCCTCAGCGAGCGGCTGCCCGTGACCCGGCAGGCCATCGCGAAACATCTCGGCGTGCTCGACCGCGTCGGTCTGGTGCACGCGGCGCCGTACGGGAGGGAGAGGCGGTACCAGGTGGACGAGGCGCAACTCGCGCGCGCGGTCGCCCAGTTGTCCGCCGTGGGCGCGGCGTGGGACGCCAGGCTGCAGCGCATCAAGCGGATCGCCGAGGCGATTCAGCGCAACAGAGACGAACAGTGAGAGGAGCTCGACATGGTGGACATCCTTCACCGAGTGGGCATCAAGGCACCGGCCTCCGAGGTGTACGCGGCCCTGACCACCACCGGCGGACTCGCGGGCTGGTGGACGACCGACACCAAGGACGTCGGCGACGACGTGATCGCGTTCCGGTTCGGGGCCGGTGGGTTCGACATGAAGGTTCTCGAACTCCAGCCGGACAAGCGTGTGCTGTGGGAGGTCGTCGAGGGGCCCGAGGAGTGGATCGGCACGCACGTGGTCTGGGACCTCGACCGGGCCGACGACCAGACCATCATCCTGTTCAAACATGAGGGCTGGGCGGAGCCGGTGGAGTTCATGCACCACTGCAGCACCAAGTGGGCGCTTTTCCTGATGAGCCTCAAGTCCCTGGTCGAAACCGGGACAGGCGCCCCGGATCCGCACGACGTCAAGATAGACAACTGGAACTGACGCTCAACCGAGGACGAACGGGAGCTTCGCCGCCAGATCGCCCAGCTCCGCCCGTTCCGCTTCGGTGGGGGCACGCCGTCCGGTACCGACCAGCAGCGCGTCCGTGTCGGAGAACGACTCCGGGAACGCGGCCCCGGCGATCTTCTCCAGCATCTCGCGAGACCGGGCCAGCCCCTCCGCGGGCGGCCCGGCCACCTCGGGCAGGTACGCGATCAGGTCGAGATGGTGCAGCGTCCACTCGATGACGTACGCCGACAGGTAGTCACCCGCCGTGAGCACGATGTCCTTGGTGCCGACCCAAGCCCCCGGATCAGCCAGTACGGCGGCGCGCCCGGCGGCCGAGCCGACGTCGTCAAGGTGGAACTTGAGCATCCAAGGCTCCCCGTAGGCGGCCGCCAGCCGCACGGTCAGCGCGTCGAGCGGATCGTCGCCGGTCGGGGGCGTGCCGGTGACCTCCCAGTAGGTCACCGCGTCGCGGGTCGGCTCCGTCTCGGCCGGGGTCACGAGAGTGATCAGGACATCCTGGGCGTCAATGACGAGATGGCAGGCCAGGTCCCGTACCAGCCAGCCGGAACAGCCCGACGGCTTCGCGAAGTCCTCGTCGGGGAGTTCGGCGACCGCCGTACGCAATGCCGTCCAAGAACGTGAGAAGAGGTCCACCTCGGCAGACTATGGCGCGATCCTGCACCGCGCACGGCCGAACCGTTCCTAAGATCGTCAGATGACCGCCATGCCGACCACGACCGACTACGCCTGGGCCGACAGTGGCACCCTCGACGACCCTTACTGCCTGACACTCGTACGCGGGCTCACGCCCGAGGAGTTCATGGCACGGGTGCACGCGGAGACCCGCCCCCGGCCCATGCGCCTGGACGCGGACTTCCACGACGTCAGCTACGACCTGCGAAGCGCCGGTGAGGCCCTCTTCATCGGCGCCGCGGCCGTACCCGGCGAGAACTGGACGCTCGCCTACGAGAGCAACGGCCACCTCGGCATCACCGCGGAGGCGATGATCCCGGTGTCGATCGGCACCCGGGTCGTCTCCCACTACGAGGGCGGAAACGGCCGCTACCGGTTCTTCTGGGCCGAGGACGGCGACGTCCGCCTCGACTTCGACCCGTTGTACGCCAACGACCGGCGCGGCAGCACCCCGGACGCCCTGCTCGACGACATGGTCGAGATCGGCTACGACCTGCGCGACGACGCCTCGGTGGAGGACATCGACTTCACCTTCCCGCTCATCGCCGCCTCCTTCGCCCTGGCCGAACGCCTCACCGGCATCCGCGTCACCCCCGAACTCCTGGCCGACCGCACCTTCCTCTGCGGCCAGGCCCGCGTGCCCTTCCCCCAGGATCGTTAGCCGTCGCGTGCACCGGCATGGCACGTGGTTACATTCGCGCGCCTGGCCCGCATGAAGACAGCCCCGGGCGTGGAAGGAGCGCTTGACCCTGGTTGATCGCGCGAAGCGCGCCATCCGCGAGGAGCATGCCCTTAGGCGGGCGAAGGCACGCGAGGCGTACCGAATGATTCGGACATTGCCCGAAATGTGGGGCAGGGCCAGCGCCACATGCAGCTCCGGCACCGCAGGATCGGATGGGCCGTGTCGCTCGTGATCCCCCCGGCGTCACGAGGCTGGTGCAGGTCGAGCAGGCGCAGGCCGAGCTCGGCGAAGGTCAGCAGGGTGTCTCTGGCGTCGCCGAGGAAGTCGAGGTCCTCGCCGGCCAGCCTGGTGCGGACGGGGACGTACCCGTCGTTGTTGAGCAGCCCCCGCAGGCGCCCTGCTTCGTCGTGCCACGAGGTGGCCTTCTCGGTGCGGATGTGGATGGCCTCCAGCTGTTCGCGCAGGCGCTGGCGCTGGGGATCTTCGGAATGCTCTGTGGTCATGTGTACGCTCGGGCCCCTGGCTTCCGTGATGCGATGGTATTGACCAGGAGGGCCCGTGCAACCCCCCTTTCCGGCACTTGCCGGTGTCACAGTGTCAAGCTTCGCGTACTCTCCGTTTTCATGGAGCCCAAACGCGGGACAAAAACCTGGCGTTCCACTATCGGCGTGAGAACGTGACCAGACGCCTCCACCCCGCTAGCCTGCCCATGTGGAGCTCAAGGTCTCGACTCGATCACATGCCGGCCATGCACTAGTTGCGATCGCCGGTGAAATCGACCTCTATACGGCGCCCCGCCTGCAGCAGGAGTTCACTCGCCTCCTGCAGGACGGGCCCAATCGCGTGGTCATCGACATGTCCCTGGTGGAGTTCTGTGACTCCACGGGGATGAACGTGCTGCTGTCAGCACTCAAACGCATGAAGGAGCAGGGGGGTGAGCTCGACGTGGCCGCCCCACGCCCCGCGGTGCGCAAGATCCTTCAGGTCACGGGACTCGATTCGGTGTTCACCGTGCACGATGAGGTGCCCGAGGAGTTCCTGATCTCCGAGGGGTCATGACGCCGGACACGGCGGTCGTCATCCCGGCCAAGAACGAGGCCGACCGCATCGGCGCGACCGTACGGGCGGCCCTGGAACTGCCCGGGGTCGATCTCGTCGTGGTCGTCGACGACGGCTCGCTCGACCAGACCGGCCGGGTGGCGCGGGCGGCGGGCGCCAGGGTGGTGCGCCACAGCCGCAACCGCGGCAAGGCCGCCGCCATGGAGACGGGCTCGGAAGCGGTCCGTCTGCTCGACGGCGACACGCCGCGGCACCTGCTGTTCCTGGACGCCGATCTGGGCGAGTCCGCGCGTACGGCGGCCGCCCTGATCGAGCCGGTACGCGCCGGCAAGGCGGACATGTCGATCGCGGTCTTCGCCACCCGGGTACGGCTCGGCGGCCACGGCATCGTCGTCCGCCTGTCCCGCGACGGCATCCGGCGGGCCACCGGCGGGTTCGAGGCGACGCAGCCGCTCAACGGCCAGCGCTGCCTGACCAGGGCGGCGTTCGAGGCGGCCAGGCCGTTGGCCCACGGCTTCGGCGTGGAGACGGGGCTGACGATCGACCTGGTGCGCAAGGGCTACCGGGTGGCCGAGGTCGAGGTCGAGATGGCTCACCGGGCCACGGGCAACGACTGGCGCGCCCAGTTGCACCGCGCGAAGCAGTTGCGGGACGTGGCGCTGGCGCTGGCGGTCAGGGAGCCGGCGGTCCGCGGCGCGCTCGGCAAGCGGCCCGCCCGTTAACGCGGTTCCGGCCCTCAATTGAGGGCGTTGCGGACGTGTCTCGGCGGTTTCGGCCGCCAGGACGGTCCGTTACGGCTGCTTGCGCAGGAGCTCGACCAGGGAGGCGATGCTCTGGTCGGCGCGTCCTTCCGCGACCGCCCGCCTGAGCAGGTCGTGCATGGGCTCGTGCCAGGTGACGTCCAGGTTGCCCTCCCGGCCGATCTCGTGGTCGTGCGAGATGCCCTCGTGGAAGAGGCCGAGCGCCGACTCGGGGTCGGCGTAGTCGCCCTTGTCCACGGCCTCGGCCAGGGACGGCAGCAACTGGATGATCATTTCCAGCCACTTCGTCTCGTAGCGCACCAGCGAGCTCGCCTCCAGCCCGCGTGAGGTGACCAGCGCCGCGCCTTGGAGGAAGGCGACGATGGTCGGCAGCAGCGTGCCGCCCACGGCCAGCTCGTACAACCCGGCCAGATCCGGCTCCTCACCCAGATGCACGGTGTCGCCGCCCAAGACCCGCAACGTCGGCGCATAGCGGTCGAAGACCGCCCGGTCGCCGCTGTAGTAGAGCAAGGTGTCCGGCAACCCGACCGCCGAGGGCACGTTCTTGATCGCGCCCGCCAGGAAGTCCACGCCGTGCCCCGCCGCCCACGCCGCGGTCTCGCGCGCGCCCGCCGGGGTTCCGGTGTTCAGGGTGACCAAGGTACGGCCGGACAGCTTGCCCGCCGCGGGTTCCAGCGCCTCCCGGGCGGCCTCGAAGGTGGTCAGGATCGCGATGACCAGCTCGCTCGCCGCCACGGCCTCTTCGATGCTCGCCGCCCGCACCGCCCCTTCCGGTGTCGGCCTTCCGGCGGAGCGGTTCCACACGGTCGTCGGGTGCCCCGCGGCGACATATGCCTTGGCCAGGGCGGTGCCGATGGCGCCCAGGCCGATGATCGTTACTGGTGTTCTCATGCTTGCCATGCTCGGGGCTAGCGAACATTTCATCAAGTACCTACTATTTTGTTCGTGAAGAAGGCGCGCTACACCTGCGGTCTCGACGCCGCCATGGACGTGATGGGCGGCAAGTGGAAGGTGCTGATCCTGTGGGGCCTGTACGACGGCCCGCGCAGGTTCGGCGAGGTCAGGCGGGAGGTGCCCGGGATCAGCGAACGCATCCTCACCCTGCAACTGCGGGAGATGGAGAAGGCGGGCCTGGTGCTCCGTGAGGACTATCACCAGATCCCGCCCAAGGTCGAGTACTCGCTGACCGAGTTCGGCTCCTCCCTGCTCGCCGCGCTCATCCCGCTCGGGGACTGGGGGGAGGAGCACATGGCCCGCATCGAGGCCATCCCCCGCGACTAGCCGGTGAACGTCACCCTCTGGCGGCGGGCGCGGACCGTGTGGAAGATCCGGGTTCCGGCCACGGCCAGGGCGGTCAGCGCGGCCGTGGCCGTCCAGACGAACAGGGCGGGCCAGACGTAGGAGATCTGGGCGAGGGTGCCGGAGCGGTTCATCAGCAGGGCGAAGAGCTCGGCCAGGCCGGCGAACAGCGCCACCGGCAGCGCGTACGGCGCCAGCCGTACCACCAGACGCCAGGTCGCGCGCCCGGAACGGCGGCGAGCCCAGGTGCGGGCGCGGTAGACGCCCAGGGCGCCCAGGGCCAGCGTGAGCAGGGTCATTCCGGCCAGGATCGGGTCGGCGGAACTGGTGAAGGGGGCGAGCCGCTGGTCGGGGCGGCCTTCGGTGAGGTCGATCAGGCCGTCGGCGATGATCGCGGCGTCGTCGCCCGAGATCATGCCGGTGTTGGTGACCACGGCGATGCCGTACCCGCTGCCGGGCAGGAGGATCTGCGCGGAGTTGTGGGTGAGCAGCCAGCCGGTGTGCTTGAGCATGGGCGCGCCGCCGGGGGTGCGGCCGGTGTTCCAGCCCATGGCGTACGTGCTCTCGCCGACGCCGGAGCCCTGGTGGGTGGCCTTGATCGCGGGCCGGTCGCCGTTCTGGGCGATGAGCCACCTGGCCATGTCGTCGGCGGTGGAGACCACGCCGTAGCTGCCGTTGATGAACCATTCGGGGTGCGAGCGCGGCACGGTCCTGCCGTAGGCGCGGACGTAGCCCTTGGCGGCGCCGGGCAGTTCGAGGGTGGTGTCGACCGTCTTGGTGGCGTTCATGCCGAGAGGGCGGAAGACGTCGGCGGCCATGTGCTCGGCGAAGGGCCGCTTCGCGACGACCTCGACCAGGCGGCCCAGCAGCGAGTAGTTGGGGTTGTGGTAGTACATCCTGGCGCCCGGCTCCGCGCTCAGCCCGGCGGTGCGCAGCATGGCCACCGAGTCCTTCAGCGTCGCGGGGGCGTCGAGCGTGAGCTCGGGGAAGCTGCGGTCGGACATGCCGGAGGTCTGGTGGAGCAGCTGCCTGACGGTGATCTTCGCAGCGCGCGGGTCGGCCATCGTGAACTCCGGCAGGTACTGCCTGACCGGGGCGTCGAGCTTCACCTTGCCCTCCTCGGCCAGCTTGGTGACCGCCAGGGCGGTGAACGACTTGGAGACCGAGGCCAGCGGCATCGGGCTGTCCTTCGTGATCGCGTCGCCGTCGGCGGTGTGGCCGTAGCCGGCGGTGAGGACCACCTTGTCGCCCTTGGTGACGGCGACCATGGCCCCGGGCAGGCCGGTCCGCTCGACGTAGTCACGGACGTAGGAGTCGATGCCGAGGGTGTCGTCGGCGCTGGCCGTACCCATGGCGGAAAGGAGGAAAGCGCCGGTCAGGGCGGTGATCACCATCGGAGTTCGCATGAGGAAACCGTAGAAATCCCACCACTCCCGGCGGACCGCCCGATCGGCAGCGGTGTCCCCCGACTTTCGTCAGGTGTGCTGGAATCTCCGGGTGACTTCCGAGAGCAGGGCCCTGAGCGCGTCCTTGTGCACCGCGGCGAGCGTCCTGCTCACGATCGTCATCGGGCTGCTCGGGCCGTCGGCGGTCGTTCCCGATCTGGGCGGGCCCTCGCTCGGCCTGGACCCCGGTCCCCACCTCGTGATCGGGCTGGCCGCCGCGGCGATCGTGCTGGGCGGTCTCGGCCTGCTCGGCGGGCTCGCGTACGGCTCGCGCCTGCCCGCCGGGCTCCTGGTCGTCCTCGGCTGTACGGCCGCCGCCGTGCTGGCCTTCCTCCCGCCCTCCGGCTCGGCCGACCACCTCAACTACGCCGCCTACGGCCGGATGGTAGCGCTCGGCGTCGACCCCTACACCAACGGCGCCGCCGACCTGCCCGGCGACCCGATCGCCGGGGCCGTCGAGGCGCCGTGGCGTGAGGAGGCCAGCGTCTACGGGCCGGTCGCGACCGTCGTCCAGGCGCTGGCCGGCTGGGTGGGCGGCGGCTCGCTGTGGCTGACCGTCCTGGTGCTCGCGCTGGTCAACGCCGCCGCGTTCATCGCCACCGGGCTGCTGCTCGACCGCTTCACCCGCGACGACCCCGCCCGCCGCCTGCGGGCCGCGCTGCTGTGGACGGCCAACCCGCTGCTGCTCTACCAGCTCGTCGCCGGCATGCACGTGGACACGCTGGCCATCGCCTGCATGGTCGCCGCCCTGCTGGCCAGGTCGAGGCCGGCGGCGTCGGGGCTGCTCCTGGGTCTCGGGGTCGCGATCAAGCTCAATGCCGGGATCGTGGCGCTCGGCCCCGCGTGGGAGCTGCGGCGGCGGCCCCGACGGCTGGCGGTGATGGCGGGGGTGGCGCTGGCCGTCGTGGTGGCCGGATATTCGCTGGCCGGGCTCGCCGCGCTGGAGCCGGTGAGCAGGACCAGCAAGGCGATCTCGCACGCCTCCTACTGGAAGACGTTCCAGGGGATGTTGCAGGCCGTGGTGGGGGAGGGCAGCGCGTACCGGGGCGAGATCCAGGTGGCGTCGCTGCTCGTGCTGGCGCTGGTGGCCTGGGCGCTGGTCCGGGCGTTGCCGGGCCGGGACGCCCTGGCCGTGGCGGCGGTGCTGTCGGTGGCCTATGTGTTCGCCACGCCGTACATTCTGCCCTGGTATGACGGGCTGGCCTTCGCGATGGTGGCGATGGCTGGGGCCTCGCTGGTGGACCGGTTCCTGGCGGGGCACCTGGTGATCCTGTCGCTGGCGTACCTGCCCGCCCGGGTCGAGATGCAGCCCGTCGACCTGGAGTGGCTGCGGACCGTCGTCAGGCAGCAGGTGGCGCCGTGGGCGCTGCTGGCTCTGACGCTGGCTCTGGCGGGATGGGCGTGGACAACTGCAGCGCGCGCACGGACGCGGCCACAGCCAGCGGCACCGCCACAGTGAGCGCCATGGCCGGGATCGCGATGCCCGAGTCGTTGATCAGGAAGCCGACGAAAGCGCAGGTCAGCGCGCCGAACAGGCCCGCACGCAACGGCGGCGCCAGCTTGTAGGCCTGGCCGAGCGCGGAGGCGCCCCATCGGGAGGGCCGGTTGAGCACCAGGAACAGGAAGGCCAGCGCCACCAGCGACAACAGCGTCAGCGACCAGTTGCCGACGGTCACGCCGATCATCGCGCTGAACTTCCTGCCGATCACCGTCCAGGCCTGCCCGTCCAGGATCTGCTGGACGAAGTTCCCCAAGTGGGTACGCTGCGCCGCCGGCCGCATGAAGTCGAAGACCATGATCGAACCGATCAGCAACGCCCCGACGACCCCCACGACCAGCAGCTTGCCCACCGAGACCCGGCGGCCCGACAGCAGGATCAGGAAGACCGCCAGCCCGATCACGAACGCCGGCACGCCGCCGAAGTCCGCCCCCCACGCCGGCCAGCCATCCGCGAACACCGCGAACATCCCATACGCCGCGCACACCCCCAAAGCCAGCCAGGTACGCGCCCTGAGCACCCAGGCGACACCCGCCAGGGCCAGGATCGTGCCGGTGGACTGGATCGCGAAGGCGATGTTGCTGAACCCGTAGAAGCGGCCGCCGGTGACCGGCTCGTAGCCGCTGACCGCGTTGACCTGCAGCCTGGAGCCGGTCATCACGTCGATGAGCAGGGCCAGCGACGTCACGCCCGCCACCACCGTGAGCGGCCCGAGCACCGCCGCCCGCCACGGCCCGGCGAAGGCCAGCCCGGTGATCAGCCCGGCCGCCGCCACGATCGTGACGATCAGCGCGGCCATCGGCGCGGGCAGGCTCCACCAGGGCACGAGCTGGGCCAGGAACGTCGCCACCGCGATGGAGCCGGCCAGCACCGACACCACCTGAACGACCACGAGCAGCCGCGACGCCGCCGCCTCGCCGTCCCGCGGCGCGGCGGGCTGCGCGCGACGACGGCGCAGGGCGAGGGCGGCGAACAGATAGAAGAGCAACTGGACCACGACGAACACCGCGAAGAACGGCCCGCGCACCTCCCGCAGCACCTGGCTGGCCAGATCGGCGTCGGCCAGCTGGGCGACGGTCTCCTCGGTGGTCGCGGGGGCGTCGCCGCCGTCGCTCCAGGCCCGCCCGACGACCGCGCGGGGCGGCTCGAGCCCCAGCGCGCCGATCGCGGTGGCGGTCAGGTCGGTGATGGTGACGAGCGCGTCCTGCCGCGTCGAGGCCGCGGTGAGGAACCCACGACGGTACGGCGGGCCGCCGGGAGAGGGCCCGGCGGCCATGGCCACGTGGAGATGGGCGGCGGATGAGGTGTCGGAGATGCCGCCCACCAGGACCGTGCTCCCCTCGGGAACCCGGGCCATCAGCGTGCCGACCCGCCTGTCGGCCTCGGCCACGGCGGCCGCGCGCTGCTCGGCGGGGAGTCCGGCGGGCACCCCGGCCTCGTCCTGGGGCATGCGGGCCCAGGCGGCGGCGAGCGCGTCGGCCTCGAAGACGACCAGGGCGTAGCCGGTCAGGTCGCCCAGCCCCTCCACGTTGTCCGCATATTTCGTGATCCGGCCGCTCTTGTCGGCGGCGGCCAGCGCCGCACCGGGACCCACCGCCCCCACGACGCCGCCCGAATCGGCCACGAGCTGGCCCAGCGTCCCGAGCACCGCGTTGTACCCGGTGCCGGACTGGTAGGCGGCCAGCGACTCCCATCCGGGGACCCGGGCGCCCGCGCCGTCCGGCTCCGGCCTCGGCACCGGGGCGCAGCCCTTGCCCGCGGTGCCGGAGCGCTGCCCGGCCGAGACCGTCAGCCAGCCAGCGACCGGACAGGTCACGCCACGGTCCGGCGGTGGCACGGCACGGGTCGACATCGAGGCCGAGCCGCCCGCGGCCACCAGTTTCCACAGGTTGGGGGTGCGTGACGGGTGGAGATCGCCCCATTCCAGACCGGGCACTCCCAGCAGCACGACCCGGCCTCGGGGGGCGGCGGAAGCCGTACCGGCGCCGAGGACGCCCGCCAGGACGGCGCCCAGCACCAGAGCCGCCAGGAACCGACGTGCCATGAGCGCAACCCCCGCAGTGTGCGTCCTCGATCGACTGGAGCCACGGTAACGTGCCAGACCGTGACAGGTGGCAAGCGGCAGTGGTGGACGTGGTTGCCGGCGGCGGCGCTGGTCGTGCTGGCGGCGTGGCCGCTGGTCGAGTACTGGCTGACCAACCCCGACGACCAGCGGCTGGTCGACCTCGACGTCTACCGCACCGGCGGCGAGATGATCCGGGAGGGGCGGCCGGTCTACGAGTTCTTCACGCCCGCGCCGCAACTGCTGCCGTTCACCTACCCGCCGGTCGCGGCGCTGCTGGCCGTACCGCTGGCGATGATGTCGTGGACCACCGCGCAGTGGGTGTGGACGATCGGCGTCTTCGCCGCCCTCGCCGTCACCGTCTGGTTCTCCTTCAGGCAGGCGCAGGTGGACAGGAAGCCGCTGCTGTTCGCGCTGGCCATGGTCTGCTGCACCTACCTGATGCCCATCCGCGACCAGGTGCGTTTCGGGCAGGTGGACATCCTGCTGGTCGCGTTGTGCGTGGCCGACCTGCTGGCGGTCCGGCCGAAGTGGCCGCGCGGCTTCCTCATCGGCCTGGCCACCGCGGTCAAGCTCACGCCCGGCGTCTTCCTGATCTACCTGCTGGTCACCCGGCAGTGGCGGACGTTCTGGATGGCCTGCTTCGTCGCCGCGCTGCTCACGCTGCTGCCCTTCGCCGTCATCCCGCAGGACGCGGCCCAGTTCTGGTTCTCCGCGCTGCTCGACCCCGAACGCCTGGGCTCCAACGCCGCCACCACCAACCAGTCCGTGCGCGGCATGCTCATCCGGCTGTACCTGCCCGACCTGCTGACGTCCGCGATCTGGGTGGCGGTCATCGCCTTCATCGGCTGGTACGGCTTCCGCGGGGCCTACCGGGCGTACCAGGCGAAGGACATGGTCACCGCGGTCGCCCTCACCGGCCTGATGGCGGTGCTGCTGTCGCCGGTCGCCTGGATCCACCACCTGGCCTGGGTCGTCGTCGTGCTCGGCGCGATCGTCGGCGACGGGCGCGACCGGGTCAGGCTGTGGGTGGCGGCCGGGGTCTGGGTCTACTACGTCGTCCCGGTCCCCTGGTGGGGCGTCTCGCTCAAGGCGCTGGAGATCCCCGTCCTCAGCCCGGTCCTCGGCAAGATCGTGCAGAACGGCTACGGGCTGGGCGCGATCGCCCTCGTCTGGCTCCTGGCCGCCTGGTTGCCCAAACGCCGCGGGATCTTGACCAACTGATTACCCTGTGTGTTGTGCTCGTTACCGTATGGGTCATGATCGGCGTCCTCGCGGGCGTCAGCGGCGTCGTCATCGGCTACGTCGCCCTCAAGCAGGCCAGGCTGGCCGTGCAGGACTGCCAGCAGATGCTGGCCAGGCAGTCCACCGTCAGCACCATGGGCGGCGACCTCAAAGCGATCCGCGACGTCGCCGTCTATCGCTACGACGCCCTTGAGGAGATGACCGGAAGGCTGTCGTTCTCGATCGCGATGATCAACGGCTTGGGCGACGGCATCGTCCTCACCTCGATCAACGGCCGCTCGGAGACCCGCACGTACGTGCGGCCGGTCGTGGGCGGAAAGGGCAAGACGCCACTGGCCCCGGAAGAGGAGGAGGCGGTGCGCGCGGCCAGACTCGGACTCGGCCCGGAGATAGAACCACAGATGGCACGCCGCTGAGCTGGTTACTCTGGTGTCATGCCCAGAATCGCCTATCTCGGACCCGAGGGCACCTTCACCGAGGAAGCCCTGCGGCTCATGGAGCCCGACGCCGACCGCATGCCCTGCGCCACCGTCGGTGCCGCGCTCAACGCCGTACGGTCCGGTGAGGCCGACGGCGCGGTCGTCCCGCTGGAGAACTCGCTGGAGGGCGGCATCACCACCACCCTCGACGAGTTCGCGTGGGGCGAACCGCTGCTGATCACCGCCGAGTTGCTGCTGCCCGTGCGGTTCTCGCTGCTGGCCCGGCCCGACACCGAGCTGGTGCACATCAAGCGTGTCTACACCCACCCGGCCGCCATCACGCAGTGCCGCGGCTACATCAACCGCGAACTGCCCGACGCCGTCGTGGTCTCCGCCCCTTCCACGGCCGCCGCGGCCCAGGAGGTGTCGCTGCCCGGCTCGCCGTACGACGCGGCGATCGCCGCCCGCATCGCCGGCGAGCACTACGGCCTGGTCGAAATCGCCGCCAACATCGGCGACCGGACCGACACGGTGACCAGGTTCGTCCGCGTCGCCCGTCCCGGCGCGCTGCCGGAGCCCACCGGCTCCGACCGCACCACGCTCGTGGTCTTCCTGGCCGACGACCACCCGGGCGCGCTGCTGGAGATGCTGACCGAGTTCTCGGTGCGCGGGGTCAACCTGACCCGGATCGAATCGCGGCCCACCGGCGACGGCATCGGCCGCTACTTCTTCCACTTCGACTTCGAGGGGCACGTGGCCGACGCCCGGGTCGGCGAGGCCATCTCGGGCCTGCACCGGATCTGCGGCGAGGTCCGCTTCCTGGGCAGCTACCCGCGCGCGGACGGCATCACCCCCCAGATCAAACCCGCCACCACCGACGCCGCCTTCACCGAGGCCGATAGCTGGCTCACCCGTATCCGCCAGGGCCAGCCGTAGCTGCTTTCCCGTTGCGGGCCTCCGTTACGGGCCATTTATCCGTTACGGCAAGCCGCACCACCGCCACCCGCCGACGTGGGTGACCGCCGATCGTGGGGGTCGCTTCTCACGTCGGACGGGCTGCCCACCGCCACGGCCCACGTGAGCCGGGGCGGTGGTGAGGTCGCCGCTGCGGTGGTTTTAATTGGTCCTGCCGTCAGCGGGGGACCGAGTACGCTTGGCCTGTGATTGACCTGCGGACACTTCGGGAGGACCCTGAGCGGCTGCGAGCGTCGCAGCGCGCGCGGGGTGAGGACGACTCGATCGTCGACAAGCTGCTGGCCCTCGACGAGCGCCGGCGATCCGCGCTGACCTCGTTCGAGACCATGCGCGCCGAGCAGAAGTCCATGGGCAAGTCCGTGTCCAAGGCGCAGGGCGAGGAGAAGCAGGCGCTGCTGCAGCGGGCCAAGGAGCTCGCCGCGCAGGTCAAGGCCGCCGAGGTCGAAGCCGAGCAGCTGGGTGCCGAGCTCGACGAGATGGCCCACGCCGTACCCAACATCGTGGAGGAGGCGGCTCCCCACGGCGGCGAGGACGACTTCGTCGTGCTGGAGACGATCGGCGAGCCGCGCGCGTTCGACTTCGAGCCCAAGGACCACCTGGAGCTCGGCGAGGCGCTCGACGCCATCGACATGGAGCGCGGCGCCAAGGTGTCGGGTTCGCGGTTCTTCTTCCTGAAGGGCGTCGGCGCCCGCCTGCAACTGGCCCTGCTCAACATGGGCATGCAGCACGCGATCGAGGCCGGGTTCACCGCGATGATCACCCCGGTCCTGGTGCGGCCGGAGACGATGGCGGGCACCGGTTTCCACGTCGCCCACGACAAGGAGATCTACCGCCTGCCCGACGACGACCTCTACCTCGTCGGCACCTCTGAGGTCGCGCTCGCCGGCTACCACGCCAACGAGATCCTCGACGGCGCCGAACTGCCGCTGCGTTATGCGGGCTGGTCGTCGTGCTTCCGGCGCGAGGCGGGCTCCTACGGCAAGGACACCAGGGGCATCATCCGCGTCCACCAGTTCGACAAGGTGGAGATGTTCACCTATGTCCGCCCGGAGGACGCCGCTGCCGAGCACCAGCGCCTGCTGGCCTGGGAGAAGGAGATGCTGGCCAAGATCGAGGTGCCGTACCGCATCATCGACACCGCCGCTGGCGACCTCGGCATGTCGGCGGCGCGCAAGTTCGACTGCGAGGCCTGGATCCCGTCCCAGGGCCGCTACCGCGAGCTGACCTCGACCTCCAACTGCACCGAGTTCCAGTCGCGCCGCCTGGCGGTCCGCTTCCGTGACAAGGACGGCAAGCCGCAGCACGTCGCGACGCTCAACGGCACGCTGGCCACGACCCGCTGGATCGTGGCCATCCTGGAGAACCACCAGCAGGCCGACGGCTCCGTGGTGGTCCCCAAGGCGCTCCGCCCCTACCTGGGGCTGGACGTGCTGGAGCCGGCCAAGTAACCGATCGCGGCGGAACGCCGGACCGCGTTCCGTCGCAGGATCACCAGCCCCGCCGTGCCGATGCCGAGGCCGAAGAGCCCCGCGAGGGCGAGCGCCGCCGTGTAGCCATCCGGCCAGCCCGCGCTCCAGCCACGGAACGGCAGCGCCACCCCGGCCGCGACCAGCACGGCCAGGCACAGCGCCTCCCTCACCGAGTCGCCTGCGGCATCCTCTCTCCACGCGGCCAGCGCCGCACCGGCCAGCGCGATGAGCAACAGGACCGCGCCGCTCACCCCCGCCGCCGCGCCCACGACGCCCGGCAGGTTGATCAGCGAGTAGTAGCCGAAGAACTCCTCATACCGCCACGGCAGCAGGAGCAGCACCCCGATCAGCCCGTAGCCCAGGGTCACCCGGCCGGAGCGGACCACCGCCGGCGTCACGGCCACCAGGCCCGCGAGCAACATCCACAGCCCGGCCACGACGGCCACGCGCATCTCGCCGTCCACCCGCTCGCCCGGCCGTGTCAGCGGGACGGCCGCGCCGGTGCTCAGGCCGCCGTCGGCGCCATAGCCGTGGCGTCGCCAGGCGCCGCCGGTGTCGCGGACCACGATGCCGTCCCGGCCGTTGGCGACGACGACCACGTGGCCGTCCGGGCGTTCCTGGAGGGCGATGGCGAGCGAGCGCGGGTCCCGGGGACGCCCGTCGCCGATGTGACCCCGCTTCAGCCACTCCGTACGCCCGGGTGACAGCTCCCACGCGGACGTCCACGTCCTTTCCCCGTCGGCCGACCGCTCGACCTTGAGCCGGCCGGGGACGATCCGGTAGCAGAACTCCGCGCCGCAGACGGAGGTCCGCGGCGCGGGGCTCTGGGGCGTGGGCGCCGGCCCGTTCCCGGTCAGCGCACGCCAGGTCCGCCCGCCGTCCGAGGAGACCGTGCCGGCGCTCCAGCGACCCGTGACGACGATGTGGCCGCCGTCCAGGTGGACGTTCTCGGCGACAGGCGGCCCGCCCGCCGGCCCGGTGGCCCCCACCGCCAGTACGGCCAGCGGCACCCCCACCACGGCCGACCACCTCCGGGGCGCCTCGTGTTTCCTGATCCACCACGCCAGCCCGAGCGCGGGCAGGGCCAGCAGGTCGGTGGGGTCGGCGAGCACCCGCGATGGTCCGGCGACCAGCGTCCAGGCCGCCGACGCCAGCTCAGCGCCCGCCCCGGTCGTCTTCACCAGGGTGAACACCACCCCGGTGAGCACCGTCGCGGCCAGATCCGCCCGGCGCGCGAACAGCAGGGACACCAGCGGCGCCGCCACCACCAGCCCGGCGACGTCGCTCAGCTTCCCGGTCACGAGGCCGGGCCAGGCCGCCTTGAGCACGTGGTCGTTGATCAGCAGGACCAGTGCCGCGGCGAGCGTCGCCGGATGGCATAACCAGGCGCGCCTCATGTCTGGTCGGCTGGGTTGCGGGCGGTCCGCCGTACCAGGGCCAGCCCGAGGGCGCCGATGGCGACGGAGAAGAAGGCGGCCATGGCGAGCGCCACGTCATAGGAGTCTGGCCACCCGAACGCCCAACCACGGAACGGCGCCGCGATGCCCAGCGCGACCAGCACCCCCGTGCCCAGCGCCCACCAGAGGGCGGTGGAGGGGATCTTCGCGAGGACCGACTCCACGATCGCGAGCACGACCGCGGCCAGCAGGAGCGGGGCGCCGGCCAGCCACAGCAGGGCGGGGACGCCGCCCGCCTCCGGATCGAGCAGTAGGTACGGCAGCACGCCCACGGTCGCCAGCGCGGGCGCGATCCAGTGGGTGGCGATCCTGCGCCTGCCCCTGGCCGCGATCATGAGTCCCGCCACGATCGCCCACACCCCGGCCAGCAGCGCGACGGCCAGCTCGCCGGAGACCTCCTGGCCGCCGTCCACCGCCGTGGCGGCGCCCGCGGTCAGCCGTCCCGACGGGTCGTACCCCAGCCGCGTCCACCGCCCGCTCTCATCCCGTACGGCCACGCCGTCGCGCCCGTTCGCCACGACGACCACATGACCCCGCGCCGTCGCCTGAACCGCCAGCGACACCGAGGACACCCGCTCGCCATAGGACCGTTCGAGTAGTTCGAGCCGCCCCGGGGAGAGCTCCCACGACGGTTGCCAGGTCACGCTGGCGTCGTCCGACTGCATGACCCTGATGCCGTCGCCGCGTACCCAGTAGCAGCGCCGCGGCTCCCGTGGCACGCACATCGACTTCTGTCCCTGCGCGCTCGGATCGCTGTCGGGGGCGAGCCTCCAGGTGCGCCCGCCGTCCGTGGAGACGTTGCCGGAGGCCCAGGTCCCCGTCACCGTGATCCGCCCGCCGTCGACCCGCACCGCGTCCGCCGCGGGTGGACTCCCCGCCGCGCCCGTGGCCGCCACGGCCAGTACGGCCACCGGCACCCCCACCACCGCCAGCCACCTCCGGGGCGCCTTGTGCTTCCTGACCCACCACGCCAGCCCGAGCGCGGGAAGCGCCAGGAGGTCGCTGGGATCGGCCAGGACGTGCGAAGGGCCCGCGACGAAGGTCCAGGCAAGGGAGGCGGCCTCCGCGCCCGTCTCGGTGGTTTTCACGAGGGTGAACAGCGCCCCGGTGAGCAGGGTGGCGGCCAGGTCGGCCTTGCGCAGCAGGAGGAGGGACAGCAGGGGAGCGGCGACGACCAGTCCGGCGACATCGCTCAGCTTGCCGGTGACGAACCCCGGCCAGGCCTGTTTGAGCAGGTGGTCGTTGACGAGCAACAGCAACGCCGCGACGAGCGTCGCGGGATGGCACAGCCACGCGTACCTCATGCACTCATCGACGGCTCCGGAAATGCGGTCGTTCGGCCGAAACGAGCTTCGAGTCACACTCGTGATCCCCCCGTAACGCCCCACCCCACCCCCTCCAGGTCTCCCGCACCGTCCGTCGCGCTTGGGCCGCGCCGTCTCCGGGCCGCTGCCAGCCGCCATCGGCACACTCGGTCCCCTCCGCCCCTCCTCACCCGTCCGGTGTCCTGTGCGCCGACCTCTGGACCCCTCGGCCGGTTGGCGATCCCCACGCGCACCCTGGGCGCATCAGGCCGAGGCTGTGGGGCGTGCACGCCTCTCGTAGTGGGTCGGGTCAGTCGCAGAGGTAGCGCTGGATGGTGGGGGCTGCCCAGCGGATGAGGTCGTCGCGGGGGATCGCCACGATGGGCGGAAATTTCAGGATGTATCGGGCGAGCGCCAGCCCCAGGATCTGGGAGGCGGCCAGGCCGGCGCGTACGGGGGCCTCGTCCGGGCCGGTCAGGGTGGCTATGACGGGAGCCAGCTGGGTGGCGAAGATCTCACGCATGCGTTCGGCGGCCGCCTCGTTCGTGACGCCGGTGCGCAGGAGCACCTGCAGCGCCTCGTTGTGCTCCCACAGGCTGAGGAAGTGGCCGACGAGCCCGGCGCCGAGCTGGTCTCGCGGCAGTGCCGAGAAGTCCGGAAATTTCAGGTCGATGCGGGCGGCGGCGGCGAACAACTTCTCCTTGTTACCGAAGTAGCGCATCACCATCGCCGGATCGATCCCGGCGTCACCGGCGATTGACCGGATCGTGGCCTTCTCGTAGCCGTCTGCGGCGAAGCGTTCCCTGGCCGCGGCCAGGATGACGGCCTTGGTGTCCGCGGAGCTCCTTCTCATGTCAACGATTGTAGGCCAACAAGTGTTGACATGGCCAGCACGCCAGGCGCAGACTGATGCCAACAAGCGTTGACCAAAAGGAGAACGAAGATGCTTCCCACCGCCACCGACGTTCTGGTCATCGGCGCCGGCCCCACCGGCCTCACCCTGGCGATCTCGCTCACGCTCAAGGGCCTCGACGTCACCGTCGTGGACAACCAGGCCGAGGGCGACAACACCTCCCGCGCCGCCGTCGTGCACGCCCGCACCCTGGAGCAGCTCGAGCCGCTCGGCGTCACCGGTCCCATGGTCGAGCGGGGCATCCACGCCAAGCGCTTCACGATCAGGGACGGGGACCGCGTGCTGGTGCCGGTTCCGTTCGGGAACCTGCCGACGGACTACCCGTACACGCTGATGATCTCCCAGGCGGAGACCGAGCGGATCCTGCTGGACCGGCTCGTCGCGCTGGGCGGGCGGGTGGCGCGGCCGTACACGCTGACCGGGCTCACCCAGGACGGCGGGGGCGCGACGGCGGCCTTCGCCGACGGAAGCAGCGTGCGCGCCCGCTATGTCGTCGGCGCTGACGGCATGCACAGCACGGTGCGGGAGCAGGCCGGCATCGGGTTCAGCGGCGCCTCCTACCCGGAGTCGTTCTCGCTGGCGGATGTACGGCTCAGCGGCGGCGTGCCCAGCGAGGAGGTCGTGCTGTACTTCTCGCCGGCCGGGCTGGTCGTGGTGGCCCCGTTGCCCGACGGGACGTTCAGGATCGTGGCCACGGTCGACGAGGCGCCCCACGAGCCCGACGTGGCCTACGTGCAGCGCCTGCTGGACGAGCGCGGCCCGCGGCGCCAGAGGGCCGTGGTGAGCGAGGTCGTGTGGGGTTCGCGCTTCAGGGTCCACCACAGGGTGGCGGACGCGTACAGAAGCGGCAGGGTCGTGCTGGCGGGCGACGCGGCGCACGTGCACAGCCCGGCGGGCGGCCAGGGGATGAACACCGGCGTCCAGGACGCCGTGGCGCTGGGTGAGGCCCTGGCGGAGACGCTCAAGACCGGGCACGAGGCGCCCCTGGACGCCTACGCGGCGGCCCGCCGCCCGGTCGCCCGGGAGGTCGTGGCCTTCGCCGGCCGGCTGACCCGCCTGGCGACGATGAGCCGGGCGCTGCGGCCGGTCAGGAACGTGGTGCTGCGGCTGCTGGCCACCCTGCCCCCCTTCCGCCGGGCGCTGGCCTGGCGGCTGTCGGGGCTGGTCTACCGGTGAACCGCGGCCTGGACAGCGGAAAGGGCGAGGTCCGCTGGAAGCGAACCCCGCCCTACCTCGCTTACTTCAGATCAGATGGCGCGGACGGCAGAGGCCTGCGGCCCCTTCTGTCCCTGCGTGATCTCGAACTCGACCCGCTGGCCGTCTTCGAGGCTGCGGTAGCCGTTGCCCTGGATCTCGGAGAAGTGCACGAACACGTCCGGTGCACCGCCGTCCGGAGCGATGAAGCCGAAGCCCTTTTCAGCGTTGAACCACTTGACGGTTCCCTGAGCCATAAAAGCTCTCCCTCAGGATGTGAATCTATGGGACCCACACCTCATGGGTCCCGGTGTGTCGTACAGCAGCAACCCGGGGTGGCTCAGACAAAGTCATGCTGGTTTTCACTACGGGATCAGCTAATACAACGCCATCACATCTAACACCATTCCACCGCCTTGGTGTTCCCCTCGCTAGGAAGATTTCTGTTGGACGGCATCACCGGGCAAACTGGAACCCGTTATGAACACCCCTCGCCTTGTGGCCACCGACCTCGACGGAACCGCCCTGCGCTCCGATGGAACGGTCTCTTCCCGAACGGCTGCTGCCTTCGCCAGGGTAGAGGAATCCGGGGCTGTGCTGGTACTCGTCACCGGCCGCCCGCCTCGGTGGATGAGGGAGGTGGCCGAGGTGGTCGGGCACCGCGGGGTGGCGATCTGCGCGAACGGGGCGCTTGTCTACGATCTCCACACCGAACAGATTCTTGAATCTCACCTGATCCAGGCCGACGTGCTCGTGGAGGTCGTGGATCAGCTAAGAGCGAACATCCCCGGACTGGCATTTTCGGTCGAGTACGAAGGTGGTTTTGCGCACGAGTCAGATTTCAGGCTCGGCGGCCTGGACCGAAGGGCGGGACGCGGCGGCGGCGTCGGGCCGGGGATCCTCACCTCGCGGCCGTGCGCCAAGCTGCTCGCCCTGCACCCGGAGATGGACCCTGACGCGCTCCACGGGGCCGTGCACGAGCTCGTGGGGCACCTGGTGACCGCCACCCACTCCAGCCGCAGCGCGCTGGTCGAGATGAGCGCGCACGGCATCACGAAGGCCACCGCGCTGGCGGCGCTGGCCAGGCGGCACGGCATCGGACCCGAGGACGCCGTGGCGTTCGGTGACATGCCGAACGACCTGCCCATGCTCGCGTGGGCGGGCAGGTCGTACGCGGTGGCCAACGCGCATCGCGACGTGCTGGCCGTGGTCGGTCAGACGATCGAGGCCAACGACGAGGACGGCGTCGCCCGCGTGCTCGAAGAGCTCTACAGGTAGGGGCCGGAGCCGCCGGGCTGCTGCTGGCCCTCCTGCGGCACTCCGGGCAGCGCCCTGCGCATCTGCTCCAGCTGGGCCCTGGCCGCCATCTGCTGGGCGAACAGCGTCGTCTGGATGCCGTGGAAGAGCCCTTCCAGCCAGCCGACCAGCTGGGCGTGGGCGATCCGCAGCTCGGCCTCGCTGGGCGGGGCGCCGTTGTCGTCGGTGAACGGCAGCGACAACCGCTCCAGCTCGTTGACCAGCTCGGGGGCGAGGCCGTCCTCAAGCTCCTTTATGGAGGACTCGTGGATCTCCTTCAACCGCTTGCGGCTGGCCTCGTCGAGAGGAGCCGCGCGGACCTCTTCGAGAAGCTGGCGGATCATGCTGCCGATGCGCATCACCTTCGCGGGCTGCTCGACCAGGCCCGCCACCGAGCGCTCTTCCTCGCCGCCGTCGCCCTGCTGCCCCTGGAAGTCAGGCCCGACCACCACGATGTGGGGGGTGTTGTTCTCCTCAGCATTCATACGTCTCACCGTACTAGCAGGATCTTGCCGACGTGTTCCCCGGAATCGAGCATTTCGTGCGCCCGAGCGGCCTCGGCGAGAGGCACCTCCGCGTAGATCACCGGCCGCACCGCACCCGCGCTGACCAGCGGCCACACGTTGTCGACGACCCCGCGCACGATGACGCCCTTCTCGTCGGCGGGCCGCGAGCGCAGCGTGGTTCCGTGTACGGCCGCGCGCTTGTTGAGCAGCATCCGCAGATCGAGCTCGGCCGAGGTGCCGCCCTGCAGACCGATGATCACGAGCCGCCCACCCGTCCGCAAAGCTTTGATATTTCGGGACAGATACTTTGCGCCCATGATGTCCAGAATCACGTCGGCCTCCGCCTTCTCGGCGAAGTCCTCCTCCCGGTAGTTGATCACCTCGTCGGCGCCCAGCTCCCTGAGCCGCTCCAGCTTCTCCGCGGTGCCCGCGGTCGCGATCACCCGCGAGCCGAACGCCTTCGCCAGCTGGATCGCCATCGTCCCCACGCCGCTGGCCCCGCCGTGCACCAGCAGGGTGTCCGAACGCCGCAGCCGCGCGGTCATGAACACGTTCGACCACACCGTGCAGACCACTTCGGGCAGCGCCGCCGCTTCGGTCAGGGAGACGTTGTCCGGCACCGGCATCACCTGCTGCCACGGCACTGTCACCTGTTCGGCATATCCGCCGCCGCCCAGCAGCGCGCAGACTCGATCGCCGACCTGGAAGTGCTCCACGTCCGCGCCGACCTCGGCCACGACCCCCGAGCACTCCAGGCCCGGATACTCCGAGTCGCCGGGAGGCGGGTTGTAGAAGCCGAGCCGCTGGAGGACGTCCGCCCTGTTCAACGCCGAGGCGGCCACGTCGATGAGCACTTCTCCCCGCCCGGGGCGGAGATCCGGCACCTCGCGCCACTCCAGAACCTCAGGCGCGCCGATCTTGGAGATCACAATCGCTCGCATGCTGACCAAGATAGGCGCGTGGCGCCCCGCCGAGCCCCGGAGCGGGGGTGCCGGGCAAAGAAGTTGAGGGTTGCCGCCGTCCGGCGCGACGCTTGACGTTAACCTGCAATGTATTTGCTGCCCCTTTAGACCCACCCGAGGGGGAACACGGTGGCAAGGCACGATCGCGAAGAATCTCTCGAAGAGCAGCTGGCCTGGCTCGACGCCATCAAGGAGACGGAAGAGGCGCCGGTGGCTGTGAGCGCCACCGCCGAGGCCGCGGCTTCGCCGTACCCGAAGGACCCATGGCTGTCGGTGCCGTCCGCGCAGGAGACGCCGACCCCGCCGCTGTTCCGTGCCGCCGTCGACTCCGTGTACGGCTCCGCCGCCGCGGAGGAACTGCCCGCCACCGAGAGCGAGGCCGCCGAGTGGCTGGGTGACGAGGCCGCGCCCGGCAAGGAGCCGGCCGGGTCGGTCGACGAGGAGGCCGAGAGCTTCCTGGCGCCGCTGAAGCCGCTGCCGAGGCCGGACGACACCGACAGCTACACGCTCTCTCCCACTCCCGCGCCGGCGGAGGAGGAGACGCCGCCCAAGGCGGAGTACACCGAGGCCGAGACCCAGCCGGACAACCCGTGGCCGAAGCCGCCCGAGTGGTCCAGGCCCGCCTTCGACCTGCCCAAGCCCGCGTTCGACGAGCCGAAGGCCGGCTTCGAGAAGGACTTCGACAGTCCCTTCACGCAGGACCTTCCCCTCGACTTCGAACGTTCCCGCGCGGCCGTGGACCTGCCCGAGCCGGACGCGCCGGAGCTCTCGGAGGACGCCGCGGAAGAGGAGCGGCTGCAGAAGCGCTTCGAGGCGTTCAAGCCGGACTGGTCACCGCGTAACGACCCGTTCGGTCAGCCGGCCGACCGCCCCGCTGCCGACCGCCCCGCCCCGGAGCCGCCACAGCAGCCCGCCGAGCCGCGGCAGCCCTTCAACGAGCGGTCCTTCACCGAGCAGTCCTTCACCGACCGGCCGCAGCCCGCGGACCGGGGCTTCGATCGCCCCGAGCCCGCCCGTTCCGAGTCCGCCCATTCCGAGTCCGCCCGTCCTGAGCCGGCCGTTCGCCCTGAACCAGCCGTCCGCCCCGAGCCCGCCGAGCGCCCCGCCGCCGAGCGGCCCGCGACGCGACGCCGGGCCGCGCCCGTGCCGGTGTTCACCTCGCCGCCGCGCCCGCCGGTCACCGGCCGGCCCACCGCCGACAGCCTCGACCCCGAGTCGCTGCTGCGCGGGCGCCGTAACGCGCCGTCCAAGGGCTGGCGCAGGCTGGTGTACAAGGCCTCCGGCGGCTGGATCAAGCCCGGCGAGCCGGCCGAGGTGCGCCGCCGCCGAGAGCTGCTCAACCGGGCCCGCACGCCGGTGGCCACCGGTCACCACCGCGTCGCCGTACTGAGCCTGAAGGGAGGGGTCGGCAAGACCACGACCACGGTCGGGCTGGGCGCGACGCTGGCGCAGGTGCGCGGCGACCGGGTGATCGCCGTGGACGCCAACCCCGACCGCGGCACCCTGTCGGACAAGCTGGAGCTGGAGACCTCCGCGACCGTGCGGGACCTGCTGAACGAGCGCGACCAGGTCAAGCGCTACGTGGACATCAGGGCCTTCACCTCGCAGGCGCCCTCCCGGCTGGAGGTGCTCGCCTCCGACCGCGACCCGTCGGTCTCCGAGGCGTTCAGCGGCGCCGACTACCAGGCCGCCGCGCAGGTGCTGGAGAACTTCTACTCGATCTGCATCACCGACTGCGGCACCGGCCTGCTCCACTCGGCCATGGGCGGCGTCCTGGGCCTGGCCGACCAGATCGTGCTGGTCAGCTCGCCCTCCGTGGACGGCGCCAGGGCCGCCTCGGCGACGCTCGACTGGCTGGAGGCGCACCACTACGGCGACCTGGTCAGGGACGCCACCGTGGTGCTCTGCAGCGTACGGCCGCGCTCGAAGTCGGCCGTGGACATCAAGAAGCTGGAGGCCCACTTCGCGGCGCGGTGCCGGGCGGTGGTCCGCGTGCCGTACGACCCGCATCTGGAGGAGGGCGCGGAGATCGACCTGGACCGGCTGCAGGAGGCGACCAGAGAGTCCTACCTCCAGCTCGCCGCCAGCGTGGGGGACGGCTTCGCCGGCCGGGAGTGAGCGGAGGGTGTGGGATTCGAACCCACGAGACCATCGCTGGCCTGGCCGCTTTCAAGGCGGCTGCACTCGTCCACTATGCGAACCCTCCAGTGCGCACACCACCTTAGCGGCTGTTCCGCTCCTGACGCTCGCGGTAAGTTCGGTGGGTGGATCTCAGGGTCGAGGTCGAACGCGCCGGTGGGGACGCCCTCGTGCGTCTTGAGGGGGATCTCGACAAGCTGTCGGCTCCCCGGCTGAAGCAGCGGCTGGTGGAGCTGTCCGAGGACGGCTGCCACACGATCGTGCTGGACGCGGCGCTGCTCGACTTCTGCGACTCCAGCGGGCTGTGGGTGCTGGTCGAGCATCACCGGCGCCTGACCGCGCTCGGCGGGACCATGCGGCTGAGCGGCGTGCACGGCATCCTGCAGCGCGTTCTCGACATCACCGGCCTCAGGGCCGTCTTCTACCCGGTGAGGGCGCCATGACCCACTACGAGTCGGCGCTGCTGCGCCGCGTGCTCGGCGAGGAACTGTCCGAGGCCATGTGGTTCGGCCTGGGCGGCGGGATCGGCTTCATGTACTTCGTCTTCGAGTACTCCGGTGAGCCGCCGCACCTGTCGATCATCGCCCAGGCGCACCCGGAGCCGATGGTCGCGCGGGCCCTGGACCGGGCGGGAGTCCGGCATGAGATCCGCCACACCGGCTCGGCCAAGGTGGCGGAGCGGAACCTGCGCGCCGCGCTCGGCGCGGGGCACCGGGTGGTCTGCCGGGTGGACCGGCATCGGCTGCCCTGGCGGCCAGACTTTCCTTTCCCCGAACCCGTCGACGTGGACGTGCTCGACCTCGACGGCGATCGGGTACGGCTCGGCGACGGCGAGATGTCGCTGGAAGCGTTCCTCGGCGCGTGGTCGGCGGCCAAGAAGGAGCGCCACCAGCTCATCGAGATCACCGGGACCGGCGGCGGGCGGCCGGACGTCGCGGGAGCGATCAAGGAGACCGCGGCCAGGCTGACCGGGCCGGTGCTGGGCAACAACTTCGACGTCAACTTCGGGCTGTCGGGAATGCGCAAGCTGGCCGAGCAGCTCGGCGACACCTCGACCAAGCAGGGGTGGACGCGCCGGTTCACCGATGCCGGGGTCGCGCTTGAGCGGCTGGCGACGTGCCTGGACGTGGAGTACACGGCTCCGGCGGCGTCGCGGCCGCTGTTCGCGGAGTTCCTGGCCGAGGCGGGGGAGGACCCCGCTTCCCGGATTTATCGGGCTTCGGGGGAAATTTGGGCGGATGTGGTGAGTGCGGCGCGGGCCGGGGAGTCCTACCCGCGCATCGGTGAGCTGGTGGCCTCCGCCGTACGGGAGGAGGAGCGTGGGGCCGTCCAGCTAGGAGCGCAGCTGTGAGAGCAGCCATCGGGGTCCCGACGTTTCGGCGCCCAGTCCGGCCACCCGTTCCTTGAGGCCCCGGTCGGCGGTGACCACGCGGTAGCGTTCCCACGGCCTGGCCTGCCGTACCAGCTCGACGATGGTGTCGTCGCCGCTGCCCGCGGCCGCGACGACCTCGACCTCGCCCGCGGGCGGCGTCTGCCTGGCCGCGCCCTCCACGACCGCCACGATCCTCGGGTACCACTGCGCGAGCAGCGGGTGCGTGAGGCCGCTGCGGGCGGCCACGTCGCGCACCAGGCGGGTGGCGGCGCCGAGGCGGTCGTTCCACCAGCCGTGCTCTGCGCGGGCGCCGACGATGTTGGCCACATCCAGCACGACGGTCTCGGGGACGAGCACGCCCTGGACCTCGTCCCACGTCTCGGCGAAGCCCGGGTGCAGCTTCCTGGCGGCGATCTCGGGCAGGGGCAGCCAGAGGAGTTCCGAGCTCTCGGAGTTCGCGGGCGCCGCGTCCAGCAGGGCGCCGGCCTCGGCGATCACCGTCTCGAACGTCCATCCGCCGTGGTCGTCGAGGTAGACGCCGCGCACCCGCAGGCCGTCGGCGCCGAGCGCCGCCTCCTCGTGAGCCTCGCGCAGCGCGCTGACGATCGCGTCCTCGTGGCTGTCGCGGGCGCCGCCGGGCAGGCCCCACGTCCCGCCGTGATGGCTCCACCAGGCGCGTTTCTGCATGAGGACGTGCGGGGTGCCCTGTTCGTCATGGTGTACGGCCAGCAGCCCCGATGCCCCGTGCACCCCCCAATGCCGGTGTCCACGCGCGCATTGGGCCCATCCGTCACCGTCTTTCGCCGCCATGCGAATAGTCTGTCAGCCCCCGCCCTTGCTGAAATGCTGGTAGTCCTTCGTGCCCGACCAGTAGCCGCCCCACTCCCATCCGACGGCGGCGAAAGCCTTCACCACCTTGTCGCGGGGATTTATGACGCCTTTACCGTCCATTGGCCGCTCGGTGAATTTCTTCGCGTTTTGGTGGGCTGTGCCGCCGTCTGCAGTGACGTACGGGTTTTCGCGGGGATTGATGTCGATTGCTTGGCCATAGGCGTGTTTCGACCAGTTGCTGGACCCGGTGGCAGGACGGCAGTTGAAGGCCGAGGTGTTGTCGGCGTCGATCGAGTCGTAGTCGTCGCCCTTGTAGGCGTCGACCAGCTCCATCTTCTTGATCGGCCAGCGCTCGGCGTACAACTTCCTGAAGACCGTGACGATGTCGTCGGTGACCGTCTCCCGCACGATCAGCTCGCCGGTGTGCGCCCTGTCGTCGAAGCCCCAGTAGGTCATCGTGATCAGCCGCAGGTCGCCGAGCGGCACCGGGCAGCCGGGCCGCCACGAGTACGGGACCCGGTCGCGGGAGACCTTGGAGATCTTGGCGGTGAACTCCGGCGGGCCGGCCGGCGTGCTGGGGGTCTCCGTCGGCGGTGCGGTCGTAGGCGGAGCCGGGGCCTGCGCGGCTGAGGCGACCGGTTTCTGCTGCCCGGCGCACGCTGCCGCCGCAAGCACCATGACCAGGGCTGATACACGCTTCATCCAGCCACGATACGTGCTTTCGGCTATGGCACGATGAGGACGGTGCGCCGGGAGCGCCGGGCGAGTCCCACCGAGACGGAGCCGGTGAAGCCGCGCCAGACCGAGCGGGAACGGCCGACCACGATCGCGTCGGCCATGCTCGCGTCGGCCAGCGACTCCAGCGCGCGGGTGGCGTCGCCGCGCATGGCGATGAACTGCCAGGGCACGCCGACGCCGCGCATCTCGTCCCGCAGGTCCTCGGCCAGGTCGCCGGCCGGATCGGGGACGATCGGCGCACCGGCGAAGAACCAGAGCGTGGCGCTGTTCAGCGACTCCACGAACGCCACCAGCAGCCCGGCGTTGTCCCGGCGGGCGAGCCCGGCCGCGTACGCGAGCGCGTTGCGGCTCGGGCCCGAGCCGTCGTAGCCGACCACGATCAGGCCGGCTCCGTCCTTGCCGATCTCGAACCCGGGGTCGGCCAGCGGCTCCCCTTGGGGATACACGGCACGTCCCTGGTCAGCGCTTCTCGGCCACGTGGCGGCCGCGGCGGGCCAGTTCGCGCAGGGCGTCGGCCGCGTAGGCCACCAGCGCGGCGAACGACAGGCCGGCCAGGATGCCGCCGAGCCACAGGTCGTTGACGGTCGCGTCGGTGTACGCGGCGCCGCGCGGCTGGTAACCGACCGCGAACGGGGCGGCGACCAGCCAGAGGCCACCGAGGAACAACAACACCAGGGCGCTCACGCCCAGCTTCGCCTTCATCGCTTATCCTCCACCAGGGAGCCGTTCTGCCGGGTTCTCATGTCCTCGCGCAGCGCCTCGACCAGCGGGGCCAGCATGGTGGCCAGTTCCGCGGAGGACGTGCCGGCCGGGGCGGCGGGGGCGGGCTCGGGTTCGGCGGGGCGCTGCCGTACCGTCACCAGACCGCGCGCGACGAGCTCCTCATGGATCGCGGCGATGAACGCGCCCGCGCCGGCGAGCGCGACGACGGCCACGCCGAGGCCGGTGAAGAACTCCGAGTTGGTGGCGGCTGTCCAGTCGGCGCCCTCGGGCTGGGTGCCCAGGGCGAACGGGGCGATCATCAGCCACAGCCCGGCGAGCAGCGCCAGGGCGGCCGTGACCGCGCCCACGAACTTGCGGATCATAGGGTGACTCTCTCTTTCTCGGGTGGCGCCGCCTGTGCGATGAGCGCCCGCGAGGTCGGGCGGAGCACGTCGTGGGCCACGGATCTGGCGCGCTCGCGTTCCGGGCGCTCGTCCGGCGGCGCCATTCTGGCGACGGCGCTCAGCAGGGCGGAGGGGTGGCCGTTGGTGTTCTCGACGCGCTGGGCGATGAGTTCGAGCAGGAGGCCGGCCAGGACCATGTCGTCCTTGGTGAGCGTCTGGGGCGCGGCGACGGGCTGGTTGGTGCGCAGCGGAAGTTCCTTGAGGAACAGCGTGGCCACGAAGCCGAGCACCGCGATCGGCACGCCGACCAGGAACACGGTCTCCAGCCCGCGCGTGAACGACTCCAGCACGATGCCCTTGACCGGCTCTGCCAGGTGCTGGATGGCCTCGGGGCTGCCCAGCTTCGGCGTGCCACCGGCGGGCAGGTTGATCCCGGCCGCCTGGAGCATCCCCGCCATCTCGTCCTTGAGGCGGTTGGTGAGGATCGCGCCGAACGCGGCCACGCCCACGGCGCCGCCGAGCGAGCGGAAGAACGAGACGCCCGAGGTCGTCGAGGCCATGTCGCGCGGTTCGGAGGCGTTCTGCGCGGCGAGGATGAGCATCTGCATGGACAGGCCCAGCCCGATGCCCAGCACCGCCACGTCGAAGCCGATCAGCCACTCGCTGGAGTCGACGTGCAGCCGGGACAGCAGGAACAGCCCGATCGCCACGATCAGCAGTCCCGAGACCGGGAAGATCTTCCACTTGCCGGTCTTGGTGACGATCTTCCCGGAGATCACGCCGGCCAGGAACAGCGCGACCACCATGGGCAGCGTCATCAGCCCCGAGTTGGTCGGGCTGAGTCCCTTCACGATCTGCAGGTACTGCGGCAGGTAGATCATCGCCCCGAACATCGCCATGCCGACCAGCAGTGAGGCGATGCTGGTGAGGACGAACGTGGGGTTGCGGAAGAGCCGTGGCGGCAGGATCGGGTCGCGCGACTTCTGCTCGGCCAGTACGGCCAGCGCCAGCATCAGCAGGCTGATCGCGGCCAGCGCGTAGGTCCAGAAGGAGTTCCACTCGAACTCCTGGCCGCCCAGCGTCAGCAGCAGCATGAGCGCGCTCGCGCTCGCGGTGATCGTGAAGGCGCCCCAGATGTCGACTGTGGTGTCACGCCGGACGTGCTCGATCTTCAGGAACTTCTGGATCACGAAGAACGCGACGGCGGCGAACGGCACCACGACGTAGAAGCACCAGCGCCAGCCGAGCCAGTCGGTGTCGACGATGAAGCCGCCGAGCAGCGGCCCCGCCACCGTGGACAGCCCGAAGACCGCGCCCATGTAGCCGGAGTAGCGCCCGCGCTCGCGCGGGGAGACGATGTCGCCGAGGATCACCTGCGACAGCGCCGAAAGACCACCCACACCGAGCCCCTGTACGGCTCGCGCCGCGATGAGCTGGCCCATGTCCTGGGAGAGCCCGGCGGCCAGCGACGCGGCGACGAACAACGCCAGCGACGTCTGGAAGAGCAGCTTCCTGCCGAACAGGTCGGACAGCTTGCCCCAGAGCGGGGTCGAGACCGTCATCGTGAGCATGGTGGCCGAGGCCACCCACGAGTACTGGTCCTGGCCGCCGAGCTCGCCGACGATCGTCGGCAGGGCGGTGCCCACGACGGAGGTCGAGATCATCGAGGTGAGCATCGCGAGCATGAGCCCGGCCATCACCTCGAGGATCTCGCGATGCGAATACTGCCGCCGTTCGGCCTGGGCCACCAAGCGCCCCACCCCCTTTGACATTCGAATACCACGCGAGTATACGCCCGTTTACTAGCCGCGCGGCAAGTGGCCCCCGCGCGGGTAGAGTTCGGGCATGAACGCCGAGGCGGCCACGGAGACCAAGCCGCGTGATCGCGAGGCCACCCGGCAGCGCCTGCTGCGCGCCGCGCGCACACTGTTCGCCGAGCACGGCTACGAGCAGGTGACCGTCCGCATGATCGCGGCGGCGGCCGACGCCAACATCGCGCTGGTGGGGCGCTACTTCGGTTCCAAGGCGGGACTGTTCGGCGAGGTGCTGGCCGGCGAGCCCACGGTCGCCCGGGTCATCGAAGGCGACCGGGAGGGCCTGGCCAGACGGCTGGGGGAGTACGCGGCGGAACGTATGTACTCCGACCCGGAAAGCCCGATCCTGCGCTCCCTGGAACGCTCGGCCGGCGACCCCGAGATCCAGGAACTCGTCCGCGAACGGCTCCGCAACGCGATCATCGCCCCGATGACCGCCGGGCTCGAAGGGCAGGACGCGCAGGCGCGGGCGCGGCTGGCGATCGCGGTCTTCCTGGGAATCGGGACCATGCGCCGCCTGCTCGGCCCCGAGGTGCCCACCCCGGCCGACGTCGACCGGATCACCGCCGTCTTCGAGCTCTGTCTACGCCCGCACACGTGATCGTTACGTACGTGAGGCGGTAGCCGTAACATCCGGCCCGCAGCATGTCCGGCATGCGAGACACGTCGATCGCGCACGACCAGCTCACGAAGCAGGCCGCGCCCGCCTTCACGGACCTGGCCGACGACCTGGCCAGATCGGTGCGCAGAGCCGAGGACATCCTGGGACGCCTGGGCTCCTGGCCCGTGGGCGAGGAGGCGGACGAGGCGTTCGTCGCCTGGTACGGCCCCAAACGGCGGGAGATGCCGGAGATGATCGAGGACTTCGCCGAGGCCTACCGCGACCTCGCCGAGGGCCTGCTGATGATGCGGCGCAACGTCGCCACCGTCGACTGGGGCGTCGCCGACGACCTGCGCATCGCCGACGTCCCGGTGTACCGATGGCCGTGAACGCGCTGCTGCTGGCCCTCATGGCCGGTGGCACGGGCTCGATGGTCGCCCTGCGCGTCTACGCGGGAGTGACCGCGCCGGAGATCCCGCCCGGCGAGCTGCGCAAGGCCGCCAAGGCCTTCCGCGAGCTGGCCGACGACCTGGACCGCGGCGACGGGGCCATCGCCACCAGGGCGAACGCCGCCGCCTCCACGGTCTGGCTCAACAACTCCGGCGACGGCGTGGACGCCTTCTCGAAGCTCTACCTGACCAACCTCAGGTTCTTCCCCTACGCCTTCGCCAACGACTGCCGGGTGATCGCGGTGGGCTGCGAGGCGTACGCGCGCATGGTGGAGGACGTGCGCGAGCGGTTCGTCGAGCTGGAGAAGGCCATCATGCAGCTGCTGTGGCTGGTCGCCTTCCAACCCCTCACCACCGCCCTGTACGGCGTGGCCCAGGCGATGGCCGCCGTCCAGCTCGCCCGCCTGGTCAAGCTGGCCCAGGTCCTGAAGTCCGTCTTCCTCCACAACGTGGCCAGGATTCTGCGGCTGACCTTCCCGAAGTACGTGCTGACCACCCTGAACTACGCCGCGGTGGACGGCGCGGCCTATGCCGCGGGCTCGATGGCCGCCGACGCCGCCGTGGACGTGGCCCACGGCAGGGACGTGAACCCGTCGGCCACCGAGTTCGGCAAGATCGTGACCGCCAACACCGGCTACATCCTGGGCTACGACGCCGCCAAGCTCGCCCTGCCCGGCCCGGCGACGCGCGGTGGCGAGCTGGCCGCCCGGTTGTTCGGTTCCGGGTTCGGCTACACGCCCGTGAAGAGCGCGCTGGACGGCGACGGCACCATCCTGCCGACGGGCGACGAATGGATCGGCAAGCTGGAGGGCCACGGCATGCGGGCCCTCATCTTCCCGCCCGGCTGGAGGTACCGCTGACGGTTGACAGGTGATCGAACCAAACGCATGCTTGGGTGGCTGTGGCCCTTGGCGCGAGGCCGTACTTCACTCCGTTGCGAAGGGTTCCGCCATGCCTGCACACCCCCACCCCACCCGCCGGACCGTCTTACGCGGCACCGCGGCCGGAGCCGGGCTGCTGATCCTCGGGGCCAACGCCGCCCACGCCGACGCCGCCGTCACCGAGGAGTTCGACGTCGTCGTGGTCGGAGCGGGAGCCGCCGGGATGACGGCCGCGCTCACGGCCGCCAAGCGCGGGCTGAGCACGCTCGTCGTGGAGAAGGCCGCGACGTTCGGCGGCTCGGCGGCCAGGTCGGGGGCGGGGATCTGGGTTCCCAACAACGAGACGATCCTGGCGGCTGGCGTACCGGACACACCGGCCAAGGCGGCGGCGTACCTGGGAGCCGTGGTCGGGCCCAGCGGGGTGCCGGCGGACAAGCAGGCGGCGTTCCTCGCCAACGGGCCGGCGATGATCTCGTTCGTCACCCGCAACAGCCCGCTGCGCTTCCGCTGGATGGAGGGCTACTCCGACTACTACCCCGAACTCCCCGGCGGCCAGCCCAACGGACGCTCCATCGAGCCGGACCTGTTCGACGGCAACCTCCTCGGCGCCGAACTGGCCAACCTGAACCCCGCCTACATCCCCGTCCCCGCCGGCGAGGTCATCTTCAGCGCCGACTACAAGTGGCTCAACCTCGCCCTCGTCAACGCCCGCGGCGCCGCCGTCGCACTGGAGGGCGCGGCCCGCTGGCTGGCCGCCAAGGCCCGCGGCATCGAACCCCTGACCATGGGACAGGCGCTGGCCGGCGCGCTACGCGCCGGGCTGGCCCAGGCCGGGGTCCCCGTCTGGCTCAACACGCCCCTGACCGACCTGCGTGTGGAGAACGGCCGCGTGGCCGGCGTCCTCGTCACGCGCGACGGAACCCAGACGCTGGTACGCGCCCGCCGCGCGGTCATCCTGGCCTCCGGCGGCTTCGAGCACAACGACGCCATGCGCGACCAGTACCAGGAACAGCCCATCGGCACCGACTGGACCGTCGGCGCCGCGGCCAACACCGGCGACGGTCACCGGGCGGGACTCCAGGTGGGCGCCGCCGTCGAGTTCATGGACGACGCCTGGTGGGGACCGTCCATCCCGCTGCCCGGCGAGCCGTACTTCTGCCTGGCCGAACGCACCCTGCCCGGCAGCCTGATCGTCAACCGGGCCGGGCGGCGGTTCGTCAACGAGGCGGCGCCGTACAGCGACGTCGTGCACGTCATGTACGAACGGGACGCGATCCCGGCGTGGCTGGTCATCGACCAGAACTACCGCAACCGCTACCTGTTCAAGGACATCGCCCCGACGCTGGACTTCCCCAGCTCCTGGTACAGCGCGGGCGCGGTCGTGAAGTCATGGTCATGGAACGGCCTGGCCGCCAAGATGGGCGTCCCCGCCTCCGCCCTGAGTTCGACGCTGACCCGCTTCAACGGCTTCGCGTGGACCGGCCGCGACCTGGACTTCCGCCGCGGAGACAGCGTCTACGACCACTACTTCACCGACCCCGCCGTCATCCCCAACTCCTGCCTGGCGCCCCTGCTCCTCCCGCCGTTCTACGCCCTCAAAATCGTCCCCGGCGACCTGGGCACCAAGGGCGGCCTGAAGACCGACGTCCACGCCCGAGTCCTGACCACCACCGGCACCGTCATCCCCGGCCTGTACGCGGCGGGCAACGCCTCCTCCCCGGTCATGGGCCGCAGCTACGCCGGAGCCGGCTCAACCTTGGGCCCGGCGATGACCTTCGGCTACATAGCCGCCCGCCACCTGTAGGCCGGGCATTCTCGGTGTGCGGGCTCTGTCCGTCGGGGAGCCCGCTTCCGTACCCGACCCCTGCTGACCGGATGCGGCCAGGCCGACAACCACCGTCATGGACCACCCGTCCCATGGAGCGTTCCCGTTCCCTTCGGACGCAGAGGATCCGACGATGCGCCTCCTCCTTCGGACAGCCGCCGCCACCCTGACCGCCGCCGCCCTCACCGGCATGCCCGCCCAGGCCGCGGCGCCCGCCGTACAGATCATCAAGGTGTACTACGACAGCCCGGGCAAGGACACCCGCTCCAGCACCAGCCTGAACGCCGAGTACGTCGTCCTCAAGAACACCACCCGCAAGCCGATCCAGATGGAGAAGTGGATCCTGCGCGACAAGACCGGCTACAAGTACCGCTTCCTCGCGTTAGTCCTCAAGCCCGGCAAGACGGTGACGGTCCGCACCGGCACCGGCGACGACGGCACCTCCACCGTGTACTGGAACCGCGGCCAGTACGTATGGAACAACGACGGCGACACCGCGAGCATCCACCGGTCATCCGACCTCAAGAAGATCGACACCTGCTCCTGGGGACGCGGCCGCGCCTGGACGCATTGCCCCTAGCCTTGCGGTCCATGAGATGGTTACGCCGCCGCATCCGCCAGATCCTCGCCAAGCGACGATTCCGCCGCCGGAGGGCGCGCCGGCAGGACCTCAACACCCCGTCCTCCCCGACCGGCGGCCAGAACGATACGGGAGACGTGATCCGCGGCGCGGACTTCTACAACGACGGCACCACCGGCGGCTTCTGACACCCTCAGGACGACTCGGTCCGCTCGGTCAGAAGGTCGTGCTCCGCCAGGAACGCGCCGAGCGACTCGCGGGCGATCAGGAACGTCAGATCCGAGTCTGCGGGCATCTCGATGGACAAGCGGACAGAGTCCCCGAACGGGCCACCCGGACATCCCGCGACTTCATGGACCGATTCAGCCCGTCTGACACTACGGATCTGGCGATATCGAGGTGCTCAGGGCCGCCGGGGATCTCGACGCGGATGAAGTGCGGATCCCGCGTGCGATACCGCAGAAACCCGCTGAGGTCGTCTTGACTTTCCGCTCCGCCGTACAGCGTGGCGCAGTGGACGATGTCGGAAACATTTGGGGGTTGAGCAGCACTTTCATCGCTCCCCTGCTCGGACGTGTCGCGAGGGGCACTCGTGCCCTTCGGGGATGCAGAGCGAACCGCAGTGCGGTGCCGCGACGAACCACCTGCTTGAGGTGCCTACTCCGGACGAATCGTCTGGAGCCAGACGCGAGGCCCGCCACCGTTCTCGATCGCCCAGAACATCCAGCCGTTGCGGTTGTCGTTCACCTCCGGCTGGTAGTGCCCGACGACAGCCCGAGCCGCCCCCGTGGGGGACTTGTAGGACGTCCCTGCCAGCGGCCCGTCAACGATCTCGACCCGGGCCGGAGCAATGAACTGCGCACGGGTTCGATGTCCTGCGTAGTCGGCATAGATGGGGATGCCGTCTCCTGTCGTCTTGGGGGAGACGGCATCCCCACCCGCCGAGGGGTCGAGGATCAAGCGCCGCACGATCTCCCCTTCGGTGGTGCCCGCCATACGCGCGGCGAACGCCACCTTGTCCTTGGTGTCCTGCGATACCTCGATGAGCGCCATCAGGCTCTCCTCTCTGCGCAGAGCATACGCAGCAAAGCCAGTACTGCACACAGCATTTCAAGCAATCTCGGGGAACGAGGCCGGCGGGACCGCAACGGTGTCGGGGACGCGCTCCGGGGCGGCCGACTCGATCCCTCGGCCTCCGAGAGGGCCTGGTGCCCAGCAACTTCGCGATCCAGGGCGCCTCCCTAAAAGGGATAAATGGCGCTATGGCCCGAATATTCGGCGCAATTCCCGCGCTCCAAGATTTCATCTTTGACAGCCTTGACCAGCCCATCTCAACAATTGATGGTTGATGTGCGCATCTCGGAACTGCATAGGCGCATACAGGGAGGTCGAGGCGGGGTTTGACGGATGCGCAAACGCGAACTGCGAGTGGTAGCAAACCGGCCAACAAATTCCGACAAGAAGGATACTACGGATGGCTCACCACAATTTCGGTACAGCAAGAAAGCGCTTCTTCGTCATCCTCGGCGTGCTGAGCCTCGCCATGAGCACAGTGAACGCCACCGCCGCGACCGCGAGCAGAGCCGACCCGGACCAGGCGGCCGTCAAGCAAGCCGGTCAGACCGCGGCGCAACTCTCCGCCTACTGGACCCCGGCCCGCATCAGGGGCGCGAAGGAGACCCGGCCCACGACCCGGGGCGCGGGCAACAGAACCACCTCGGTGCCGAAAACCAGCCTCCCGCCCCTCTCCTCCGCCGGCACGCGCCCCGCCAGGGCCGCCAGTCCGGGCCCCCGCGACGTCCGCGCCGCCATCGTCAAGGCGCAGCGCTGGAACAGCCACGGCGTGATGCCGGCCACCACGATCGGCAAACTCTTCTACACCAACGACCAGGGCGCGGACCGCTACTGCTCCGCCTCCGTGATCAACGCCAACAACCGCAACACCATCTGGACCGCCGGACACTGCGTCCACCGCGAAGGCGGTGGCGGCGCCCAGGGCTGGTTCACGAACTTCCTGTTCCGCCCCGACTACGACGCCGGCAGTTCGCTGGGCGCCTGGGGCTGGCGGACCGCGTCGTCCCCCAGAGGCTGGACCGAGAACGGCGACTGGGCCTACGACATCGGCGCCATAGCCCTGGCCCCGAACTCCCAGGGCAACGTCCAGGACATCACCGGCTCCCAGGGATACCACTTCAACAGCGGCCGGCACGACTACCAGGTCCACGCCTTCGGCTACCCCGAGGACGCCGCCCCGGAAGACCGCCCCGAAATGGACGGCCAGCGCCTCTGGTACTGCACCGGCGCCACCTGGAAGCCGGGCTCGGACAGCCGCATGGGCTTCCACTGCGACATGTTCCACGGGGCCAGCGGTGGACCCGTACTCTACGATCTCCAGTTCCCCCGCGGCTGGGGCTACATCATCAGCGCCAACAGCTGGCACTTCTTCGACAACGACGAGTGGCGCGACCCGTACCTGGGCGACGCCGCGGTCAACGTCTACAACACGGTCAAGGACCGCTGACTCACCCTCCGGTGGCGTCGCGCTGGCGCTCTTCCGTCCAGTAGTCGAGAACCTGCCCGGGATCCCCGTCGTTCTCCAGTACGGCCGGCGAGGCAGGAGACCTGGAGTCAGCCTGAGCCAACACCACCCGATGCACCGCAAACCCAACCGCGACAGCCACCACGAACACCGCCACAACCCTGACAGACACCTTCATCGACATAAGCGTCACTCCCCGCCTCAATCCTCCGACGCTGAGTGACCCCTGGCAACCGCCTCTGCCGAACCGGCCTCCCACACAACGAGCTCAGCCAGCCAACCGCCTGCCTGGCTGAGCTCTCGTCGACACATCCGTGGGCCTCTGTCCTGGACCTCACCCGATCGGCGTTGAGCAGGTCCTCCGACACCGGCCTCGTGGCCCGGATGCGCACCTGACAGTGGGTTGCAAGCGGTTCTCCTAGGCTGCCGATCATGCGAAAGACTTCCGGATTAAAGACGCTCGTCGTCGCCGCCGTCGCTCTCGCCGTACTGGCTCCCGCCCCGGCGACCGCCGCCGCGTGGGGCTGCACCGGCGGCGGGGCAATGCTCAAGACCAAGCACGGTCATGTCAAATACCTGTGGAAAGCGTGCGGTGACGGCTACGTCGCCGCCTCGGGGACTGTGCACGACACCAAGTGGGATCTGTGGACGGCGGTCGTCGAGGTCAGCTTCTCCAAGGCGGGCAAGAGGGTCGGCGGCACCGGCGGCCGGGTGGAGGCGGGCCGGAAGAAGGGCATCAGAGATTTCGCCTTCTCCGTCGCCGCCAAGCAGGGCGCCGACACGGTAGTGATCAAGGCTCGGCGCTGCTTTCTGGGCGGCAACCTGTGCAACAACACCACCACCTTCACGGGCAAGCTCTGATCTTGTCGCCTCTGCCCGATCTTCGCGTAGGTATTGAAAGGCCGCATTGCGGACGCTCAATCCCGCAGCGGCGGGCGCAGGCGAACCTGCTGCCGGCGCATCCACGCGACCCGGACAGGTGGCTGTCGCGGCCGACTGTGTCGGCGCTCTTGATGTTCTGGGAGTCGATCCCACGCGCTGGCGGCGTGCCTTGACTCACAGCTCGACCAGCAGGGCTTCGGTGACACTGGCCTGTTCCCACTGCTGGAAGTACCAGCACACGGTCTGCCTATCAGCTATTTGGAATCTGACCGCACGGAGCGCCGCCCTTGATCCATAGGCGAGGATTCGGCAGTGGTCTGTGTGCTCGGGTAGTAGAACACTGGGCGTTGAAGACCTTGAGTGATGACCCCTGGACATCGAAGCCTTCATGCCGCCCTTCTCCCGCCGCTCCCAGGCTCGGCCCCACCGGTCCCGAAACCTGTCGCTTCGTCACAGCCCTACTCGATCGCTCGCCCGCGGCCCCAACCGCCTCTCCTAGCGACAAGGCCACAAGGTTCACCAACCGGGGAGCCAGTTTTCGATGTGCCCCTCACAGGTAGGACTGATGGGCGCAAGCGAGATGAAATAAGCGCGCGGAGCACCTTTGACCAGGGTGGGATCCAGCTGCCCAACCACTTGGCTGGGCAACGGGCGGGGCAGAAAAGCACGTTCGACACCGGCAAGGAGTTCCGCGCCACCGACGAGCAGACCAAGAGCGTGGACTGCGAAAGCGCCCGCGACATCAGCTAGACAGGCGCTGCCACCACCGGCGCGACCTGCGCTCCTCCATGCCGGCCACGAACCTCGCCGCGCCGTCCGGGTCGCGGATGTGCACGGACGAGTGATCCGGGACCACCCCGAGCGCCCAATGCGCGGCCGCATCCGAGGCCGCCTGCGTGATGTTGTCGGTCCGGTACGCGGGAGGGGCGGTGAGGTCCGGCTCCTCGCCGCGCCACACCCCCCACCCGGACTGCCACCAGGCCACACCACGGATCGTATGACGCCTGGCGCAGGAATACCCGCAGATCAGCAGTCCACGGCACCGACGGCGAGTCCCATGCGAACCCACCGGGCGTCCTCGGCGTCTCATCAGGCACAGAGGCCGCGTGCGGCAACCTCTCCTCCAGAGCTCTCCCGCAGACCACACCAGCGGGAGGGCCCACCAACCACCGACACGACGAGGGCCCTGCAGCGTACGATCCGGGCTCCGTCGCGGCTCGGCTGAAGCCCGGGGAGTCTTCGAGTACGACTCCGCTATGACTCGATGATCTGCAGTACGCCGGGAGCGGCGAATAGGCGTCCGTACCTGCGTCCTGTCCGCTCCTCTAGGATGCCCAGTTCGGCGAGGCGCTTGATCGCCGTGTTGGCGGCAGGATACGTCACTCCGTAGGCTTTCGCGGCGATCGATGGTGTGATCACCGGAAACCCGATTAGCTCCTCGGTGATTGTGGTGGCGACCCCCTTGACGCGCTGGTCGGTGAGGTTCCGTAGGGCCGCCGCTTTCCAATCAAGGAGCCCGTCGATCTTCTCCACCGCTCGGGCAGATTGATCGGCCACGCAGGTGCTGAAGAACCGAATCCAGTCGTCGAAACGTCCTGTCACACTGCACTGCAGAAGATGATCTTGATAGTCGCGCCGACGACGCTCTAGCCAGGGCGACAGATTGAGGACGGGCACTCGAAGTGCGCCCGCACGCATCAGTTGCAGAACACAAGTGAGTCGCCCGAGTCGACCGTTGCCATCATTGAACGGATGCAGGGACTCGAACTGGTAGTGGCCCAGGGCCAATTTCGCGATGAGGGGGATCGACGAATCGCCTTCGATCCAGTCCGCCCACTCCTGCATGCTGGCCTGCAGGGGAAGCCCTGGCGGAGGTGGCACAAACCGGGCGTCCTCAAGCCGGTTTCCCCCACCTCCGATGCAGACTTGGATCGTTCGGATTCGACCGGCGTCACCTGTCTCTGAGCGTGTTCCCTTGACCAGAAGGGACTGCAGGTTGCACAGCATGCCGACCGTGATTGGCAGGTCCGAGATCCAACCGTAGGCAGCGTCTGCCGCCCTGATGTAGTTCCGAACCTCCTGCACGGCAGCCGACTCGCCACCGTCGTCGAGCAGTTCAGCTTCAAGAACATCTATGAACGCTGCGTACGTACCCTCAAGTGCTGACGTGCTCACAGCCTCCTGCCGGATGGCAGGGCGCGCGAGTAGCTGCGGGTTAGGCAGCCTGAAAGCAGCTTGATCAAGGCGCGCAACGGCGGCTGTGGCGTCGATGAGCGCACTGTATGTGGCAGGCTCCAGATCAAGCCTGTCAGGCAAGGGGTGGGGAAGGAACGCCTTGTGTTCGAACTCGACACCCCGCCGAGCGTCCATGCCCGTGATTGTCACCAGGCTGCCCACTGGAGACTTCGCCGTCAGATCGAGATCCACGCAGGGCAGTCTAGGCGCTACGACTTTAATTCCACCGCTGTAATTTAAAGCGAACGCGATTCTACTTACAATCTCAGGCTGAGATTGTAAGCCCCCGCGCCGCAGGACCGGCCAGTCTCGGACATGACGTCACTGTGTACTCACGCACCGCATAGGCGCAGGCCCACCCAGCCGGACTGCTCACCCAGCGCGGGCCCGGCGCACCGCAACTCGAAATCACATTCGATGACAGCTACGGTGAAGAGATGCCGCCCGAACCGACCCCGCCACCAACCGGCGTGCCGGTCATCATCCCGCCGAACAGCGCGGGATGGATGCTGGCGCTGTGCATGGGAGAGGACGGCAGCACCAAGGAAGCGCTCGTCAAACGCCACGACTACGTCGAAGGATTCCGAGGCGGACTCACCGAGCGCGAGAAGTGGCTGCCCCTCCTCGGCCTCCAGCCCATCCCCGGTGAGGACTACACCACCGTGCCCTGGCAGAGCGTCGAGCAGCCCGCCGGCGACGGGCCCGATGCGGACCGCCCGCCAGGATGGCCGACTGAGGTGGCGCCGCCCACGACACCGAGCTGGCAGGACTCTGCCGTGGCCTGGATGTTCGAGGCACTGCCGCCCGACTATCGCGCCCACCAGGCGCTACGAGACAACCCGCGCGCGCTCGCGGCGGCAGCCGCCGAACATCTCGACCAGGGCGTCTTGGCCGCACGGAAGGGCTTTTCGAGGGCGGCGGTCGACTTGCGTGACTGGCTACCTCCGCACGCCATCGAGGCCGTCCTCGATGTCTACCGCACGGAGGGACCCCGACTGGTCGGCATGCAGCGCGGGCTGCTGCTCGTGACCAAGGCTCTGCGCGATCAGGATCTGCTGTGAGGCCAAGCCCGACGGCATGATCCGCAGCGACGCAACAATGCCCGCCCCAGCAGTCTGAGGCGGGCATCGCCGCCCAATGCCCGAACCCCACCTTGACGGCGACGGTCGCGGACACTCCCGAGGCGCGCAATGTCACCGTACGCTCACGCGTGGAATACGCACAGGCCCATCGGTCGGATGTGGCGTTGGCACGACGAAGATCCTTGCCAAAAGCGGATCGAAAGCAGCCTCCTCTACCGTCGATCGCGCCTGAAAGGGGATCTGCATGAACTTCCGCGGAGTTGGACTGGCACTCGCAGCCGCCATCGCGATGTCGGCGGGTGGCGCAGGCGTGGCCGCTGCCGAGACGGCTGACCTCTGGGAATGCCGGAAGACGTACGTGTGCGTCACCGATGCCTACGGCCGGAAATGCCAGTGGGCAGGCGACGACCTGGATTGGAGCAACAACTGCAACGGCTTCACCCAAATCCCGCGCCACCACGTGTTCAACGCCGGGACTGGCAGCTACTCACACATCCGGTTCTACTCGCGTAAGGGCGGCGCGGGCAGTTCGTGGTGCGTCAAGCCGGGGTTTGTCGGCTACGTCCCCAGAACGTGGAGCTCGGGGCCGGACAAGGGGAAGTCCGTGGAGAAGACCATCACAGGTCACCTGTGGGTCAACAACTGCTGATCGCTCCCCGGACATGCGAAAGCCCGGCCTCTGCACTGCCAGAGGCCGGGCTTCGTCATACTGACCAGATCGTTCCCCGCAGCCTGACCCGTCAGGCGTTCCCCGCCGGCCCGCACATGGGTCGATGGGCCTGGACGAGAAGTGTGCCCACGTGGTCAAGGTCGGGCGCGGGCTCGTGCCAGGCCCTGACGTCGACGAATCCGTGCGCGGCGAGCATGCGCGCCCATGTCTCGGGCTCGTAGGCCCAGCGATACACCCACGTTTGCGGGCCGCAGAAGCCTGCGCCGTACATGCCTTGGACGCCGTAGGAGCCGGGTACGGCCGGCGCCTGGCTGAAGACCAGCCGGCCACCGGGCGCCAGTCGCCGGTGGATACGCGGCAGCAGGTGTGCCGGGTCGGTGAACCACAGCGCGCCGAAGATGGAGTAGATCGCTGCCCACTGCTGGTTGGCGTCGTCGAGGAATTCGATCACGTCGGCCTCGGCGTAGTGCGCGTTGGGCAGGTGCCCCCACAATGCCCTGGCGCCCTCGACCTGAACGGGCGACAGGTCGATGCCGGTGGCCTCCACGCCTTTGGTGGCGAGCGCGGCGACGGCGTGTCCGCGTCCGCAGCCGAGTTCCAGCGCGGTCGCGGGGTCGCCGAGTAGTTCGTCGCCGGGGCCGTGACCGTCGTACTGGGTCCAGCCGAAGGCGTTCTTCAGCGCCAGCTCGGGAGGGCTGTTGTTGTCGGCGGCGACGCCGGTGGCGTAGTGGTCCCAGTAGGCGATCGTGTTGGTGTGGCAGAAGGCGCGCAGGCCCGGATCGCGGCCGTAACCGGAGTCCGCGGCCAGATAGCGGAACGGGGTGTCCGCCCGCCGTTCTTCGGCGAGCATGTCGATCACCTGCTGAGGCTTGGTCGCGAAGGCCATCTGCTCCGGCACGCCCGCCACCCTGCGCCGTTCCGCGTCGCCGGCCCAGTCTTCGGGTAGGTAGAGCCGCCGGTTGATGAAGGCGTGTCCCGCCGCGGAGGCGTAGGTGAGCATCGGCATCACCTGGCAGTTCTCGACCTGGCCGGTCAGCCCGCAGTACTGGCGGGCCACCCCGACCGACTTGTCCCCTTTCTTGATCGCTTGCGTGTCATCGGCGATCAGCACCCCGTCCGGGCTGCCCAGGTGTTTGACCACGTACGCGCGCACCTCATCACGCAACACCGCGGCGTCCCACGACGCCCGCGACAGCAGCCACTCGATCGGGTTGGCGGTCGGATGTCCGAGATGGTCGGCCAACTGCCAGGAGTTCTTGCGCGGCACATCGGCCAGCAGCCCACGGACCAGGTCCCCGAAGGTCGCCTTCGGTTCTGGCCGTTTGAACAACCGATCAGCGATCCGCGAGGTCATTGCCGCGAGTTCGGCATCCCAGGACACGACGAGATCGTAGGTGAGGCACAAGGTCACTCGCAGACCATCACCGATACACCCACGGTCACGCAGGTGAACGGCTCAAAGATCTACCGATGTAGTACCGGCAGGCCTTTCGAGGTACTTGTCCGGCGTGATCTGAAAGAACTCGATGTCGAGGCTGTCTTCGGGGCGGCCGAGTGCGCTCGCCAGCGCGGTGCGTACTCGTGCGGTCGCGATCTCGAAAGCTGGTGACGGCGGTATCACCAGCGCCACCGGCAGGTCCTCCTGAGCGGGGAACTGGGTGAGCCACTGGTCGCCGTCGAAGACGGCGGCTCCCGCGTAGATCTGAGCGCCTTCGTCTCCCTCGTATCCGAAGAGCTGCAAGCTCACGTCCCTGGCGGGGATTCCCAGGAGGCTGGCGAGTGCGTCGCTGGTGGCGCGGACCGCGTCCTGGGCCGAGTCCGTGACCACGATCACATCCGGCTGATTCGGCACCTCGACTCTGGCGCGATGACGGGCACCGTCGCGGGTGATGATCCCGAAGTAGTTGTTCATAAAGCCTGAGAGATATCACCTACCGTGCAGCGCGAGAAGCGCTTGTCGAAGCGAACAGGGCTTTGTATCGGGAGCGTATGCGAAAACACCTACGTCGCCGCAGTAGTCCCAGCTCCGGGCCGCCCTGGTAGACGGCGCGCAGGCGGATCGCAGCCAGCATCCTGCTGGAGCTGCCTTAGTGCTGCCGCTGGAGGCCTGGCGGTGGGCCTACGGCTGGTCTCCCCGGCAGCAATAAGACGACGAACAGCAACAGCGCCGGAATCGTGGTCGGCATGTCGCTCACGCTAGCGCCGGTTCAGCGGACGATGCGGGGCATTCCCCGATCGGCGTGGGTCACGAACCCCGCGGTCGCGGGGTCGGTGGTGGTGCCGGCCACGACCGACATGATCAGCGACACGAGCGCGGCGCCGCCGGCGATCGAGCCGACGGTCGGCCAGGCGATGTCGAGGATGCCAACCGCGCCAGTGCCGATCACGCCCAGGGCAGCGGTTCCCGCGGCGCCGATCATGCGCTCGGTCGCGTCGCCCCAGAACTTGGCGTTGAGCAGTTTCCGCTCCATGATGATCTCCCCTCAAACGAGGTGACAAAAGTAGAAGTCGGCCACGAAGAGCCCTGGTCGGGGCATGTATGGGCCGTCAGGACCGCCTGACGTCAGGCGGTCGGTGTGTCCGGGATGTCGAGCCGGACGGTCACGCTCTCGATCTCGGCCCGGATCCGGGCGAGCAGCTGCTCGACGTCGAGCGTCGCGTTCTGTGCGGCCAGGGCCTCGGCCAGCGCGGTGATCGTCGCGTTCTGGCCGTCGAGTTTGGCCTCCAGGCGTGCCGTGCGCTCACGCAGCTCACGCACCCACGCGGCGGTGTTGACCATGATGTTCTTGGCCTGCCACTCCGGGTTGCCCGGGCTGCCGAACGGCACCGGGATCTCCAGACTCCACACGTCCTTCGCGCTCACGTCGTCGTCCTCCTCGTAGATCGGGTAGCCGTAGCCGTAGATGCGGGAACTCGTCCTCGCGATCGTCTTGCGGTAGACACCGTCGCCGTTGAAGTAGGCGCCGGCCAGCGCACCGGAGGTGTTGCCGCCGATGGTGACGATGGCGGCCGCGGTCACCTTCTCCACCCACTCCACGTGGGTGCCGCCGCGCGGCCCGTAGTAGACCAGCGCCCCCGGGCGCGGCGTCGTCCCGAACCGGCCGCGCCGCTTGAACCAGGCCACACCGGTCTCGCACCCGGCCGTCCAGGGGAAGTCCTCGTTCGCCGTCAGCCCGGCCCGTTTCAGGCCGACGGACACGAACGTGTGGCACCACGGGTAGCCCAGGCCACCGTGGGGGTAGCCGGGGATCGCGCCGAATTCGCGGTTGAACGGGGTCAGGTTGGTGCCGGCCTCGCGGTAGCCGAGGTGACGCGCCAGCTCCCGGCCGGCGTCCTCAACCGTGGGCATGTCCGCCCTCCTCCTTCTTGTCCACCATCCGGTCGCTCCTTGCCTTTGGTCAGGGGTTGCTGAGGCGGGAGATCTCCGCCTTGGCCACGGCCAGCTCGGCGCGCAGCACCGACACCTGCTCGGCCAGTTGCGCGATCTGCCGCTGCTGGTCGGCTCGCTCCTGGCGGAGTTCGGCGATCTCGGCCTTGGCCGTGTCCAGCTCCGTCCTGAGCATGGTGACGACCTTGTCGGCCGTCTCCACCGCCACTGAGTCGGTCTCCCGGTCCAGCTGGCGCAGGGACTGCCGGCGGCGGGTGATGGCCATGACCGCCTGGACGATGCCACCGCCCAGGGCGACTTGTGCCACGGATACAAGGACGTCGACCCACGTCACGCCTCACCCCTCTCCTGGTTCTCGCGGGCCTGCGCGGCCGCGCGCATGATCCGTCGGACCTTGACCATGCAGCCGACGGCCAGCGCGCCGGAGATGATCCCGGCGGCCAGGCCGTGCATTCCCAGGCCGACCACCACGGTGATCGAGTAGAAGGCGTAGCCGCCGCACATCAGCCACAGGCCGGGCGTCTCGAGCACCAGAGGTCTGGCGGCTGCGCGCGCTGGCGGCCGCGATGCAGGTGCCGGTCCGGCTTCTCGCCGATTTGGCGGGTGCTCAATGGTTGGGAATCGAGGTCGCCGAACTCTCTACCGGGGATAGATGGGTGGCCATCGCGGTGCCGGCGGGCCTCACGCATGAGCAGCGGGCGCGGTTCGCGGAGCGGGTTGGTGCACTTCAGGACCGAGAGGGCGACGACTGGGTGGCAGTCTCCGTTCCTGCTTCGTGGTCGGAGGAGGAGAGGGAGCGGTTTGTCCGCATGGCGGAGGATATGGTGCGACATTTGGGTAAATAGCGCTATGTAGCTGGACGGTAACTCAGGTAACAACATGATTTCTGTTCGCAAATGCGGACAACAAAAACCGGACACTGGTGGTCACACTCGCCACAGCACACTCCTCCGCCCAGAGAGGCAGAGATGACCACCCCGCACCACCCGCGCCACGGCTTGACCGTCCGGTTCGCGCGACCTTCGGAAATCATCATCGGCGGCCAGGCAGATCTGGCCCTTACGAGATCGGGGCAGATCGAACTGCGGATCGATCCGCATGCCGGCGCGGACCCGGCGCTGCTCGACCCGCTCGCCGAAGCTGGCGAGCAGGCGTTCCACGACCTCCTGCCATTACTGGAGCCCGGCAGGCCCCCGATCATCCGCTGCTACGTCGAGCGCCACATGCCCGGCAACAAACTCGTTCACGTGGAGGTAGACCCGCGCCAGACCGACGTGCACATTGCTCACGGCCTGGCGCGTCGGCTCACCGCCCACCAGATTGCCGGGCTGTCCACTCACCTGATGCGACGCGTCACTCCCCCCAGGAGTCGTGATGGCTAAGCCAGTCAAGAAATGCAACTGCCGCGACGAGAACGGCAAGAAGCTCGGACAGAAGTGCCCCCAGCTCACTCGGAGGGCCCATGGCGAGTGGTGGGTCCGCTACGAAGCCCCCGCGGGCCCTGATGGCAGCCGGCGGCGCCCGTGGGCCGGCCCCTACCGGACCGAGGGAGAGGCCAAGACCGAGCTGATCAAACTGCTCGCCGACGTCGACGCGGGGATTGTGCCCGACGGCAAGCTGAGGTTCGGCCAGTGGGTGGACGACTGGCTCGCCGGAAAGAAGAACCTGAAGCCCTCCACCTACCAGAGCTACGCCGAGGCCGTGAAGCTGTACGGCAAGCCGGGCCTGGGGCACATCTACCTGACGAAGCTGAACGAGACCCACCTGGGCGCCTTGTACGAGGCCATGGGGCAGATCAACAACCTGCCGCCGGGTGAGGAGCCCAGCGAGATGCTCAAGCGACTGCTGGCGGCCCGGGCGCCTGCCCCATGGAAATACGGTCGCGACAGCAAGGGTAAGCGTCTCGACACGCCCCACGACCGGCCGTGGCGGACGCAGCCCAGCCGGGCCTGAAGCGGAAGGCGCCGCTGAAGCCGTCACGGATCCAGCGCGTGCATCGGTCCTTGTCATCGGCGTTGGGGACGGCGTTCAAGCAGAAGCGGATCAAGCACAACCCAGCCGCGCACGTTGAGCTGCCAAAGGTGAGGAAGGTCCGCCCGCTGGTGTGGACCGATGAGCGCGTCGCCCGCTGGCAGGCGACCGGCCGGGTACCGAGCCCGGTCATGGTCTGGACACCGGTCCAGGCGGGTCGATTCCTTGACGTCTGCGCGGAGCGGGATGAGCGGCTCTATGTGCTTTACCACCTGACGGCCACGCGCGGCCCGCGGCGAGGCGAGCTGTGCGGCGCCCGGTGGGAGGACTCAGAACTCAAGGTCGCGAAGACGATCAGCCTCCTGGAGTCCGGCGAAGAGGACGATGACGGCCTGAAGTCGGAGAGCGCCTGGCGCACATTCGCGGTCGGCGACGAGAACGCCGTCCTGCTGACCGCGTGGCGCCGGCAGCAGATGCGCGAGCGTCTGGCGGCCGGAGAGGCGTGGGTGGACACAGGGCTGATGTTCACCAACCCGGACGGCACTGCCCTGCGGGAGGAGTACGTCAGCGAGCGGTTTGCCGCGATCGTGACCGCGGCGGCCGACCCTGCCGCCGATCCGGTTCCACGACCTTCGGCACTGCGCGGCGTCGCTGATGCTCGCGGCGGGCATCGACCCGAAGATCGTTAGTGCGACTCTCGGTCACGCGCGCTACTCATTCACCATGGACGCCTACACCTCGGTCATGCCCGATGTGGCTCAGGCAGCGGCCAACGCGACGATCGCGATCATCCCTCGGGCGAACCGGAAAACATGATCGTTGGCGGGATGGTCCGGCAATGGTCCGGCATCGCCCATTTATAGATCGAAAGGCCCTCTCTCATGATTTCGAGAAAGGGCCTTCCAGCTGCGGAGGCTCGGGGATTTGAACCCCGGATGGGCGGTAAACCCAAACCGCATTAGCAGCTAGGAGACAGGCCGTCCTAGGACGTTCAACGTGGACCATCACGGCCGCACGAACGTTCTGGAACGGGGTGGTACGACGCGGAACTGCAACCCAAACTGCAACCCACAACGATCTTCCTTCGCGTCAGCGCGCACCGTGCCGGCTGATCATCCCGTCTGCCGTCGACCCGCCCGAAGGGGAAGCGGGCCTGGGCCATGGGTACCAGATGGAGCGCCCCACTGGACGAACGATCTGGTACCCATAGCCCTGGCCTGCTCGGCTTGTCCCGAGTCGCTGGCGGGCGGGATGATCAGGTTTCCACCCCAGCCACCCACGAACCGCCGGCGCGTGCGGCGATCATCCCGGAGCCGGAGCGCCCCCGCCGGAGGCACAGTTTGTGTCGGTGGGGGATGGAAACCGGTACCCAGTCTGCTGACCTGCAAGGGCTTCCGGCGCACATGGCTTGCCAGGACTACGCGGGCGTATTGCTCGACTGAATAGCATGTCCAGCACACCCACAGGCGCCCGCGTCGATGCTCGCTGGGCCGGGGCTGAGGAACGAAGTCCCGGACCTTCGATCGCCCCCAGCCAGTGCTGGCGCTCAGCCCACGTCAGGCGATCGTGAGGGCGGTACAACTATCAACGTCTGTGGCCTGTGCCACGGTGGGGCCTTAGGCTAAGCCTTTGATCACTCGACCGTAACACCTTGCCGCTCAGCATACGGACACGACTGTGGGGGTTACTTGACGTCAGTCCTCAGCCCAGAGCCGAAGCTCCCGACGCCTGCCGTAACCGTAACCGTTACGGTTATGCCCCACTCCAAGCCAGACGATGTGCCTTTGACGGACCATCTCCAAGGTTGGGGTACTGCTGCTGCCGTCCTCGTAGCTTTAACCATTGCCATTGTTGGTTGGAAACGAGAGAAGAGTCAGAGAGAAAAAGACAGAAGGGATAGTGATCTTCAGCGCGCAGAAGATCGAGCTGATGCCGATCGGCGATTGCATGAAGAACGATCCGTAGCAGATAAACGCCTATTGCAGCAACTCGGCGAACAGCACAATAGAGATCGGCGAGACTTCCTGGTTACGCAGTTGTTGCATGTGGGCGAGTTGTACTCCAAAGCCTCTATCTTGCAGGGGAAAGAGCGGACAGAGATAGTGCGGCAGCTTATAGTTCGCCTACACGTACTTCCGGATCCGTACGCGTCGCTCATTAAGGTCGTCTACGAAGTCCCTCTTGGCCCAGTAGGGATGCAAATAGTCAAGGTCAGGCTTGCGCAGAATCAGACCGGGGTTCACGGTATAGATTCAAAGATGGTGCAAGAGGAGTTAGCGGATAATGTCAACGAGTTGCTCGGGGTCAAAAACGTTAAGCCGCTCGGAGAGCGATCCCTCTGGATGCCTGGCGACGAGTAAATGCCACAAAGGCTGGACCGATGAGGAAAACATAATCCACGCTAATTTAGACGTGAATTCTCTTTGGACAGCCAGTCTGATGCTTAACGCCCTCCGATCTGTAGACCACGTGAGCGCGATGGCAAACTTCCCAAGAATCCTGCTATGACTCCCATGTGACGGATTGCTGAGCTTGGCGGATCTCGTTGGCCTGGTCTTCCCAGGTAAAAGTCAACAGGTCCTGATCTGAACACCCCCATTCACGCATCACGTAGAAGCAAACCTCCGCTCCGGGAGGTAGCGCAGCTATTGGCAGATATGGCGGTGTACTGGTGTTGGTGTCTCCGAAGGGAGAGTCTTCTGGGCTGCGAGGCGCCTTGTACATCAGCGGGCTCGCTGTGGTGGAGATCGTAATATTGAAGGCTGTGGATCCACCGCTATTCTTGACTCGGATCCACCCATTCTGGCTATTGTATTCTCGATTGACGAACCCCACTATGAGTGCGGGATCACTAGCTGTCATCAATCCAAATTCACGAGCAAATGATGCTCCGCTTGCACAGAAAGACGCACCTACTTCCCTTCGGGTCATGGGTTTGTTGTGCGTGCCAACGCGGTGAAGAATGCGCCCACGCTTGGAGCTTATGTGAGGAATCCTATCGCTTGGCGGTATTGCAATAACTAGATAGCCTGAGGATGGATCACTCTCGCTTGGGATCTGTATTGGATCGACCCGGATAGGCTCATCAACACCTTCACGCGCAGCTTGGACAACTTGCTGTTCAAGTGTCCGCAGGGCTTGAGGGTAGAGCGACGAGGCGCGGTCATGCCGATCCGTGCCTACGCCGACGACAAGAATCCCACCACCGCTGTTGACCATGGCTACTAAGTCATCTGCGAGATCTTCCGGGCTCCCCAGTTGGCGTTTGAAGTCAAGGTGGCGAGTCTCGGTAATGTGTTCGCTAATCAGCCTTTCAAGCCCTTGTCTAGTCGAGAGATCGCTGGGGACTCCGAATCGAGAGAGTAACTCCATAGTCGATACACTAGAGCCTGTCACTGCCTCGAAAGCAACCGTAGCCCGAGTGGCAGGCCGCGCGTGAGAACGGCCCCCAGGCCGCACGCGCAGCGTGCGGGCTGCCACTCGGGCCGCGTGGCGGCGCGGAGCGCCGTCCTTGATCCATATAAGAAGGATTCGGCAGTGGTCTGCGTAGTCGGGTGATAGAACGCTGGGTGTGGAGGATCGTCGGGATCGGCTTCGGGCGCTTGGGGAGTTCGTGCGTCGTCGGCGCAAGGACGCTGGGCTGACCGGTAAGGATCTTGCGCTTCGGGCTCAGATTGCTCAGCCGACGATTTCGAGGATCGAGACTGGGCAGCTTCTCCCGACTCCGGAGACCGTTGATCGGCTGGTTGAGGCGCTCCGCCTGGACGATGCCTTGCGTGCCGAGTTGGACGCGCTTGTTCTGAGGCTGCGTGATGAGGTCTCTCGGTTGAAGGGTGGGTTGGCTGGCCGGGAGTCGGCGAACATGGCCCGGATTCGAGCAGCCCGCCGCGTGGTGTCGTTCCAGGCGGGCATGATCCCGGCTCTCCTGCAAACGGGCGAGTACGCCAGGCTCTGCCTGGCGTTCGGCAGTGACGTGGATGAGACGGATGCGGCCAAGGCTGCGGCCGTACGGGTGGAGACTCAAGCGGTCATCTTCGAGCCAGGGCGTGACTTCTCCTTCGTGCTGACGGAGGGTGCTGTCCGCACGTGGCCGGGGACTCCGTCGTTGATGCTGGCCCAGCTCGATCGTCTCGCGCAGGTGGCCACGCTGCCTAACGTGCATCTCGGGATCGTGCCGTGGTCTCTACCGACTCCAGGGCTCCCACTTCATGGGTTCACGATCTATGACGGCTCGTTGAGCGTGGTGGAGAGCCTGACCGGTGATCTCACGATGAGCGAACCAGAGGAACTGGCGGCTCACGTGGAGACCTTCGAGTCCTTCGCCGCCGTCGCTGTGTACGGCGATGCGCTGCGGGAGCTGCTCGGCTCCATCGCGGCCGACTTCCGTGAGCTGGTCTCTCGATTCGAATAGTGGCGCATTTATACGTCGAATACCTTGAGTGATGGTGAAGAACACTCATACGCTGATGGCATGGATGTATAGACCCCTAGACACTGGAGTTGTCCATGCCGCCCTTCTCCCGTCACTTCCTAGGCTCGGCCCCATCGGTCACCGAAGCTCGTCGCTTCGTCACGGCCCTGCTCGGCCGCTCGCCCATGGCCCAGACCGCCGAACTCATCGTGAGCGAACTGGCCACCAATGCCATCCACCACACCGCCAGCGGCCGGTTCGGCGGACGCTTCATCGTCACCGTCCAAGCACAACCCAAACGGGCCTGGCTCGCCGTCGTGGACGAAGGCGGCCTCAGCACGCCGAAATGCTTCCGCCCAAGCCTCGAAGGGGAAGGCGGCCGGGGCCTGTTCCTGGTCTCCGAACTGTCGGCCGACTGGGGCATCTGGGGTGACGAGAACGGCCGCACTGTCTGGGCAACCCTGATCGCCGGTCGGGAGATGCCGTGGACCTGACCTCCTGCCTCTCGCCATACCCGTGCCAGCCGCGCGCAGACGCCATCCGCCTCACCTGGCTACCGCCACGCGACGATGAGCGATGCCGAGTAATCGCGTGGACCTGCGACTGCCGCCCCGTCTACTTCGAGCTGTGCGCAGCCGGCGGCCAGACCTTCATCCGGCGCACGTCGCGGACCGCGAAGCGCGTCATCATCGCCGAGACCCACCGCGGACCCTCGGCGGAGACCCAGAAGATCTGGTCTGCGCTCACCCTCGGCCTGGTCCGATGAGCCCGCGCGGCGTCCCCAATCGCCGGTCGGCTATCCGCGCAGTTAGCTCTATCACCGGCGAAGCGGTACGCATCGTACTGTCAAGGGGGATAGACGTCATTTCGTCTAGGGGCCTAGACTCGCGGCAAGCAAGTAGTGGGGGAGCCGTGCCATCCAACGACGTTGAGCGTATCGCCGCGATCGAAGACCCGTACCAGCTGCTCAGAGTCGCCACCGAGCGCCTGAACGCCGCTCAGCAGGAGGTCACCGAGCTGTCCCGGCTGCGGCGCCGAGTGATCCAGGAGCTTCACGCCCAAGGGCTCTCGTATGCCCAGATCGCCAAAGAAGCCGGCCTCACGCGTGGCCGTATCCACCAGATCCGCCACACCGGCCCGGCTCCGGAGGGCGCGTTCCTGGGTACGGGGACCCTCACCCTGGCAACTCCGCTCAAGCAAGAGGCGACCAACGCCCGGCCAGTCGTCGCGATGGAAGACGTCACCGCGGCCAAGCGCCTGGAGGACCTGGCCCGCGGCTTCGATCTCTCGACGGACCTTGAACACATTCCGCTCGGCGGAGCGATCAACCTCAACCGGCCCAACCTCATCGTCATCTGCGGCCCGAGGCCCTCGCCGGTCATGGCGACCCTGTACGAGTCCGACCCGGTCTTCGAATGGGTCAAAGACGACGTGTGGACGCTCCGCGACAGCCGTACCGGAAAGACCTATCGGTCGGGCTCGGACAGCGACCCCGCACAGCCGGTCGATTACGCCTACCTCGGACGGCTCCCGCGTCCGGACGGCAAGGGGAGCCTGCTCGTCCTCACCGGCATCCACCCACAGGGGACGCTCGGCGTGGTCCAGCTCCTCCAGACCGAGATCGCCACCCTGTGGGGCCAAGTAGCCGACAAATCCTTCTCCACGGTGATCAGAGCCGAATACGACCCCGACACTGGGGAAGCCGTAAAGGCGGAGCTGGCCAGTCCGCTCTACCTACATGAGGAGGCATAGCCCGTGCGGGTCACCTTCGCCACCGAAGCCGCCCCCGGCCGTCCGAACGAGGACTTCGTCGCCGCGACCCCTGACGCCGTTGTCCTGCTCGATGGCGCCGGCACACCAGCGGGCTCGGACTCTGGCTGTTCGCACGGCGTGGCCTGGTACTCCCGAACCCTTGGCTCCACGCTGCTCACCTCGATGACTCAGAGCGGTGACGCCTTGGCCGGCCTGCTGGCCGAAGGGATCAAGTCGGTCGCCTCCCTGCATGACGGCATCTGCGATCTGTCCCATCCAGGCTCTCCGTCCGCGACCGTGGTCATGCTCCGGCGTACGGCTGACGCCGTGGAATGGCTGGTCCTTGCCGACTCCGTGCTTGTCCTGGACGTGGGGGAGCCGATGGTCATCTGCGACGACCGTGAAGCCCAGATCGGGGCCTACCATCGGGTCGAAATGGACTCTCTTCCGTCTGGCACGCCGGAGCACATCCAAGCTCATCGCCGCTATGTCGAGACCCTGCGCTCCTACCGCAATCGCGACGGCGGCTTCTGGGTAGCAGCAACGGACCCGCACGCGGCCGACCAGGCACTCACCGGCAGCATGCCGCTAGACAAGGTTCACGCGGTGGCGCTCCTCAGCGACGGCGCCTCCCGCCCGGTCGACCGCTTCGGCATCACCACCTGGCGCCAGACCCTCGACCTTCTCGCTAAGAAGGGCCCCCAAGCCCTGCTCAAGCAGGTCCGCGACGCCGAACGCTCCGACCCCGAAGGCAACCGCTGGCCACGTGGCAAGGCATACGACGACGCGACAGCCGCGTACTGCCTCGTGTAGGCGGTATCGCCTCAGGACCCGCCAGCTCCCGAGCGGTAAGAAGGGACGTTGCCGGGAGCGAGGTAGCCATCGAACCTCACACATAGGAATGACGAGGCATGACCACGCGCAAGCTCAAGAAAGGACGCGCGGAGCGAAGCGGAGCACCTTTGACCAGGGCGGGATCCAACTGCCCAACCACTTAGCTGGGCAACGGGCGGGCCAGAGTGGGCGTCCGACCGAAGGGAGGCCCTCTAGGGGTCGAGCTTCAGCTCGACTGGAGAAACAGCCTTGCCCCCCACGCGCGAAGCGCGCATGAGGGGCAAGACCATGCCGTGCGGAGGCTCGGGGATTTGAACCCCGGATGGGCGGTAAACCCAAACCGCATTAGCAGTGCGGCGCCATAGACCTGACTAGGCGAAGCCTCCCGGTAGCCACGTGGCTTCCGACAGCGTACCGGCCTTCTGGCGAGGCAGCAAAGCGGTTACGCAACGCATGTTGTCCACCGCCTGTGGATAACCCTGTCCACACCTGTGGACAGGGTCGCGAGGCGCATGGGCTCAGGCAGGATTGGCCTCGCCCTCGATCTCGATCTTGACCTTCTTGCCCACCAGTACGCCGCCGGTCTCCAGGGCCTGGTTCCAGGTCAGGCCGAAGGTCTCGCGGTCGAACTCGGCGCTGATGCTGAAGGCCCACACCTGCTGGCCCCACGGGTTGGTGCCGGCGCCGTTGTACTCGACCTTGAGCTCGATCTCCTGGGTCACGTCGCGGATCGTCAGGTCGCCGACGACGGTGAACTCCTCGCCGGAGTGCCCGGTCACGCGCGTGGTCCGGAAGGTGAGCTCGGGGAACTTCTCGGCCGACAGGAAGTCCTCGCTGCGCAGGTGGCCGTCGCGGTCGGGCTGGCCGGTGGTGATGCTGGCGGTCTTGATGGTGATCTCGGCCGTGGAATCGAGCGGGTTCTCCGCGATCGTGACCGAGCCGTCGAAGTCGGCGAACTGGCCGCGTACCTTGCTGACCATCATGTGCTTGGCCGTGAAGCCGACGTTGGTGTGGGCGGCGTCGAGCTTGTAGGTGCCGGCGGTGGGGATGTCCAGGCCGTCCCAGGTACGAGTGCTCATCGGGGTCTCCTTGAAGTCAGAGCGAAGTCGGTGCGGACAGATGCTTGCGCCAACAAATGTCTACACGAGGAATATTCCTCGCGTCAACTATCGTCAGATACAGTATGAGCGTGAGCCCCTTTGACGACCCCCGCCTTACGGCCATGGGCCTGATCGCCGAGGTCCATGCCGGCCTGTCCGCACGGATGAACCCGGTCTTCCAGGCGGCTGGGCTGTCCTGGATCGACTTCGAGACGCTGATCAGGCTGTCTCGATCACCCGAACAGCGCCTGCGGATGACCGATCTGGCGGCACAGACCGGTTTGTCCACGAGCGGGGTCACCCGCGTGGTGGACCGGCTGGAGCGTGAGAGCCTGGTCGCGCGGATGGCGTGCCCGACCGATCGCCGGGCCTCCTACGCGGTGCTGACCGACGCGGGACGTGAGCGGCTGAGCGACGTGCTGCCGCGCCACCTCGCCGACATCGACGACTGCTACACCACGCTCCTCGACGACGACGAGCGCGCGACCTTTCTCTCCGCACTGCGCAAAATGCGCGATGTCGTACGGCCCGGCGCTACGGCTGGGGCGGCGGCTGAGCGGGAATGCACAACTCCAGCCTGAGCTTGGCCATCGCCCGTGAGACGGTGCTCTTGACCGTCCCCACGCTGATCCCGAGCGCTCTGGCGATGTCCGGCTCGCTCATGTCCTCGTAGTACCGCAGCACGATCGCCTCCCGCATCCGCGCGGGCAGCTGGTCGAGCGCCTGTTCGAGCCGCACGTGGACCTCGCCGCAGGCCTCGGTCTCGGAGGAGGTCTCCGGTAGTTCGTCGGAGGGGTACTCCTCCAGCTTCCGCCGCCGCCACTGGGAGATGTTGATGTTGACCATGGCCCGCCGTACGTAACCGTCGAGCGAGCCGCGGTCCTGGATGCGGTCCCATGCCAGGTACGTCTTGGCCAGCGCGCTCTGCAGCAGATCCTCGGCGTCACAGGCGTGCCCGGTGAGCTGGTGAGCGGTGCGCAGGAGGGCGGGACCGCGAGACGTCACGTACTCGCGGAACTCCTCTTCCCGGCTGGCAGTCTGCATCGTGGCCAGAATCGCAGGGTGAGGGCCTGTTCGGGCTGAACCGGAATTCAGGATTCGGTCTACCAAACATAAAGGTCGGGACATGCCGGTGGCGGTTTGTTCGTCACCGGGTGTCTACACCTTCCCCCGGGGTTGCGTATTTTGCTCTCATCTGGGGTGTCCGGTGCCTGCCGTACCGGATCTCGTGTGAGGCTATGCGCGTGGGGTTTCCGAGTGTTGAGCGGCGCAGAGCGCTCGCCGCGGCCGCGTTGGGCCGGGAGGCGGGCGTGCCGGGCCCGGATCCCGGGGACGGCGCGCCGTTAACCGCCGTGGCCGGCGAGATCCTCGACGTCAGCCCGCATCTGATCATCATCGAGACCGTGGACGGCGAGGAAGAGCGGCTGGTCATCGCGCCGTGGGCGACGGCGTGGCGGGGCGGCGACGTCGCGCCGGCCGATCTGCCCGTGGGCGGCCGGGTCATGCTGCGCGCGCTGCGCGACGGCCGGGTCGTCGAACGGATCTGGGGTGATGTGACCCGGATGACCGGCACCATCGTCTCCATCGACGGCCGCAAGGACCTGTCCGTCGAGCTCGACTGCGGCTCCCATCGCGGCCGCCGCACCATCGTCATCCCGTATCGCACCACCGGGCGGTTGCGGGTACGGCATCCGCAGTTCGAGCCCGGCTACCTCTTCGACGCCATCGGCATCAGGGACCAGGGCGAGAGCCACGCCCTGCTGCCCGCCACTTCGCAGCCCGCCTATCCGGCCAGGTCCGTACCGTCGCCGCCGCCCGCCTACGCCGGGCAGCAGCCGCGCATCTCGGGCACCGCGACCTGGGCCGACGCCTTCGACGAGGACGAGCGGGGCGCGGCTTATCCCATGCTGGAGCGTTCCGACGCCGGGTGCCCGGATTCGGCGGTGTCCTGCGTCGGCCTGCCGTACCTGGCGATCGGATCGTTGTTGCAGGTCAAGAACCTGTGTACGACACGCAGCGCGAACGTGCCGATCGTGGCGTGCGGCTGCCTGGCCGGTCGTTTCTGTGACCGGTGTGTGGAGTGCGGCACCTCTCCGCGGGGGCGGATCACCGAGTTGTCGCCCTCGTCCTTCGTGGAACTGGGGGGCGAACTGACCAAGGGCTGCTTCAATGCCCAGATCGGATTGGGGTGACCGCACATGCTCGAATCGCAGCTGCCGGTGCTGATCGTCCTCCTCGTTTTGGGTACGGTCGCCAAACTCGCCACGGTGTACACCGGCGGCGAACCGGGCGCCCTCAGCCGCCTCGGTCCCGCCGTCCTGGTCCCCGACAAGCTGCAGGCCCCCGCACTGGTGTGCTGCGCGGTCGGTGAGCTGGTGCTGGCGACCGGCCTGGTGCTGACCACGCACCCGTTGTTCCGCTGGGGAACGGTGCTCTTCTTCGCGCTGTCCACCTACGTGCTCATGGAACTGCGCAGGCGCCGCCCCGACGCGGGATGCGGCTGCTTCGGCGAGGTCAGTTCGGCGCCGGTGGGCCGCCGCTCGATCGGGCGCACGCTGGTGCTGACCGGGATGGCGCTGGTGTCGGTATGGGCGCCGGTGCCCGGCTGGGTGGCCTTCGCGAACCCGTCGTGGTTCCTCCTCGTGGGGGTGGCGGTGCTGGCCGTGCTCTCGCCCGAGATCGAGGAGGCGGTCGACCGGATCCGGTATCGGGCGCCGTGCGAGCAGCGTCCGGCGCCGCAGGAGAGCCACACGCTCGCGCGGCTGCGCGCCAGTGGCGCCTGGCGGGCTCACCGCGACGGGCTCGTCGCGGCGGAGCCGTACGACAGCTGGCGGGAGCTTTGCTGGCGTTTCTTCGCCTTCCAGAACCAGGAGGGCGACGACGTGGTCTTCGCCGTCTACCTCAGCGGACGCCGGCCTGCCGTGCGCATGGCAGTGGTCAGCACGGACTCCATGCCGGAATATACGCCAGTCTCGGCCTGACGCTAGACCGTCCTATAAAGCGGTAGGACGGCATGATGATGTGGCTCTATTGGGTTGTCTAGCTTCCCCACTAGACAACCCAATAGAGGACTAGGAGTGCCGGTTAGATCGGTTGTGCACGTAGGAACCTCCCGAAATGCGGCACTGTGAACGCGATCTGACCACGTTCGGCGCTGTAGATGAGACCCTTCTTGATCAAACTGTCGCGGGCCGGTGACAGGCTGGACGGCTTGCGGCCCAGGGCGTCGGCCACGTCGGAGGTGGCCACCGGCTCGTCGCCGATCTGGGCCATCGCGTGCATGTAGTCGCGCTCGGCCGGCGTGGCCCGCTCGTACCGGCTGCCGAAGAAGCCCACCGCGAGCTCCTCCTCCGCCTCCGGCGCCGCGACCTTGACGTCGTCGGCGGTGATCGGGCTGCGCGGCGCGAGGTCCCACGCCACCTTGCCGTAGGCCTGCACGAAGTAGGGATAACCGTCGGCCGCCTCGTAGAGCGCGTCGAGCGCGTCCTGGGTGAACTCCACCTCTTCCTCCCGGGCGGGGAGGATCAGCGCCATATCCGCGGCGTCACGGTCGAGCTTGTCGATGCGGGCATAGCGGAAGAGCCGCTCGGAGTAGCTCTTGCTGGCCGACAGGACGCTCGGCAGGTGCGGCAGCCCGGCGCCGACCACGATCAGCGGCCCGCCGGTCTGCGACAGCTCGTGGCAGGCGGCGCACAGGGCGGAGATGTCGGCGGCCTGCACGTCCTGCATCTCGTCGATGAACAGCGCGACGCCGACGCCGAGGTCGGTGGCGACACTGGCCGCGTCGACGAACAGCTCGGTGAGGTCGATCTCCAGGTCACCGGAGTCGGCCCGCCCGCGGCTGGCCGGCACCTCGATGCCGGGCGACCAGTGGGAGGTGCCCTTGGCGGCGGCCGGGTCGCGCATCGCGAACGCCTTGAGCACGCCGAGGAACTCCTCGATGCGCTCGGGCGCGCGGTGGCGCGGCGCCAGCTCGCGGATCGCCATGTGCAGGGCGGCGGAGACGGGGCGGCGGATCGACTGGTCGGGCCTGGCCTCGATCTTGCCGGTGCCCCACAGCCGCTGCATCGCCATGGACTTGAAGGTGTTGAGCAGGACGGTCTTGCCCACGCCGCGCAGGCCGGTGACGACCATGCTGCGCTCGGGGCGGCCGCGGGCGACTCGCTCCAGCACCACCTCGAACTGCTGCAGCTCTCGATCACGGCCGGCCAGCTCTGGGGGACGCTGTCCGGCACCGGGGGCGTAGGGATTGCGCACGGGGTCCACGCTCTCGGACTTTATTGCCGGGTATAGCGGTCGTCGTAGATTTGGGAAGAAACAGCTACGGCGTGTCTGGACGAGCATGGCACCCCCTCTCACCTGGCCGAACCCGTGTTCGATTCGATACCCAGAACTGTAGCGCGCACTCGAACACCTGCGCGATGCTTTCGAGTAAAGATCTTCGCAACACCACCCCCGACGCAAGGAAGTACTCACCCGGGGGCTAGCAAGTGGTTGAACTTGGCAGCCGCGCCGGGCGCCCAATAGCGTTCCGACCCATGCGGACCTTCGCGAACCTTCAGGAGCTCAAGGCGAGCGCCGGCGAGACCTTCGGCCCGACCGAGTGGCGTACCGTCACCCAGGAGCAGGTCAACCTCTTCGCCGACGCCACCGACGACCACCAGTGGATCCACGTCGACGTCGAGCGGGCCGAGCAGAGCCCGTTCGGCGGCACGATCGCCCACGGCTACCTCAGCCTGTCGCTGCTGCCGTCGTTCCTGGAGGAACTGGTCGAGGTCCAGAGCATCGCGATGGCGGTCAACTTCGGTCTGAACAAGGTCCGCTTCCCCAAGCCCATCCCGGTCGGCTCGCGCGTGCGCGCCACGGCCGAGCTGGCCGCGGTCAAGGGCAGCCCCGCCGGCCAGCTCACCACGCTGAACGTCACGATCGAGGTCGAGGGCGAGCGCCGCCCCGCCTGCACCGCCGAGGTGCTCTTCCTGTACGTCCCCGAATGACCGTGCAACAGAAGCGCCGGCCCGCCGCTCCTTGGATACGTGGACCACACAGCTGATTTCGACGAGTTCGTCCGAGCGAGGGGGGACGCCCTCCTCCGGTACGGCTATGTGCTGTCCGGAAACTCGGAGGACGCGGCGGATCTTGTCCAGGAGGCACTGGCGCGCCTGGGTGACGCCTGGCATCGCGTGCAGAACAAACAGAACCCCGAAGGGTACGTTCGCACGACGATGACCAGGCTGCACATCAGCGCCTGGCGTCGGCGGCACAGGGAGGACCTTGTCGCCGACGTACCGGAAGAGGGCAGGTCTGACAGGTACGGCGACGTCGACCTGTGGGCCGAGCTCCAGGAGCTGCCGCGCAAGCAACGAGCCGTGCTCGTGTTGCGCTACTACGAGGACCTCGCCGACGCCGAGATCGCCGAGATCATGGGCGTCTCGCGGGGGACCGTACGCAGCCAGGCGGCCCGCGCCCTGGACAAGCTCCGCATCAAGCGAGTGCTTCAGGAGGCGCGATGAGAAGCGAAGAAGACCTGGTGCGGACGCTGCGAGCGGCCGCCGACCAGGCCAAGCCCCTACCGGGCGGCCTGACGGAAGCGGTGGCGGCACGCCGCCGCGGGCACAAGAAGGGGCAGTGGGCGCGGATGGCGCTGGCCGCCGCGGCGGTCGTCGTCCTTGTCGGGGGTACGGCTTTCGCCCTGTCCAGCGGGGGCGGACAGGCCGGACCGGCGACCCAGATCACCACGACCAACACAGCGAACCCGATCCAACACGTCACCGCCGCCTGGCCGGAGGCGATCGCCAAGGTCCCGCGCGTAGCGTCCAACGGGTGGAAATACCGCCCGGTCGCCACGATCAGCCCGACGGAGATCCTGCTGGTCGCGGACAAGTCATTCGAAAAGGCCGGCCGCGTGGCCGTCTACGACATGACAACCAAGACCACGCGCGAACTGGGCGAGGTGCCCGAACCCAAGCGCGGATATTTCGTCCAGGAATGGGCGTCCAACGACCAGCAGATCGTCTGGTACGGCGAAACGCCCAACAACAAGGACGTCTGGGCCGACATCTGGGTCATGCCGCGGGCTGGCGGTGAGCCCCGCCGGCTCACGGAACTGACCGGCGACCAGGCCCGGATCGAAGTCCTGAGCGTCACAGCCGACCACGTCGTCTGGTCGGTACGCGCCGGCGGCGTCTACCGGATCCCGCTGACCGGCGGCGAACCGGAGAAGATCCAGGGCACCGACGACCTCCACCTGAACGCCTGGCCATGGGCATTCGCCTTCGGCCCCGGCAAACAGGGCGAACGCAACCAGACCCGGCTGGTCAACCTGGAGACCGGCAGCTCCATGGACATCTCCCTGCTGGAGGGAGACAAGGGCGTCATCTGCAACGAGAACAGGTGCATCGGCACAGGGGACAGCGGCGCGTTCTCGCAGGGTCCCCAAGGCGACTCGCGGAAGGTTCTCCCGATTGAGGCGAACCCGCACATGGCCGGGGAACGGCTGCTGGACGACGTCGTCAGCGCCGTGGGCGGCTCGAAGCTGCCGCTGGCCTACGACCTCGGGAGCGAGCGACTGGTCTCCTTCGGCAAGGAGGAGCTCGGCTACTGGACGATGCCCGGCCTCCTCGCCTGGGACGATGACGCCGAGGGCGTCCAGAAGTGCGAGAACAACTCGTGCACGACCGAGGAGAAGGGCGGCGGCAAGGAACTGACCGTCGTCAACCTGAAGGCCATCCGTAGATGATCATGAGGCGCCCTCCGAATAATAGATCGCCGCCTGTACGCGGCTGCGCAGCCCCAGCTTGCTGAGCACCCGGCTGACATGGGTCTTCGTGGTCGCCTCTGCCATATCAAGCTCCTTGGCGATCTCGGCGTTGGACAGACCGCGCGCCACGCAGGCCAGCACCTCCCGCTCGCGTGGCGTCAGGTTCTCCAGTTCCTGAGGCGTCCGCCGTTCCGGCTGCTGGGCGAACGCGGAGATCAACCTGCGCGTCACCGACGGCGAGATCAGCCCGTCACCCCTCGCGACCAGCCGCACCGCGGCCACCAGCGCGTCGGCGTCGGTGTTCTTCAGCAGAAACCCCACCGCGCCCGCCCGCAACGCCCCGAAGACATACTCATCGAGATCGAACGTGGTCAGGATCAGCACGTCACTGACCCCGGCCAGCTCGCGGGCCGCGGAGATCCCGTCCATCCGCGGCATGCGAACATCCATCAGCACCACGTCCGGCCGCAACTCCCGCGCCATCGCCACGGCCTCCACGCCGTCGGCAGCCTGGCCGACCACCTCGATGTCGTCGGTGCCGCCGAGGATCAGCACGATCCCCGCCCGGACCGCCGCGTGATCGTCGGCGACCAGCACCCTGATGCCGCTGCTCATCCAGCCTCCTCCGCCGTGGGCAGTCTCACCTGTACGCGCCATCCGTCGGCACGCGGACCCGCCTCGATCTCCCCGCCCACCAGCGCGGCACGCTCGGACATCCCCACCATCCCGGCCCCGGCCCCCGGCAGCCGCGCCTTCCGCCCGTTGACCGGATTGTCGACGGTCAACACCACGTGCTTCACCTGATAGACAAGGCGCACGGAAGCCGGCGGATCGCCATGCTTGAGGGCGTTCGTCAGCGCTTCCTGAAGAATCCGGTACCCCGCCAGATCCACCGAAGCGGGCAACTCCCGAGGCTCCCCGACGATCTCCAGCTCGGCCGCCATGCCCGCCTGCCGCGACCGCTCGACCAGGCTCTCCGCGTCGGCCAGCCGCAACCGCATCGCCTCGGTCTCCTCGCCTTCCTGCCGGAGGAGCCCGATCATGGTGCGCATCTCGTCCAGGCCCTTCACGCTGTTCTCCCGGACCGACTCCATGATCGTGTGGATGGTCTCCGCGTCGAGATCCCGGCGCGACAACGCCGCCGTGGACTGGATCGCGATGGCGCTGAAATGGTTGGCGATCATGTCGTGCAGCTCGCGCGCCATCCGGTTGCGCTCGGCCGAGATCGCCGCCTGCCGATCCAGTTCGACCAGCCGCACCACCTCCTCGGCCCTGGCCCGCTCGGCCGCCGCCAGATCCCGCTGCTGCCGCAGCACCATGGCCGTCGTCACCGGGATGACCAGCAGCAGCCCGAGCTGGATCGAGATCACCACCAGCTGCCAGAGGTTGTCGACGAAGAACCCCGCCCCCAGCCCGGCGGTGATGGCGATGGTCGCCGTGATGCCCAGCAGCCAGCGCGCCAGGCGCGCGGGCCCGTAGAGCGCGGCCGAGTACAGATTGTCGGTGAACACCAGCACGGTCCCCAGCGAAGGCCCGACAAAGATGTCGATCCCCACCCCGACGAGACCGAGCGCCAGCGACCAGATCGGCGCCCGCGTCCGCACCACGACCCCGGCACACACGAAGGCCAGCGGCACGAACAGCAGCCACGTGGAGCCTCGCTGGAAGTGCGCACCTCCAGCGATCAGCGCCGCGCCCATGGCGAACGCCAGGACCGCCCCAAGTGCCGCACGCTTCATTGCCCTATCTCATCACCCTCGGCCGCCCCTTCCCTCCTTCGCCCGGCCAACCTGTGGATACACACTTCGATGTATCCACAGGGCCGAATCGACCATCCGGTTCTGGGCACCCCGCGGGGTCCGCTATGCTTTCTTACGAAGCAAGCGGCCGTAGCTCAATGGATAGAGCATCTGACTACGGATCAGAAGGTTGGGGTTTCGAGTACCTCCGGCCGCGCCACAGCTCAAAGGCCCTCCGGGATCATCCCGAAGGGCCTTTTTCGTGAGCGCAGAGCAGCGTTGCACAGCAACGCCTTCGGGCTAGGCGTTCTGATCTATCAGCCGATCCAGTGTCCTCCGGGTTTCAGGGGCTCGGGATCTGGGTGTAGACGTCCAGGTCATCGAGATCCGGCAGTTGCCAGGCCGGGTGCCTCACCGCGCCGAAGGCCGAGAACCAGGATCAGGACGTAGACCGCGTACCAGGGTTACGGCGAAGTGTCGATAACAGCCTGGGTGTCCGTTTCGTGGAGTGACTGTTCCAGGGGTGCAGGAGGGTCTAAGTCTCGTCTGAGGACCACCCGACTCATCGCATAGGAGACAGGCCTTGGTCGCCGCGCTCGATGGGCAGAAGATCACTAGATCCACGGCTGCGGTCAGGGAGCCGGGTGGGCGGCGTCGGTGAACTGTCTTGCTCGTGGCCATACCCCATTAAAGGTCTAGTTGACTCCAAGTGGTGACGAACTTATGGTCAGATTTACCTAAACGGCTATCGGGGGGGTTCATGGCCCAATCGAGCACGGTACGTCTCGAGAAGAGCACGGGGGCAGTCGACTCGAAGGCGACACGGTACCTCTGTGCCGGTGTCTACCTCGATCGCGACTTCCGAGAGAAGATCATCCGCCGGGTCTACAACGACTCCAAGCACATGGTCGCGCCCTCCTACGGCTTCGATCTGGTGCCGGTTGTCGTGCACGCCTGGCAGGCGTGGCGCTTGGAGACCCTGACATGGGTGCTAATGCTCGCGGTTCTCCTCGGCGGCATCACATGGATGCCCGCCGCGACTGCTGCAACCGCGGCGATGTTCGGCCTGTGCCGGTCTGCAGCCATCGCCGTCAGAAGCGCGCAGGTCGCTCTGCCGCTGAAGGCAAAAGAGCGCGCGGACCGGTTCTTAGGGCGCGGCCGCTGGCGCAGCGAGTCGAGCGACCTCGCTGAGCATCTCCGCTCCCTCAAGCTTGCCTGCATCGGCAGTGGCGCTCTGGTCGTCGCCGTTCCGGTGATCTCCGGCGTGGCCCGCATTCCGCTCTCCCAACTGCTGCAGCAAACAGGGATCATGGGAATGTTGACCGTCCTTGTGGCGTGCGGCTGCCGTGCTGCTCAACGCAGCGCGTTGCACCGAACGGCCAAGGGCCCCCTGCCCTCGCCGGACAACCACCGATATCGGGCAATCGACGAACAGCAGGGCCACACGTTCGTCATCTATCGCAGGCCCCCGAAGAAGGAGTCGAAGCCGGAAAAGCTCCGCGACGTCCTGGCGCTTGACGACTCGCACAAGCCATTCGTGGGAGCCGGGCGGCTGACTCATCGCTGGAACCCGCCGCTCAACATCCACTTGTTGCAGACAGGCGAAGGGAGCATGGCCGATCGGGAATTTAATCCGCTCCCGTTCAAAGCGCATGAGCTGGTCGCCTATTTGAAGGACGAGATGCAACGGCTCGACGGGCAGGATGACGCCACCAGCCTTCCGGACTTCGGAAAAGCAGACCGTATCTATATAGCAGAGCCTGAAGTCGACCAAGAGCGCGGCTGGCTACAGGGCGAGCCTGCTGCGCACAAAATCGACGAGATCATCGATCGGCCGTTCGACCGATTTCATCACTTCCTCGAGATTCGTACATCGGTATTCGGGGAGCTGGTTACCACTGTGTTCCTTCGCACCACAATCAAAGGGAGCGCGCTCAGCCTCGACTTCGCTGCGTGTGCGCTGACGCGTACGCCGGACGAGTACCATGTCCTGGACGAGTATGGCGAGACTGGAGCCACTGCGATACTCCGGGCAGCGGTCCGAGCTCTTACCGAACTCCCGACCGACATCATGCAGTCATGGCGTCTCATCCACGTCCCGGCCGTCCTGCTTGGGGCTCTTCGAGCGCGGCGAACCCGCGTTCTCGATCCCCGACGCGGTGTGAAGATCGGGGCAAGATTGAGTGTGCGCGAAGAAAAACGCATGCCATGGGAGACGGCCCAACTCGACCGAACGCTCATCTCCGACCACGTGAAACTCATAGAGGACCGCCTGCTGAAGGCGGCGACCGAGTTCCTGCGCAAAAAAGAGGTCGATATCTCGGAGTTCGAGGAACGTGCTACGAGCATCATCAATACCGGGATCATGAACTTCGGCGAATCCATGAATGTAGAGAACTCTGCGGTCGGCACCAATTCGATGAAACTCGACCTACCTGAGAGCTTCGGCAGCGCATCCAGCGGGGGTCGCGCATGAACGATCAGTTCAAGAACAGCGGAATAATCAATCAGGGCGGCCTCATGACCATCAGTGGCGCTGCCATCGGCGATGGCGCAACGGCCGTCCACCATCATCTGACCGGGGAGGTGGTCAGTAGGCGCGCAGACGTCGGCGTGATAACAATCAAAGAATCGGAGGCAAGGGCAGTCATAGATGTCCTCAACCTCGAAGGCGCCCCCGTGAACGGGATTCCCTTCTGGTGCGGCACCATCGACCTCCGAGGCGTCGCCACCAGAGTGGTGATGACTCGATCGCTGGGCCAGGGCCAACGATCGACAATGGCCGCGTTCGAGAATCTCAGGGAGATGTTCCGGCCGGCGGTCGTCGCACTTGTCGGCATCGGCGGCGGATTCCAACCGGACATCTCAGCGGGCGACGTCGCCATAGCAACGCGAGCGGTCTACTACGACCTCCGGAAGGAAACCGCTGACGGAATCCAGCGCAGAGGCGAGGACCGTGAGACGTCTGCCATGGTGGGAAATGCCGTGAACAGCTTTTTCACCGACTACGGTGAACCGGCGCGATTCACAAACGGCGAGGGCGAGTTTCGCGTCATTCCCTGTATCGTCGGAACTGGCGACGCCGTTATCGCAGACGCCGAATCTGAGGTCCGGAGATATCTCAAACACTACAATGACAAGATCTCAGTGGTTGACATGGAAGCCGGCGGTCTGGCTCAGGCATTCCACGAGCGCGGCAATCAGGCTGGGATGCGCGGCTGGGTAGTTGTTCGCGGAGTCTCCGACCACTCGGACAAGGACAAGAATGACGCTCTGCAGAAGACCGCTGCCCGGAATGCCGCCGAGGTATTGCGTGCGCTAATCCCCTACCTTCCGCATCACACCTGACCGGGAGCCCCGATGGGAGAGTTCGTGATCGGGGTGGTGAGTTCGCTCGTCGCGGCCGCGCTTGCCGTAGTGGGCGGCATGGCACTGTCACCGCGGGCGCGCTCCTGGCCGGTCCTACTTCTGTCCAGACTCACCGGCTTGGGGATCTCTCGGGTGCATCCGCGACAGCGCGGCGCCGCCGAAGATCTCACGGCAGAGCTCGGCAAAGCCCAGTGGGTACGGGTGCTGGCCGGCCGAGGGAATGAACTCACTCGCGACGGGTTCGTCGCTCTGTGGGAGGATGAAGGACGTCGCCTAGAGTTCGTTGACGTACTGCTTCCCGATACCAACCATCCCTCCGCATCATGGCTGGAGTGGCGCGAGGACGAGATCCGGCGCATTGACCCGGGCTTCTCCCGGGGAATGCTGGCTGAGCAGGTCGATATCAACGCCGGGTACATCAGCGAGGTCGCCGTTGACAGGGACAACATCGAGTTGCGCCGCTACAACTTCCCCAACCTCCACCGAATAGTGATCACCGACCGCGTCGCCTTCCTCACCCTCTACCGTCGGGCGGCCCACGGCCGCGACTCGCCCTGCATAGTGGCACCCCGCCCCGGCCTGATGTACGACTACGCTCTCCAGTTCTTCACCACAGCGTGGGACCATGCCTAGGAACATCGTGCCATCATCGGGTACCGGCACATACGTGGGATGATCTTGCGAGGTGCATGCACCATCACACACTGACCCACGGATCAGATGGTTGGGGTTTCGAGTACCTCCGGCCGCGCCACAGCTCAAAGGCCCTTCGGGATCATCCCAGAGGGTCTTTTTCGATCTTTGTCGATACGAGTCTGCTGGCCAACGGCTCTATTGCGTCGTGGGGGCTAGTTGAATGTGATGGATCCGATGTTGCCGGCTTGAATGGCGTTTCCGTGAATGGTGGCGTTTCCGCCGATGATGTTGGTTGTCGAGGTGAACTGGATCGCCTGCTGTGTCTGCGTTGCCCAGGCTGAAAGCTCGGAGGCGAACTCGGGGTGTTCGGCTGCCTTTCGCTCGAGGATGGTGACGACACGCTGGGTGTCGGCCGTTTCAGCGTTCTCCAGAGCAGTGACCGAGTCTTCGTCGGACCCGAAGCGTCGCTTCGCGAGCGCGGTCAGCGACGCCCACGCGTTCTTTCCCACCTCGCCGGCGGCGCCGCCGAGAAGTGCGGCGACAACCTCGGTTACCAAAGCTGTGTCCACGCTTTCCTCCAGCGGTAGGGTGATGCCAATTATGAATCGATCGCCCGGCGGATGCGCAACCCATTGGTCAGATGAGCTCGGGCCCGGACATCTTTAGCAGTTCTCGACAAAGTGGCGGTGCTCCGTGCCGCTTTGCCGCGCAATGCGAACAGCCGGCGTGGGCGTCGCTCAGCTTCCTCACGCGATGATCGTCGATCGCCTCACTGACTTGATCGCCGACAGGGCGGTCGTCATGGAAGTATCGCCGATACTGAGCGAGTCCTCATGGCCGTCTTACCACTCCTCGCCTTCCTCGTCGGGATCGTAGGCCGCCCACATCGACGACCGCCAGGGTGATCTCGCAACGCCCGTCCTCCGCCGGGATCAGCCCAGCCTTCGGGCGGCAGACGTGATGAGGCGCTGTCAGGACAGGCAGCGATCGGTTTCCGCGGACTCGTTCATGGGCCATGCCGGGCACGGAATCTGAAATCTCGGTCTCGCGTGATTCTGCTCCAGTCCACCACACGCCCGGCGATCCGATACGGCTGGCGCCGCGATAGCCCTGAGTGGTTGGTGTGCCGGGACATCGCGTTCATTGGCGGATTGCGGACCCCTCGGTGATGCGTCATCGTTGCATATGTTTCGCTGGCCCAATAAGGGATTGGTTTCGAAACGACGTGATAGCCAACCGAAATATGTCCGAAATTGTGCATAACGATGTCACGGGAGTGATTCACGGTCCGCTGGTTCAAGCACGTGATGTATTCGGTGGTATCCATTTCCAGGCCACGGCCACTCTGCCCGCGCCGAGCCAGCTTCCGCCCCCGCCGCGCCTGGTCGATCGCGAGGCCGCCATCGCCCAGCTCGACGCGCTGCGGGAGGAAGCGACCGAGGGCCCGCTCACCGTGTTGTTGACGGGACCTGTGGGCGTGGGGAAGACCGCGCTGTCCCTGGCCTGGGCGCACATGATTCGCCCGCATTTTCCGGACGCGCAGCTGTACGCTGATCTGCGCGGGCATTCCGGTGCCGACCCGGCGTCGCCGCAGGAGATTCTTGGCGACTTTCTCCAATCCCTGGGTGTCCCGACGGACCTCATTCCCGGCAATCTGGCGCAGCGTGCGGCCTTGTATCGCACGGTGACGAAGGACCAGCGGGTTCTCGTCCTCCTCGATGACGCGATGACCGCCGCTCAGGTGCGGCCGTTGCTCCCGGCCTCGTTCGCGAGTATCACCGTGGTGACCAGCAGATACCGGCTGGCGGGCCTGATGACACACGGAGTACGCGGCGTGTATGTCGATCGGTTCGACGCTGAGGCGAGTCTTGCTCTCCTGCGCGACGCGTTGGGCAGCGACCGGCTGGAGCAGCAGCACGAGGCCGCCTCAGAACTGGTGGAGTTGTGTATGCGGCTGCCGCTGGCCCTGAGCGTCGCGGCGGCCCGCCTAGCTGTACGCCCGAGCTGGCCCCTCCGCGAGATGGTCTCCGCGCTGGCCGAGGAGCAGAGGACCCTGGCGGTGCTGACGATCGGAGATGACATGGCGATGCGTTCCGCGCTGGACCTGTCCTATCGGGCCCTCCGTCCCGACGCGGCCAGGCTCTACCGGCTGCTCAGCCTCGCTCCTGGAGACAGGTTCGCCGATGGCGCGGCGGCCGCGCTGGCCGGAATCCCGAGGATGGAGGCCAGGCGGTTGCTGGGGGAACTGACGGACGCGAACCTTTTGACCGACCAGCCCGACGGGCGCTACCGCTTTCACCACGCGCTGGTCCGGTTGCACGCCTCCCATCTGGTCGAGGCCGAGGACCGGCCCGAAGCTCGGGATCTCGCCGTTGGCCGCCTGCTGTCCTGGTATCTCGCCACCGCCGCGTGCGCGGAACGCCGACTGCGGCCGCACCGTACCCAACTGCCCCGTGACGCCGAACCGCCTCCCGCCGAGGTGACGGACTTCGGTGGTCCGGAAGACGCGCTCAAGTGGCTGGAGTCGGAACGCGCGAACTTGAGCGCCGCCGTCACCCTTGCGCGCGAGCTCGGGCGCGAAGCGACCGCGTACCAGCTCACGGACAGCATGTGGGCGCTCTTCCTCTTCATGGGCCACCACTTGGAGCGTGTCGCGGTGGAGGAGACGGGGTTGGCCGCGGCGCGTTCCTGCGGCGACGCGTACGCCGAGGCGAAGATGCTGAACCGCTTGGGCCTGAGCCTGCTTGCCCTCGGGCGGCACGATGAGGCCGGCGCACGATTCGAAGAAGCGCTCGTGATCTGGCGGCGGCTGGGGGAGCGGGAGAGGGAAGTCGGTTCGCTGCGCAGGCTCGGGTTGGTCGCCGCAGAACGCGGTGACCACGGCGAGGCCATCGCCCGCCTCACGGACGCGATCACCGCGTTCCAGGCTCTGGGCGCCGACCGCAAGACGGCTCTGGCCCTGATCGACCTCGCGGGTGTGCTCCTGGCGCAGGACCGTGGTCTGGACGCCGTGGTCCATTTGGAACGGGCGCGACATCTGCTGGCCAGTGCCCTCGACCCGTACAACCAGGCCCGCGTAGGTATCTTCCTCGGTCATGCGTGCGCTGCGCTGGGCGATCACGACAAGGCGGACCAGGAACTGCGTGCCGCGTTTGAGGCGATGGCCGGGCTGGGGTCGGCCGCGGGCAGGGCCTCAGCCCTAGAGGCGATGGGACGCCTCCTGGAGCGCACCGGTCGTGAGGATGAGGCAAAACGGAAGTACGAGGCCGCACTGGAAGCTATTGGACAAGACGGGTCTATCGGATATTTCAGAATTAAGGAGCGGCTTGAGGCTTTTGACCGTTATCCTAGAACCCAAGGCGAAAACGAAGGTCGCCGCCCCAGGTGAGGCGGCGACCGAGGGCCATGTCTTGGCTGATCAGCCCATCATGATGTCAATTACTCCCATCATGATGCCTGCAACAGCCGTTGGTATCATATATAGACTATTCAGGAACAACTTACCCCTTTCGGACATATAATGACATGTCCCCCCGAGGTGTTATACAGTATCCGGAAATATTGCTGACCGCCACAAGTTTGGAAAACTAGGCCCCGGTGGCCTTCAGCGCTTCGAGGCGTCGCCTCAAGGTGTTCGCCTCTGGTGCGCCCAGACGCTCGAAGATCGTTAGCGCCTCGGTCCAGGGCCGCGCCGCGACCTTCCTCCCATGCATGGACAGAAGGGCTTCACCCAGGCCAAGAAGGGCATTGGCCTCGAGAAACGGATCGCCGAGTTCGCGGGCGAGGACCCGCGCCCTCTCGCAGGTATTCCGAGCCAGAGCGAACTGGCCGCTGAGCCGCTGGCTCTCACCGATCCTCTGGAGCGCGCGCGACGATTCGTATGGATCTCCTATGTTCTCCGCGATGGAGAGCGCCTTCTGAAAATGAATCAGCGCCTCGGCTTTAAGATCCATGGCCAAATAGGTCGACCCGATGTTGCTCAGCGTGTCGGCCTCATGTCGCCGGTCGCCGGTCTCCCGATAAATCGTCAACGCCTCGCGATAGAATTGCAGAGCCTCGTCACGACGGCCCTCTCGCTCATGGCAATTGGCGATATTATTGAGTGCGACAGCCTCGTTCTGCCGCCAGCCCGCCTCACGCAGAATGGCGAGCGCCTTCCGGAAAAGTCCGAGCGCGGTGGGATAGCCGCCGCGGTTGAAATGAAGCTCGCCCAGGTTGTTGAGGATCATCGCCTTTGTGGCGACGTCGCCCGTCCCGTTCACGATCTCGAGTGCGGCCTCGAAGACCGCTACCGCCTCCTCGGCACGTCCCAGATACGACAGGGCGATTCCCGCATGGAGCAGCGCGTTGCCTTCGCCGTGCCGGTCCGCGATCGCGCTGAACAACTCGAGCGCCCTCTCCGCGTATCCCAGAGCCTCCCTGTTACGGCCGGACAGCCAGGACACACGGGCGAGATGATCCAGTGTCTCGGCCTCTCCGCGCCGGTCGCCGATCGCCTGGAAGATGCCGAGACCTCTTCCGGCGTGCTCGAAGGCGGCGGCGTAGTGGCTCATGCGACTTCGCACCAGGCTGAGTTCGAGCTCCACCCGCGCCTCTCCCGCGCGGTCACCGATCTCCCGGCAGACGCGGCGGGCCAGATCGTGAACGCGTGCGCCGTCCTCCCAGTGGGCAGAGCGTTCGAGATGCAGGGCGATGGCCTGCGAAAGCTGAATGGCATGCGTGGGAAATCCGTGCTCCGCGGCGTAGCGAACGCACATCAACACGTTGGCCCGCTCGGCACGCAACCATTCGGCGGCGGAGCGTGACCCCTCCATGGGTGCGGCATCGCACGGGTGGACGACATTCACGCTGGCGCGCCGTCTGTGCGGGTACAGTACGCGGTCGGCCTGGTCGGCGGCGCACAGGTAAAAGTCGAGCAGCCGATGGACGGCCCGCCGCGGCTCTTCCGCGGATTCTTCCTCGATGGCGCGCTCCCTGGCGTACGCCCGCAGAAGGTCGTGAAAGCGGACCCGGCCGGAGTCCGGCTCCTCCACGAGATGGCGGTCGATCAGTTCCTCGAGGGCGTGTTCCGCCCGATTGGCCTCGCAGCCGATCAGCGCGGCGGCCGCATCGACCGAGAGATCGGCGCCGATGTGCAGCCCGAGGCGACGAAATGCCTGCTGCCGTTCCGGTGACAGTTCTCGATAGGACAGATCGAACGCGGTGAGGAGATCCCTGTCTCCCGCGTACATCTCGGCGAGCCGGTCCTTCGACCGCGACAATTTCGTCACCAGGTCCCCGACGCCACGAGCCGGCCGGTGGCGAAGCCGGTTGGCCATGATCGTGACCGCAAGCGGGAGGTGACCGCACAGGCGGACGAGTTGATTGACGTCCCCGGCGTCGAGCCGTCGGTCCTGCCCGACGATCCGGCGGAAAAGCAGCGCCGCCTCAGGGGGCATGAGCGCGGGCAGAGACAGCGGCCGGGCCCCCTCCAGCCCAGTGAGCCGCCGTCGGCTCGTGATCAGCACCAGGCAGCCGGGCCTCCCCGGCAGGAACGGTCTAACCTGGTCGGCGCTGGCCGCGTCGTCGAGCACGATCAGCATCCGGCGGTTGGCGAGTCGCGCGCGCCACAGCGCGGCACGTGGCTCCAGCGCCTCGGGAATCCGCTCGGGGTCCTCCCCGAGAAGCCGTAACAAGACCTCAAGACCCTGGGTGGGGTCGATCGGCGGTTGATGGGGGTCGTGGGCACGGAGATGGAGATACCACTGTCCGTCTGGATAGCGGTCCGCAAGCTGGTGAGCCATGTGGACGGCGAGCGCGGTCTTGCCGACTCCGGCCATTCCGTCGATGGGCTTGATCACGGCTGTCGAAGGAGATCGTTCCAGCTCGCCGTACAGGTGGCTCAGCTCTGCCTCTCGCCCGGTGAAGTCCGGAATGTCGCGGGGGAGATTGTCGGCGAGCGGCCCGACAGGGACGCGGTTGCGTGGAGGTGGCGCGGTCAGGTCCGCATCTCCGCGCAATATGCGCTCGTACGTGCCGCGAAGCGAAGGACCGGGCTCGGCGCCGAGGTCCTCGACGAGACGATGGCTCGCCCGATGGTAGATCTCCAGCGCCTCACCCTGGCGCCCGCAACGGCGGAGCGCGACCATCAGATGCTCGGCGAACGACTCGTCGTAGGGATACTCGTGGACGAGGCCGTACAGCTCTCCGACCAGTTCGGCGTGATGGCCCATGTCGCGCTCCATGGCGAGCCGCATGCCGATCGCGGCGCGATGCTCACTCTCCAGACTCGTCCTCAGTTTGGTGACCCACTCTCCGGACAGGCCGGAAAGCGGATCACCGCGCCACAGCTTCTCCGCTGCCAGGAGGAGCCGCAGCGCCTCCTCCTGGTCGCCGCTGTCGGAGATGGCCCGTGCTTGTGCGCTGAGCCGTCGAAATCGGTGCAGGTCAATCGTTTGGGGATCGATTTCCAGCACATAGGCGCCTGATCGAGAGTTGAGCCGTGCCACCCGGTCGCCGGCTCGCCCGTTCAAGCGACGACGCAGGCGTGCGATGTAGCTGTGGACGCTCTCACGCGCCTTCGACGGCGGCGCGTCATCCCAGACGCGGTTGATCATGTTTTCGATGGACACAGGCTGCCCAGGAGTCAGCAGCAGTACGGCCAGGACGTGCCGTTCCTTGGCCGAGCCGAGCTCACATGCCTCCCCGTCGACCCATACTTCCACGGAGCCGAGTATCCGGAACTCCATGAATGTCCTTCCAGAGATCAGAGGGCCCTCGCCACCAGTTTCCCGCAAACTCGGTTAACGGTCCATATGCCGCCTGCTGTCCAGACATAGCCACTTCACGGTTGTTGCAAGGTTTTGTCTAGGACGCCGAGACATTATCGGATTAGGCCGTCTATTTGGGGATTCGGCCAGGACAGGGGGTCAAAAATCCGATGACGTGTTCGGAGGGGTACCGCGTTCCGGTTGGACCGGATGCACCACGCTGGATGACGCGTCGTAGCCAGAGAACAGTGTTGGTGATCGTCCACACGGTCACCTCCGGGCAGCGCCTGCTGGACGTCGTCCGCCTTCTCTCCGCCGACCTCCGGGTCCAGGTGGTTTTCACGATCGCTCCTGACGTCTTCGGCAATGGGGCGACCGAATTGCTCAGACGCATAGGCGGCGTGACGCTGCCATGGCATCTGGCGATCCGTGAGCAATTCGACCTCGCCATCTCCGCCGCCTACGGAGGAATCGAGTATGTTCACGCACCGCTCGTGGTAATGCCCCACGGCGCCGGATACAACAAGCTCGTCAGCCGCCGGCTGGGTGGCGGAGCAGTCGCGTCCCGAGGTGTGTACGGGCTCAGCGCCCAGGAACTGATCCGAGACGGCGCCGTGATCCCGTCGGCCATCGTGCTCGCCCACGACAGCGAACGTCAGCGGCTGGCGCGATACTGCCCAGAGGCTGTGGCCGTCGCTGAAGTCGTCGGCGACGCTTCCCACGATCGGCTGATCGCCAGTTCGCCCGAGCGCCGCGCCTATCGAGGCGCCCTCGGCGTCACGGACGAGCACGAGCTCGTAGTGATGACCTCCACCTGGGGATCGGACTCGCTCTTCGGAAGACACACGGGGTTGCTCCGCCGGATGCTGGCCGAGCTTCCCCGCGACCGCTACCGCCTCGCCGCCCTTCTCCATCCGAACATCTGGTTCGGCCACGGCATCTGGCAGATCCGCAACTGGCTGGCCGACTGCCTGCGGGACGAACTGGCCCTGGTTCCTCCCGAGGCGGACTGGCGCGGTGTCCTCGTCGCTGCGGACCACGTGGTCGGAGACCACGGTTCCATCGCGGTGTACGGCACGGTGTGCGGTGCCTCCGTATCCCTGGTCGACGACGTGCGAGACGCCGTGGATCCGGAGTCCGCCGGCGGACTCCTGGCGTCGGCGGCCCCCCGGTTACGGCTTGACCAGCCGCTGTGCGCCCAACTCCGTACGGCGGCCGCGCGCCGCCCGGCGGCACGCCACGCCGAGGTCGTGAACCGGCTCACCTCGGCTCCGGGCCGCTTCGACCGGAACATGAGACGGCTGATGTACCGGCTCATGCGGTTGCCTCAGCCCCTCATCCTGCCCCCTGCCGATCCGGTCCCCGCGCCCTATCTGATCTGTACGCCCGACCACGCGATCCGTCAGGAGGGACCATGAGTAGTTCGGTAGTCGTGGCAGGTGTCACCAGCCTGTACATGGCCATGCCGGTGGCGGGCTTCCCGCTGCCGTACGCGCAGGAACGCTTCCCCGAGTGGATGAGAGCAGAGGTGTCAGGAGCGGCGTGCCACATCGCCAGCACACTCCACACCCTCGGCGACGAGGCACGCCTGTGCACCTTCGTCGGGGAGGATCTGGCGGGAGGCACGATCAGCACGGCGGTGCGCGCCCGAGGGCTGTGGGGCCCGGGGGTGGTGACAGCGCCGCGGTCTTCCCTCGGCGTCGTTCTGGTGGCCCTGAACGGCCAGCGCTCGGGCCATCCGTACGTCGCCGCCGTCAACACGGTGGAGTATCCCGTCGAGGTGTTCCGCCGTCTCGTGCGTGGCGCCGACCTGGCCGTGCTCACCAACACCGCGTTCGTCCGGCCACTCCTGGAACCGGCATGTGAGGAGGGCGTGCCGATCGCGGTCGATGTCCATCTGATCGCGGACGTGGACGACGCGTACAACCGGCCGTGGCTGAAGGTCGCCGACATCATCTTCTGCAGCCACGAACGCCTGCCCTGCCCACCGAGACAATGGGTGGCGAAGATCTTCCAGCGCTATCCGGGCTGCTTGATCGCGGCCGTCGGCCTCGGCGGGCGAGGATGCGTCATGGGGCTGGCCGACGGGGTCCTGGTCGAGGTCGCCGCCGTGGCGCCACGGGGTGTCGTGAGCACCGCGGGGGCGGGGGACGCGCTCTTCGCGTCATTCCTGCACAGTTGGCTGGCCACCCGGAACCCCGTGGCGGCGCTCGAAGACGCGGTGCTGCACGCCGGATGGAAAGTGGGTGACACTTTTCCCGGCGCGACCTCGCTGACGGCCATGGAACTGGCCAGGATGCGGGAGAGCCACCCTGTCGTCACGCTTCTTGACCGCTGGGACCTCGACGCATGAACGTTCGGCGGTACGCGTCGAACCAGGCTCGGTGCCCCATCGGGGCCTGGTCACCGAGCCTGTCGCCTGCTGCCAACCCCTGGAATCCGTTCACAGCAGGTCTGCCAGGATTCTGCGCTGGTAGGCCGTCAGGGGTGGGCGGGTGGCTTCGCGGGCTATTTGGGCGGCTCGGGCGCGGTTGCCCATGCGGGACAGGGCGCGGGCGCACAGGTACGCCACCAGGCCGTGGTCGCGCCCGCCGACCAGGGCGGCCTCCAGCTCGACTGACGCCTCCTCGACGCGGTCCAGGTCGGCCAATGCCAGTGCTCTGGCGGCGATGGTGGCCGGTTCCGTGGGTTCGCGTACCCGGTCCAGGTCTCGTAGGGCCTGGATGGGGGAGCCGAGGTCGGCGAGGATTTCTCCGCGGGCCTGCAATGCGATGGGTCTGTCGCCGTCCGCGGACAGGACGGCTTGGAGGATGGATAGCGCGGCCTGGGGGTTGCCGGTGTGCCATACGGTGATGGCCAGTTCTACCTGGAGGTTGAGGTCGTTCGGTACTCGTCCTACGGCGGATCGCAGTTCGTCTATGGCGTCGTCCGGGCGGCCCTGGTGCAGGATCACGCGTCCGGCGGAGGCCAGTGAGCGGCCTACGGCAGGGGTGTCGCGCAGGCGTTCGTACACCTGGCTGGCCTGTTTGTAGCAGCGCTCGGCCACCTCCCAGTCGCCGCGGGTATGGGCGAGGTTGCCGAGGAACGACTCGATCTCCGCCAGCGTGCGCAGGTCGTCTTCGCCGCAGGCGCGCCTTGCCTTGTCGCCGTGGGTCTCGGCCAGGGTGAGGTTGCCGTCGGCCAGCACCTGTTCGGCCACGCGCAGGTGCTCGGCGGCGCTCACGGGCGGCTGGCCGGAGTCGGGGCGCGGGCGGGCGCCGCCGAAGGCGCGCTGTACCGGCTGAAGCAGCCGGTCGTGCTGCAGTTCGCACCACCGCAGGCCCGAGCGCATCTCGGCCTTGAGCACGTGGCGGTCGATCAGGGCCTTGACCACGCTGTTGGGCATGCCGGTGGTCTGGGTCTCGCCCTCGTACGCGGTGCCGCGGGTGCCGAGTTCGGTGATGAACGTCTCTCGTAGCCAGGCGCTGAGCCGTTCGAGAGGGATCTCGTGGTCGCGCGCGATCTCAGCCAGGGCTTGGTCGAGGAAGTCGCCCAGGGATCGATCGATGTCGGTGTGCCGTTCCACGTATTCCGGGGTGATGACGGTCAGATCGCTCGGGCAGGAGTTCCACAGGGCGGAGCAGACGATCTGGAGCTGCACCGGTTCGATGGTGTCCACGGTGTAGGAGGACGGGGTTCCGATGCCTTGGAGATGGACCGTGCGCAGCTCTCTGACCAGGGTTTCCGCCGCCTGGGGCGCGTAGGAGCGTCCCGTGCCGGCGAGCGGTTTGCTGATCGCGGCCAGCGCCTCCTGTTCGTCGAAGGGGTCCACCACCACCTCCGTGTACTGGCCGGCGTTCATCAGAGGGTTCCCGTGCGCCTTGAGCCTGGCCAGATACTCGTCCCTGATCGACAGGAGAAGGTACAGGTCCTCGTTGTCGGCCAGCGCATCGGCGAGTTGCGCGATAAAGGGATCGCGGAACCCCTGGCGGTGGGGGAAGTCGAAGAAGAGTTCCTCCGCCTGGTCGATGGCGGCCAGGATGGGAATGGGGTCGCCGTATTTGTCGAACCTGGGCCCGCGGCGCCGGAGAAACTGCCGGACGGTGAGCCCGGAAAGCCGCGTGAGCGATTCGCCCGGCGCCCATGACGACAGCAGCGCCACCGTGAACGGATTACGTTCCGGCAGGGCGGCCATCGGAAAGGCGGAGCCGTGGGAGAGCCGCCCGATCGGCAATACATCCACCCGCCTGTCGGCCAGTTCCGGCAGCACGCCCGCCTCAAGCACCGACGTCTTGCCCACTCCCGACTGCCCGTGCAGCATCGTGAACCGGTACGCCTGCCACTTCACGGAGATCTCGTACGCCTTCGCCGCGCGGCCGAAGAATCGCTGCTGGTCGTCCTTCGTATAAGAGCGCAGTCCCACGTACGGCGGGGCGCTCATGACCGATTCCCCATTCGCTCGTCGAGTTCCTCGCAGAACTGGCGCGGGGTGCCCCAATAGACGGAGACCTCCCAGCCGTCGAAATACCGGTCGAGGTATTCCATGGCGCGAAGGGCGGCTCCCGGCTTCACGTTCTCGTTCTCCGGCGTGAGCTGGACACTGACATGACGTCGTCGGCGAATGGCCGGATACCGTCTGATGAGCCCGTGGAACAGCACGCGAAACGTCCATTCCTGAAGGGTGTAACCGAGAAAGAGCAGCGGCCGGTTCGCGACGGCGTCGAGGATGATCGGGGGGATCACGTGCCGGTTGCCCTGCGCGCGGGCCGCTGTCAGGTGGACCAGGAAATCGATGTAGTCGTCCTCGGTCAGCACGATGGATGACGGCAGGCTCACGCTTCCGTGCAGGTGGTAGACCATCGGCCGGTCGGCGTCGGGGCGTATGCCGGCGCCGCGCTCGAAAAGGTTTCTGTCGTACGGCACGCCCTCGTGCCACGGAAATATGGCCGAACTCGGTTCTTTGCCGGAGCCGCGGAGCGCGCGTACCAGGAAGTCGTCGTAGTTGGTGGTCAGGAACACCGGGATGGGGAAGCCGGCGATGGAGGAGTGGATCTCGCCCGGCGCGGTGAAGTCAGGGGGGTCGAGTGCGGTGAGGCGGCGGCTGAGTTCGTGTTTGAGCCCGGAGTCGCCCAGGACGCTGCGGACGTACTGCGTTACCCGGGCGAGGTCGCAGTCGTCGGTGAAGGGGTAGCCGAAGCGGTCCGCCCATTCGCGGCTCAGCTCTCTGCTGGACGGCATGCTGCCGCCGCTGGCCCCCGCACCGATGAACGGCGTGCAGTCACCGGTGCGAAGCTGATCGATCAGCCGGGCCCAGTCGGAGTCCTTCATGGGGGACGACCTGCTCTCCTGGCACGACGAGGGCGTGGAGCACGAGGTATGTCCCCTATTTTTAACTGGCGGTGACGTGGCCGTCGATGCTCTGGCTGAACCCGGAGATCGGCCCCATCGCATCTTCGCCCACCCGCATCAATGCGCGCAGAGCATGGGAAAGTGCTGACTTGTCCAGTTTGTCGAGTTCGACCAGCGACAAGCCACTCACATCGACTAGGCCTGGCTCGGCCTGCTCATCGCTCATTGAAGCCCTTACGATCCGGAACCCTGTCCGCAAAAGGATAACGGCAAATGTGTCCTAGGAGTCGGAAAGGCTAAGCCTCTATTATCGGGTGGACGATCCCCCTCGGAGGCGTGATGTCAGGTTCACGGCCAGAGAAGGTCAGAGCTGGGCGGATTCCCGAGATCTGGGGCAAGATCCCGCCCCGCAACGTCAACTTCACCGGTCGGTCCATCCTGCTGGAGCGGTTGCACGCCGGCCTGTCCACCGAGGTGACCGCCGTGGTCCCGCACGCCCTGCACGGGCTGGGCGGCGTGGGCAAGACACAACTCGCGGTCGAGTACGCCCACCGGTTCCGGTCCGAGTACGACGTGGTCTGGTGGATCCCGGCGGACCAGCCCGTCCTGGTCAAGTCGTCGCTGGCGGGCCTGGCGCCGCACCTGGGGCTGCAGGCCGCGACCAGAAGCGGGGCCGAGGACGCGGCGGACGCGGTGCTCGACGCCCTGCGGCGCGGCGAGCCGTACGACCGATGGCTGTTGGTCTTCGACAACGCCGACCAGCCGGAGGAGATCAGCGACCTCATCCCGCGCGGGCCCGGACAGGTGATCATCACCTCGCGCAACCACCGCTGGCAGGGCATCGTCGACACCGTGCCGGTGGACGTCTTCCGCCGTGAGGAGAGCGTGGAGTTCCTGTCCAGGCGGGCGTCGCTGTCCGACAGTGACGCGGACCGCTTGGCCGAGCAGCTGGGTGATCTTCCTCTCGCGCTGGAACAGGCGGGTGCGCTGCACGTCGAGACCGGCATCTCGGTGGACGACTACCTGCGGCTGCTGAAGGAGCAGACCAGCGCCCTGCTCTCGGAGAGCAAGCCGTCGGAGTACCCGATGCCCATGACCGCCGCCTGGGCGCTCTCGGTGGGGCAGTTGCGCAGCAAGCTTCCCGAGGCCGTCGACGTGCTGCGCTGCTGCGCGTTCTTCGGCCCGGAGCCGATCCCGCGCGACGTCTTCCGCCGGGCCGGCCACCAGGCGTCCGACCTGAGGTTGAGCGGCATCTTCGGTGACACGATCCTGCTGACCAGGGCGATCAGGGAACTGGGCAGGTTCGCGCTGGCGGCCATCGACTCGCAGGCGCGCACGATCCAGGTGCACCGGCTGGTCCAGGCGCTCCTGCGGGACGAACTGGACGAGGACGAACGCAGCCGGTACCGGCACGAAGTGCATCTCCTGCTGGCCGGAGCCGCTCCGAGAACGCCCGACGAGACGGCCAGCTGGCAGCGCTACAACGAGCTGATCGCGCACATCCTGCCTTCACAGGTGGAGGACTGCCCCGATCCGGCGGTGCGGGGCATGGCGCGCGACGTCATCTACTACCTCTACCGGTCGGGCAGCTACCAGTCGGCGCGCTCGTTCGCCGAGCAGTTCGTACGGCGGTGGGCCGAGGTGTCGGGGCCGGACCATCCGGACGTGCTGATCGCCCAGCGCCACCTCGGCGGGATCATCCGCGAGCTGGGCGAATACCGCGCCGCCTACGATCTCGACAGCGCCACGCTGACCAAGATGACCGAGGTTCTGGGTCCCGAGCACCGCGAGACGCTGGTGCTCAGCAGCGGGTTCGCGGCCGACCTGCGGGCCATGGGGGACTGGTCGGCGGCGCAGCAACTGGACGAGAGGCTGCAGTCCCAGCACACGACCGCGTTCGGCGAGCAGGCGGCGGCGACCCTGCAGATCATGAACAACCTGGCCATCGACTACGGGCTCAACGGCGACTACCAGGCGGCCAGGAGCCTGCACGACACCGTGCACCGCAAGCAGAGCGAGAGCGAGGAGCGGATCGGCGAGGCCGACGTCCTCAACAGCTGGAACGGCCTGGCCAGGGCCGTCCGCCTGACGGGCGACTCGCGAGAGGCCGTCGACCTCGGCGAGGACGCCTACGCCTACGGGGTGCAGGAACTCGGCGCCGAGCACCTGTGGACGCTGCGCACGGCCCGCGACCTGTCGATCGCCAAGCGCCGGGCGGGCGACCTCGACGGATCGCTCGAACTCGCCAAGGACGTTCATTCCCGCCTGCAGCGCATCATGGGCGACCACCACCCGGAGACCGTCGCGGCGGCCAGCAACCTGTCCAACGTGCTGCGCGCGACCGGCGACATCGCCGCCGCCTACGCGATCGCCGAGCAGGCGGTCGCGATGTACGAGGCCGTCTACGGTGAGAACCACCCCTACGTGTACGGCTGCGCGACCAACCTCGCGATCCTGCAGCGGCTCCGCGGCGACCCCGAGGCGGCCAGGCGCTCCAACGAGCGGGCGTTGATCGGCCTCGACGAGCGCCTCGGACGTGACCATCACTACGCCCTGACCTGCGCCATCAACCTGGCCAGCGACCATGCGGCGCTGGGCGAGTACGAATCGGCCCGGCAATCGGGCATCGAGACTATGACCAGGCTGCGGCGGATCGTCACGCGCGAGTACCCGCTGCTGCTCGCCTGCCTGACGAATCTGGTCCTCGACACACGCGCCTCCGGCCGGACGGAGGAGGCGGACGCGCTGCACGCCGAGGCCCAGCGAGGCTATGCCGAGGGCATGGGCACCGATCACCCGGACGCCCGGCTGGCCTTGGAGCAGGACGCGCGAATGGACTGCGACTTCGACCCGCCACCCATCTGATCCGGTCTTACGGCCTTGGCGAAGTCGCGATACAGGCTCGCGTGGTCTCTTTGGCGTGCCTTTCCGAGCGCGAGCCTGAACCCCAGGAACAGGACCAGGAATCGCAGCGCCTGTGCGAGAAAAGCGGCGGCCGACAGGAAGAGGGCAATTTCGGGCCACATTGTGCCTCCCTTGTGATGCGTCCTGTATTCAGGGAAGCCGGGCGCGGAGGTGTCCCGCAATGATGCGGATCGATGCCGGAACAGTCTGGACAATCAGGAACACCTCCTTGGGGAAATGCGCCGATAAAGTGGATAATCATGGACGAGTTCGGATAGGCAGGGCCGATGCCAGAAGAGCCCCTCCAGGCGTTCATCGCCGCCATGAGCGAACTACGACGGCAGGTCGGCAGCCCCTCCTACCGCGAACTGCGCCGGCTGAATCCCGAGCGGCTGGCCCCCAGCACCGTGCAGAGCCTGCTGGAAGGTGATCGCAAGCGGCCGCCCTCGTGGCTGCTCGTCGACGCGTACGTCCGCGCCTGCCTCGCCTTCGGGCGCGAGAACGGGCTGGGGCTCGCAGACGACGAGGAAGCGTGCGTACGGGGGTGGCTGGACCGGCACCGGAGCGTCTCCGCGACCATGAGCAGGACGGGGGAGCAGGAGGACCTGCCGCGGATTCTCGGGGGCGGTTCGCCGCCGGTCAGGGGTCATTTCTCCGGCCGCACCAGCCTGCTGGCCGATCTGGACGCCGCGATGGTCGCGCAGACCGACTGGCCGGTGTGCCTGGTCGGGCCCGGTGGCCATGGCAAGACCCAGCTCGCCTCCGAATACATCCATCGGCATTCGTCCAGGTACATGGCCGTCTGGTGGGTCAGGGCCGAGCAGCCGAGCCTGATCAGGACCGATCTGGCCTCTCTCGGCAGGCGGCTGGACGAGGGCATCGGCGAGGCGGAGATCGTCTCCAGGACGCTGAAGATGCTGCGAGAGGACTCCCGCTGGAGCCCGTGGCTGCTCATCTTCGACAACGCCGGGCACCCGGAGAGCGTGGGGTCGTTCCTGCCGCGTTCCGGGCCGGGGCACGTGCTCATCACCTCGCGCGAGCCCGCCTGGGAAGAGGTCGCGGTGCCCATCGAGGTGGGCGTGTTCGAGCGGGAGGACAGTGTCGAACTGCTCACGCGCCGCGTGCCCGGCATGTCCGTCGAGGAGGCCGGGCAGGTGGCGGGGGAACTGGAGGACATGCCGCTGGGCCTCGTACAGGCGATCACGTACATCAAGGGCTCCGGCCTGGCGCCCGGGGCCTACCTGGCGCGGTTGCACGAACAGCCCGGCCGCATGCTGGACAAGCATCCGCCGGTCGACTACGGGCGCGGCCTGGCCTCGGCATGGGATCTCGGGTTCGAGACGCTCAGGCAGACCTGCCCGGAGGGACTCCACCTGCTGCGGTGCTGCGCGTTCCTCCGGCCGGAGTCGATCTCGCGCGGCCTGCTTCGCCAGGGGTCGCTGCCGCTGCCGGGCGAGTCGGCCGCGGTGTTCCAGGATCCCGTGCTGGCCGACAACGCGATCAGGGCGCTCACCCGCTACGGGTTCGTCCGGCTGGCCAGCCGGGGCACGATCCAGGTGCACCGCCTGCTCCAGTCGACGGTGAAGGAGCGCATGACCGTCCAGGAACAGGAGCGGGTACGGCACGACGTCCACCGGCTGCTGGCCGGATCCGACTGCGGAGACCCGGAGAACCGGGCGAACTTCCCCAGATACGCCGAACTGGCCGGACACGCCGAGGCGTCGTCCCTGGCCGACTCGGCGGACGAGGGCGTCCTGGGTTTCGTCGCCCGGCTGATCACGTACTTCCGGGCGATCAACGACGGCGAGAGCGCCGAACGCTACAGCGGCGTCGCCCCCGAACCCGGTACGCACCCCGCCGTTCCCGGCGATACGGCCCCGCCGCCGTCGCCCGCCCCCTCCTCGGCCCGCAGGGCGCTGATGGCCAGGGAGATGGAGAGCGACGACTGGGCCAGGCTCGTCTACCAGGTGACCACCGGCGACTGCACGCCGATCGTCGGCGCCGACATCTCCTGGGAGAAGGCCGCCCGGATCCGGGCGATGAGCTGGGAGTGGGCCAGCCGGCTCGGCTACCCGTTCGCGGACGCGTGGAACTTCGAGTCGATCCTCGACTACGCGGTGACGCTGCCGGACCAGGCGGCCATGGCCGAGGAGATCCTGACCGGACTCCGGGCGACGTGGGAGCAGCGTGAGGAAGAGGACCCGCACGCGTTTCTCGCGAAGGTGCCCGCCACGTCCTATCTGACCACCAGCTACCATGACCAGCTCACCCAGTCGCTGGCCCGCGCGGGCAGGGAACCGGTCATGAAGGTGCTGCCGTGGCGCCCGGAACTGTCCACGGCCGAGCCCGTGATCGCGCCCACCCCCGAGCGGCCCCTGGTCTGCCACCTGGCCGGATCGTACGACCAGCCGGGCTCGCTGGTGTTGTCCCAGACCGACCGCATGAGGTGCCTGCGGGTCGAGTACGACAGAGGGTCGGCCGACATCGTCGGGGCGCTGGTGACCAACCCGTTCCTGATGATCGGCTACAACCCGCGGTCGTCGGCGTTCGACCTGCTGATGTCCCTCCTGTCAGGTGTTTCCACCCCCAGGAGGAACATCGTCATGGTGCTGTACGATCCGGGCCCCGGCGGGATGGAGGAGGCCGCCAGAAACTACCACCTGGCCCGGATCGCCCGGCTGAACATGCGCGCCGCCGTCTTCTGGGGAGACGCCCGCGACTTCATCCAGGAACTGTCACGCCGCCTGGAGTCGACGGCGTGACCGTTCCATTACGCTCCTCCCACGTCTGCCGGTGGGCCGCCGCGTCCTGGTGCGCCTTCTCCACGGCCTCGGCGGAGACCTCCTCGTCCCTCCAGGCGTCCAGCGTCGCGGCCATCCGGGCGACGAACCGCTCGCCGGGCGGGGTCAGGAACCCGCTCTCGGCGATCACCCGGGTGGCCCCTTCCGCGGCCTCCCGCCACCGGTAGAACTCGGCGCTCGCGGCGAGCGCGCCCGCCCCCTGCTCGTGGCGGCGCTGCCTGCGCCAGAATCCGCTGACGCCGACGTAGGCGTACGCTCCCTGGAAGAGGCCGCCCAGCGGGCGGGGATCATTGCGCCAGGGCGCGTAGTAGCGCCGGCCGGCCGACGGCCTGAGCAGGGGGATCACGTCGAGCAGCGCCGCCAGCTTGCCGTGCTGGACCTCGTGCGCGAACGTCAGGGCCAGCGTCGTCGCGTCGGGCGGCGTGGACAGCGCGACGCAGCCGAACGCCTCACGGGAACTGCCGCTGATCTGGTCACCGGGGATGTGCGTCAGGGGCGTCAGCACCCGCGTGGCCACGGACACCTCCTCCGCGACGGTCCGGTGATGGGTCAGCAGCAGGTCCCATGCCCGCCGCAGCGCCTCCTGCCAGACGATCAGCTCGTCGGCGGACAGCCGGTCGGCGGCGAGCCTGGCGCCGGGCATCCGGTACGGGTCGAGGTCGTCGACGCAGAGCCGGAGTGTTCTGCCCTGGGCCTCGGCTTCCAGGTAGCGCATCGCCTGCCAGCCGGGGGCGTCGCGGTGGGGGTCATCGGGGATGCGTACCGTGCCGGCGCCGACCACCTGCGCCGGTCCGCCGCGGACCCGTCGTACCGTCACAAGAGGATCGTCGAGTACGGCGCGGCCGAGCGACGGCAGCACGAGACCGCCCGCCTCCGTGGGCAGCTCGACCTCGAAGTCCATGCCGGAACGGACCGCGGCGGCGGCGGCAACCGCCGCGAGGCGGGCGGCGGAGTGCCCGCCGGAGCCCGTCACCCGCGCGTGGTAGGTGCGCCAGGCCCAGGCGCCGACCGCGGGATGGCGGAGCACGGCCTGCGCCGCTTCCGGCCGGTGCCGCTGGGCCTCGCCCAGCAGCCGGTACGCCCGCGCGGCGCCGTCGGCCAGACCGGCGACGAGCAGCAGGTGCTTGCTGTACTGGGCGTCGGACAGGAGCCGGGCCGCCCGCGCGCCCCCTTCGCCCGCGCCCAGCGCCAGGAAGTGCTCGTCCGGGATGACATGGTGCTTGAGGTTCATCAGCGGCCTTCCATCAAAGTGGCGACGTCGCGCTGGACTCTGCCGCGAACATGGGTGATCAGGCGGAACAGGTCGGCGCAGTACACCGAGCGATTGCCGAAGCCGTTGGCCGGGTCGTAGCGGTGCGCGTAGAGCCCGCCGCCGCAGACCGACACGATCGGGCAGCCCCGGCACTCCTGCGCCAGGGCGTCGGCGCCGAGCTGACGGGCCATGACGGCCGGATGCCGCAGCACGGCGTCGAAGGTGTCGCGGGCGACGTGGAAACCGGTGGCGGGAGCGCCGGGATAGGCGGATTTGAGGGTGTCGGACTGCTCGACGCCGCCGTCGGTCTCGATCACCGCCATCCGGGCCGGGCCGAGTCCGAGGGACTCGCTGGATGACGTTCCGCCCATGAGCAGGTGCAGGATGTCGGCGAAAAGCCGTACTTCGGTCTCCTGCCGCGGGGCGTCGTACCATCGGTCGAAGATCGGGATCAGCCAGTCCGCGTACGGCGTCGCGCCGCCTTCGGCGGGCAGGCCGGGTGGTGGCTCGGCCCAGTTGCCGTGCGGCAGCAGGAAGTCGATCCTGGGCGGCTCGGACTTGAGCAGGGCCTCGTAGGTGGCGATCGGGTCGTTGTCGAGGTCGACGGTGCAGAGCAGGCCGGCGTACAGGTGCGGGTAGCGCTCGGAGAGCAGCCCGAGCGCGGCGGACACGGTCGCGTGGCTGCCGCGTCCGTCGCGCCGCCGCCGGTGCCGGTCATGATCGTCGGCGCCGCCGTCCAGGCTGACGCCGACGCGGATCCCGAGGTCGTCGAAGAGTTTCAGGTAGGCCTCGTCGAGACGCATCCCGTTCGTCTGCAGGCTGACGTTGAGCCGGACCTCCGGCCCCAGAGCCTGCCGGACGGAGCGCACGGCGTGGGCGATGTGATCGGCACCGGCCAGCAGCGGCTCCCCGCCGTGCAGGATCAGGTGGACGGAGGGCAGCCGGTGCGCGTGCGCGTGCTCAGCGATCCGGGAAGCCGTGTGTGCGATGACGTCTTTCGAAATCCGACGCGGCTGCTCTTTCCAGCTCTGGTCGGCCATTTCGTAGACATAACAATAATCGCACCTCAAGTCACATCTACTATGTATTTTTAGGACGAACTGACACAAAGGCCACGGCGCCGTGACCTGGGGCTTTACACCGCCCGGCCAGTCTCCATTCGAGGATGACACGTGGCCGAACCTTACCCCTGTACCACTTTGGACGCATCGAAAAACACAGTCGTCAGGTACGGCGGCGCGGCGTCCTTCGCGGATACGACCTGGCCGTCTCCGCCAGCCGGGTGGCGTGCTCGGCCTGCCTGCGCCAATGGCCGTACGCGTCGCCGCGCTGGGCCAGGCGGTCGAGCTCGGTCATCGTGGATATCGGGATGAACGCGGGCTCGGCGTCGCGCCACGGCGTGCCCGGCAGCGGCATGAACGTGTGCGTGTGGATGCGGGCGCCCATTCCGGCCAGATCCGCGGCCAGCTTCAGGGAGTCGGACTGGTCGGCCGCCGACTCGCCCGGCATGCCGAAGATGAAGTCGACGTTGGGGCGGAAGCCGTACTCCATGGCGATTCGCACCGCGGCGCGCACGGGCTCCACGCCGTGGCCGCGGCCGGAGGCGTCGAGGACGCGGTCGGAGCCCGACTGGGCGCCGATGATGATGTTGTCGTTGGCCACGTACCGCTTCAGCAGGCGCATCGCCTCCGGCGTCACGTGCTCGGGGCGGATCTCGGAGGGGAAGCTGCCGAAGAAGACGCGGCCGTGGGCCGGCAGCTCGGAGCGGACGCCGTCCAGGAGCTCTTCGACGCGGTCCAGGTCGGGGTCCGGGCCGGGCGCGCCGTACGAGAGGGAGGTGGGGGTGATGAAGCGCACGTCCTTCAGGCCGTGCGCGGTCATCAGCCGGACGTGCTCGCGCACCGACTCCACGGACCGGTGGCGGAACTGCGCGCCGAACATGAACGGCGTCTGGCAGAAGCGGCAGCCGCGGGTGATCTCGATGGGGCCGAAGTTGCGCCGCCGGTCGGGGAAGGACGGGTAGGCGTCCAGCGGGAGCTGCGGGGCCGGGCGGGTGCGCAGGGCCACGCCGTCGTGGTCGCGCAGGGCCAGGCCGGGGACCTCGCGCAGCGGAGAGTCCGCGCGCAGCGCCGCCACCAGCGCCACGATCGTGGACTCGCCCTCGCCGATCGCCGCCAGGTCCCATCCGGCGTCGATGACCTGCTGCGGCTCGGCGGTGGCGTGAACCCCGCCCGCGATGTGGAGAGCGCGCGAGTCGTCGCCCAGCGCGCGCACCTCCGCGAGCTCGGCGGCCATCGCCTCGGCGTCGGGGGAGTAGAACGACCACAGGACCAGCACCCGCTCGCCGCCGCTCGCCGCGACCAGCGCCGCCGTCTCCGCCGCGGACGCGCCGAAGTGGATCTCGCACTCCGCCCCCGCACGCTCGAGCGCGGCCAGCAGCGCGTGCACGCCGTAGGTCACCGCCTTGCGGTAACGCACGACCACGCTCACTCGGTACGGCATGCAGGCCAGGCTACGCGGTTGACCCTCACGTAGCGTGAGGCCGCAGACTTCTGACATGAGCTACTCGGTCGGCCAGGTCGCCAGGCTCGCCGGTGTCACCGTGCGCGCGCTCCACCACTACGACGAGATCGGGCTGCTCAGCCCGGGTGAGCGCACGGCGGCGGGCTACCGCAGGTACACCGAGTCCGACCTGGACCGGCTCCAGCAGGTGTTGTTCTACCGCGAGCTCGGGTTCCCCCTGGAGGAGATCGCGGTCATCCTCGACCGGCCGGACGCGAGCGCGATGACGCACCTGCGGCGCCAGCACGAACTGCTCGTGCGGCGCATCGACCGGCTCAAGAACTTGACCGCGGCCATCGAGAAGGAGATGGAGGCACGGACGATGGGCATCAACCTGACGCCCGAGGAGCGTTTCGAGGTGTTCGGGGACTTCCGCCCCGAGGACCACGCCGAGGAGGCGGAGCGGCGCTGGGGCGGCGGCACGGCCTACGAGCAGTCCCGCACGCGCATGGCGAACATGACGAAGGCCGACTGGGTGAAGTTCACCGAGGAGGGCGGGGCCGTGGCCCGTGCGCTGGCCGAGGCGTACCAGGCGGGCGCGCCCGCCGACGGCCCGCGGGCCATGGACCTGGCCGAGGAACACCGGCAGCACCTCACCCGCTGGTGCTACGACTGCACCTTCGAGATCCACCGCGGACTCGGCGACATGTACGTGGCCGACCCTCGGTTCGCGGCCAACTACGAGCCACTGGCCGAGGGACTGACCCAGTACATCAGGGACGCCATCCACGCCAACGCGGCGCGGCACGAGTCCGAACCTTTGCCTGACCTGTGACGACGGCTGCTGTCTGACGCTTGGCGTATGCCACGGTGTGCCAGCCGAGGCCCGAGAATGCCGCCGCTCGCGGAATGATCTTGATGTCCTTGGCAGCCGCTCCGTGCGTGGGTGGGGCCAAGTGACGGCGTCTGGCGCAGCTCGTCAGGAAGAGCCGGCGCGCGGCGATGCGGCCGCGCCCTCTTCTTGATCGGTGCCGCGGGGACATGTGCAGGTGCCTCGTTCCCTGCTGCGCTCGCCTTCACATGACGCTCTGGCGGTGGCCGCCTGGGCGCTGTACGAGACGTTGATGCCCCGTGTCCTGGACGGCGGCCGGGCTCCGGCCTACGCGCGGCGCTGCTGGGTGGCCGACGTGCTGGGCGTGAGTGAGAAGACCTTGGACGGCGCGCGCCGTCAGTTGCTGGCCGAGGACGTTCCGGGCGGGCCGTGGCTGGCTCTGCTCGATGAAGACCTCCGCCGACGCCCGGCCCGCCTCTAATCGGATCTGCGGGCGGCGCTTGGCGACATAGACGCGGACGATCCCGTACGAGATCTCGGTCGCGTCGTTCTCCTCCACCAGCCGGTCGAAGATGCGCCTGGCGGTGTGCCGCTGCTTAGGCGGCGCGTCCAGATCCGCCCGCAGCATCTGATCGATCAGCGGCTTGAACGGATCCAGCCGAGATGGCCGGGGCGGCAACGACTTACGCGGCTCAGGCCAGACGGAGGCCAGCGCCTTCTCCACGGTGCGGAAGCCCACGTTGTGCTTGCTCTGAATGGCCCGGATGGACAGCCCAGCGCGAGAGTCGCGGCGGATCGCCGCGTACAACTCGACTTTGGTCTTGGGCTGCACCGACGCCACCTCATCCGGTGGAAGCACGTCAATGCTCTCACCGCAAGCCCCGGAGCGCTCTTACTTCTCAGCGACATCAGCTAGCTGCGGAAACGATCGCTGTCGCAGGCGACCGGCAAACGCTGTCACTTGTCACCGACAGAACCACCCGCCACTCCGCGCGCTCGTCTTCCTGGTGGGGTGGGGTTGTTTGTGGATCAGGCGGCGGCCGTCGGCGGTGGTGATGAGGGTGGCGATCGTGGATTGCCCGCCGTACAGCCGCTGCCGGCTGGTCGTGGGGTCGCCGGCCGCGGCGGCGATGGCGGCCAGGTCGGCGGTGTGGCGCGCGGCGGCCAGCGCGTGCACGGCGGCCGCACCCGGGTGGCCGGCGTGCTCGGCGAGGGCCAGGGCGCGGCGTGCCCGGCACAGCCGCTGCCGGGCGGCCTGCGCGGCGCGGCCGTGTCCATCACGGTCGCCTGGATGTTCCCGAACTCGGCGGAGGCGCGGCGAACATTCGGCCCCGGCAGCAGCGAGCAGACCGGCAGCTATGACCTGACCGGCCACGACGACCCCGCCATCGAGACCCGCAACAGCAAATCGTACGTGCTGACCGGACCCGACGGAAGCATGAGCGAGTCCGTCGTCATCGCGGGTCCCGTGCTGTTCCAGCTGACCTCCACCTCGCGGCGGGCCCTGCGCCTGCTCACCCCGCTGCTGCGCAACCTGCTGGACCGCTACGCGCCGGGCACGGTCATGCCCCCCGCGCCGCAGGCAGGCTGGAGCTTCCCCGCCGACGAGCCCATCAGCAAGGTGGTGGCCGTGGATGGCAGCGTGTACGCGGGTGGTGGCGGCGACTACTACGCCTTGAACGCCGAGACCGGCGCTCTGCGCTGGAGCCGCCAGATCGGGATGTTTGCGGACTCTGCTGTTGGGCCCGTTGCTGCGGATGGCGCCGTGCACGTCGCCAGCGGAAATCGGGTCGTCGCGCTGGACGGCGCCACGGGCCGCACGCGGTGGAGCCACAGGCTTGAATGGGTGGACGGTCTCGCGGTCGGTTCGCGCACGGTCTACGCCTGGACCCACGACACACAGATGGTCGCCTTCGACACGGCGAGCGGCCGTACCCGATGGACGGCCAGACCGAGCGCCAGCATCGACGACGTCATCCCGCACCCAGCGGGCGACCTTGTCTATGTCACCGACAGCGGGGGCTGGTGGCGCTGGATGCCGGGTCGGGCAACCCGCGCTGGCGCCAGCGCATCGAACAGGGCGCCGGGTCGGACGGTGTCGCCGTGACCGGTGACACCGTCTTCGTCGCGGGCGCCGACGACCGGCTCCACGCGTTCGACCGAATCACCGGTAGCCCCAGGTGGCAGTTCCCCGTCGGTGCCCCGATCCTCGCCGGTCCGTGGGCCGACGGCGGCGAGGTCTACGTTAGTGGCGGCGGTGCGCTGCACAAGCTCGACGCGGCCACAGGCGAAGCGCTGTGGTCGTTCGCGACCGACCGCGACGGCGACTCCGCGCAAGCCATGACCGTCGCCGGCGGCACCGTCTACCTGGGGCGCGCCGAATTCGAAGGTGTCCACGTGGACGCGGTGGACACGACGACCGGCTGGCGCCGATGGACCCAGGTCCTCGACGGTGAGTCGGCGGCCGAGGGGCCGACGCTGCCCTGCTGCTGGCAGGCGACTTCCTGTATGCGGCGAGCGGCGGAACACTCCGGCAACTCGACGCGGCGACCGGCACGCGCCGGAAAAGCTACGAGTATGGCGAGGGGTTCACCCCTGCCCTGGTCACGGCGGGAGATCGGCTGTACGTCGGGGCAGTCAACGTCTACGCCATCCACTGAGCCACGCTTCAGACACCACTCCGGGTGAGGTGTAGCGGAGCGTGTCTGCCATGCCATAGTCGGTAGGTGAATCACCGCTCCCGCTCCTGGATCCGGCGACGGCTGCGTTCGCTGGCGTGGCTCGAGTTGCTTAACATCCCGTTGCAGGCGGTGATCTGGTTCGGCGTGGTCGGGTTTCCGGTGACAGCGGCGAACAGCGTGGGCTTCGCGCTGTTCACGCTTGTCCTGTTGGAGGGAGCGGGTTACTGGTTCGCCAAGCTTCGTGGGCTGGCCACGCGCTGCGGATCCCTCCCTGGAGCCGGAGCCTTTGCGGTCGCCCGCAGGACCAACGTCGCCGTCCTGACCGTCGGATTGCTCTTCATCGTCTGGACCGTGGTGACCGATCCGGGAGCGGGCAGCTGGCCAGGTCTGGCGTTCGGGTTGTTCGCGGCGCTGGAGCATGTGAACTATTTCCACGTCCAGCTCATGTACGACACCGCCGAGGATTTCCGCTACCTGCGCTCACGCGGCCTGCGTCCCGCCCACCTGGCCCGCGATCTCGCCCGGCATGCGAGATCGCGGCCGTGACGTCCTTGCGGTAGTTCCAGGTGTTACCCATGCGAATAATCCACACTTTCCGTGATTGCCGAAGGGTGCGGTCGAGCCGTACCCGGCCGTCGCACGCGAAACGCTCCGTACCGGCACATCACCCGGCAAGCAAGCGGAAAAGACTCGGCCCAGCCCTTGCCGGCCGGGTCGCTGCGGCGGGCAACAGCAGTCCTGCGACCGGGTGCGCGACAGGGGGCGCGGGTGTCCCGGCCCGCCTACAGGATGCCGGCGGGCGGGCCGGGACCGGGACGGGCAAGAGCGCTGGGAATGACGCAGACACCGGCGCTTTGTTGCCCTCCTCCAAGCGCGAGGCCGTTCCCCCCGAAAGCCGGCCAGCGCGATTCTGTGGTATCACAGCGGCGCAGTCCGGGCGGGCAGGCTGCGAGGGCAGCGTGGCGTGGAACGGGCCCGTGCGCCGGAGGGATCTCACGCAGGGGTCTGGCGGTCTCGCAGGGCGGTCGGCCCCTTCTTCATGAACGCACAGAGCCTTTGCCCAGGATGTTGTTGCGGGCAGAGGCTCTGGCGTGGTCCCTCGCGACGGGTGAGCTCTGATCCTGTGCCCGATCAGGCGCTCAGGTCAACGGGCTGGGGGATCTCAAGGGGTCAGGTCCATGCGGTGAGGTCGACCGGGTCGGGGCCGGCCTGGCCGGGGTCGGTGTGCCGGGCGGAGCGGGCGCGGCAGGGTGTGATGGGTGCGGGCGGCACCGGTTCGGGCAGCCGGACCTCGAGGTAGCGCTGAACCTGACTGCTGCCGTTGCGGCGGGCTCTGGGGCCGGAGTCTTCGACGATGGTCATGACGCCGGCGATGAGGGCGACGGCGCGTTCGACCTCGTCGGGCAGGTCGACCAGGCGGATCTGCATCAGCTACTCCTTCGGGCCGGGGCGGGGGCGGGTGGTTCTGCACTGCACCTTTTCGGCTTCGCGCGTTCGTGTTCGTGTGCACGCTGCCGACCGGTCGCTGCGGAGCAACGGACCGGCGGGAGCTGCTGCGGCCCCCACGCCAGCCTGCAGAGCACAATCGCGCCGAATCGGGGCGCGTGGAAGCAACGGCGGCAGGCGAGTGTAAGGCTTGGCGCAGCCTTTCGCAGGGTGCCCCCTGCGTGGTCGACCGAGGCTTGTCGTCGCCGGCCTCGGCCAAGCCGGGCTGGCCGCGTACGGTCAAGGGGCTTCGTGAGTGCCAGGCACTGAGAGATTTCGGTCATGGGTGAGTGGCTAGTTCCGAAGCCTGTAACGCCGATATTTCTGGCATGGATGACCGTCTGGAGGCGAGGGGGGCACTACTGTGCGTTGGCTGCGTGGTACGGCAATGGTGGTGGGGTGTATCCCGGCGCTGGTGGTGGGAGCGGGCGGATGCGGTGGGTCCGAAGCACCGGTCACGATCACAACCACCGTCACAGCGTCGCCCACCAAGAGAGACAGCAAGCCGACAGACGCTAGGCAGGCATGCCTATCCGGCGGCGGAGATGCAGTGTCAGCGCCATGCCCGTCGATGGAACGATCGAAGAGTCCGTCCTCGACTATTACCGCTCCCCTACCTACAGACGCACCAACCCCAGAACCTTCGGAGACACCGACTCCCTCAGTGAGCGAGCCTGAGGTAATCCCGGAGACATCCCCAGATGCGCCGGCGGACGAGGCTTCGCCATGACGGCCGACCCCCCCGAGAAAGATCGGCCCCGGCCGCTCGACGTCGTGGGGCTGATCACGCTGCTGGTGGCCACAGGCGCGGCCATTCTCATCTACATGGGCTGGGCCTATCTGTCCGGCTACCTGCGGCCGTTTTCGTTGAGGCCGACAGACTTGAACTACCGCCCAGACGAGTACGCGCTGTACGGGCTCAATCTGTTCTCCCCTGCGTACCTGCCGTGGCTGGCAGCCGTCCCTCTGGCGCTGGCCATGTTCACACACCGGGATACCTTGCTGCCCCTGATTCCCACACGGCTGCGCGCTCTCGCCAGTGCTGGCCGAGCGCATCGCGTCCTGCGCCTGCTGGGCAACGCCGTCGCCGTCGGCGCTGTCATCACCATCGCCGCGATGGCCCTGGCCATTACCGCACTGTCGGGCGGCCATATCAGTACCTACCTGCTGCTGGCCCCAGCCATCATTGGGCCGCTGCTGCTCACCTGGCCATCGAGAGCCAAGCCGCTGGGACGAGTGGCCTTCGCCATGGCTGCCGCCATTTCCATTTTCTGCTTGCTGTGGGCGGCTGCGGTCTATGCCTTGCAGCGTGGTGATCATTCGGCTTGGTCCGTCATCGGGAGACCTGCCGATCACCGTCAGGTGGCCCTCTACAGCGCGGACACCTTGGCGATAAACGCTCCCGGGGTCGCTCGCGAGTCCTTCAGCCAGGGCACGTACAAGTTCCGATATGTGGGTCTGCGCCTGCTGCTCATCCGCGGGGAAACCTACTACCTGATTCCTGTCATCACCCCCGCCGATTGGGCCAAAGGCCATGGCCGGACTTTCGTCTTCAAGGAAGAAGACGACATCCGCCTGGAGGTAATGCCAGGTGCCCGCCAGAGCTGAGGCGGACTTTCCGGGCTGCGGATTGGTCGCGGGAAGACAGCGTCCCCGCACCTGCCACACCACCTTCCGCGGCATCACCTCCGCCCGCCAGGCGCTGGACACGGTGCTCGCCAGCACGCTCGGCACGTACCAGCCCGGCACCGCAATACACGGCGTACGGTCAGAGGGACCATGATCCTTCACCCCCTGGTGTTCGGAGGTTTCGTGAGCGACGACCGTCAAACACAGTTGGAGACCATCGTCTCGGCGATCGCCACCCTGCGCTTCGACAGCGACCGGTTCGAGGCGGGCGATGAGTCGCTCGCCGAGCACGCGGTGGCGATGAAGCTGTCGGGGTTCGGGATAACCTCGCTGCCCCTGACGATGGAACAGATGCGAGCGATCGGCCACGCCCTGGAGACGGGCTACCTGATGGCGCTGGCCGACGTGCGCGCCGGCAGTATCCAGGGCCTGGGCGTCACCGAAGGCTGACCCCGCGCCCGCCGCCCTGGCTGTCCCGTGGCTGATCTTCTGGGCGGGCGCGGCGGCTGCCTGCCTGATCTATCGGTCGAAGCCCTGGCCCAGCTGCGGGTCGTGTTCGTGAGCGGGTGGCGGCCGATAGGCGACGGGCCCGGTCCGCTCAGTCCGCTCGCGCGGCGTTTGGCCGGTGAGTGATGCGAGCCGGGCGGCGGCCGCGCGGCCGCCGCTGGGGTGCAGGGCGCGGGCGGCGTGTTCGCTCTCGCGCCGGTCGGGGGCCAGGTCCAGGCGGCGCAGCTTCTCGCGCTGGACGGCGTCGAGTTCGCGCGGGGCGCGCTCATGGGTGAGGCGGGCGGCGGCGCAGCGGCTGTCGGCCACAGTGATGTCGCGGCCGCGGGCTTAGCGGCCGGCGGCTTCCCCGGCGCGGGTCAGCTCCTGGTGCTCGCGGCGGATCTGTGGCCAGTCGGTGGCGGGCGGGGCTTGCGCGGCGCTGCGCCGGGCGCGGTGTTCCAGCTCCGGGCCGCCGCGGCGGAGCGGCTCCATGCGTGTCTGCAGGTGGGCCAGGCGCTCGCGGATGCGCGGCAGTTCCTGGGCCAGGACCCGGCGCCTGGCCCGGTCGGAAGGCCGCCACCCGCGCAGAGCGGCCAGCTCGGCTTCGATGGTGGCGGCGCTGCGGCGCAGCTGGGCGGCTTGGCGCCGGTCTTCGGTGAGGGCCTCGCGGGCGCGGGCCAGGCGCTGGCCGTCGGCTTCTGCTGCGCCGATTCGGGTGACCTGTTCGGCGAGCCGTTCGCGCCGGGCCTGCAGGTCGCGTTCGGCGGGGCCGCCGCCATGGCGGGCGTAGTGGCGCATGTCCTGCTCGGCGGCCGCCAGGTCGGCGGCCGCCGTCTGGGCCTGAAGGGCCAGGGCGGTCATGCGTGCGGCGAGCTGGTCGTCGGTCAGCAGCCCGACCCGGTAGTCGCTCTGGCTCAGCGCGACCAGGACGGCGGAGCGGTGCTGGGCGGCCTGGGCCTCCTGGTCAGTCTGGGCCCGCTGGGCGGCGGTCCCGGTGGGGCGCTGCTGGCCGGCGATCGGGGCGGGTTCGGGGGTGAGGAGTCGGTCGGCGCGGTCGCCCTGCAGGGTGGCGGCGTAAGCGGCCAGGGCGCGCTGCAGCTCATCGGCCGCCGAGCGGGCGGGTCCGTGGCGGGCGCGGTCGGCGTCGGACTCCAGCAGCTGGCGCGGCAGGTACAAGCGGGCGGTCTGCCGATAGTGCGTCATCGCCGAGTACAGCGTGTGCGGATCCAAGCCCAGGCCGTAGATGAGGGCGTGGTCGGCGGTGATTCCCTGGGCGGCGGCCACCGTCATCACGGTGCCGTAGGACAGGCCGCCGCCGGCGATGAACTTCGCCTTGACCGTCGCGGTGTGCAGGCGCGGCCCGCCCGGCCCGATACCGCGCCAGCACACGCGCACGTCGCCGTTGGCCTCGATGGCCACCACCTGGCCGCGGTAGCCGTTCAGCAGGACGCTACGAACGGAGCTCCTACCGTTTGGTAGGAGACCGATGCGATACTGGGTTTCGTGCTCGAGGGGTCCTGTCAGACATTCGTCTCCGATTGTCAGGTGCGCGCGGCGGCCGAACTCATCAGCCACGCTTGGGATCCCGTCGTGCTCTCGGCCCTGCGCCTGGGACCAACGCGACGCAAGGAACTGCTCACGAGGATCGCGGGAGTCAGCGACAAGGTGCTGACTCAGGCGCTACAACGTCTCCAGGCGCGCGGGCTCGTCGTGAGAGGCAGCAGCACCGATCAAGCGTCAATGCACACAGGCGCGGTCTACAGGCTCTCCACGCTGGGGGAATCGTTCACGAACGGCCCCCTGGCGCAACTCGCGCAGTGGGCCGCCGACAATCAAGACGATCTCGTCGGCCGGTCAACAACGTAATGACCAACAGCGAGTCCGTCATGGTCAACCGCGTGAAGTCGTTAAAACGCAAGTGATCAACTCCACGAGGAGTCGAACAATTGACCAAGCACGATGGCTTATCGCAGTTCGCCGCCGGCCATGCGGAGTGGTTCGCCCGATCGGCCTACCTCCTGACAGGAGACCCGGAACGCGCCAGGGACCTGGCCATCCAGGCCCTGGTGAAGACGGGCCGCCGCTGGTCCGTGCACCGGTGGAACAGACCGGTCGAGGCAGTGCTCAGCACGCTCTACCGGGCATACCTCGTCGACCCCGCGGAGCCGCCCGCGAGCTTCCCACTGGCCGGGATGTCCCCGCTCGGGCGGGTGGCCGTGGTCGCCCAGTTCCATGACGGCCTGGACCCGCACCGCGCCGCCCAGTTGGTCGGCACCTGGATGCCCGGCGCGCTCCAGGAGGAGACGGAACGCGTCCGAGCCACCCACCCGCACCTCCTCGACCTCGGCGGGGAAGCCGCCACGGAGCTCCGGCCCCATGAGGCCATCGAAGCGCCCGGGGACAGCCCGTGGGCGGCACCCTGGCAGGCCGACGACCTCGCGGCGCCCCCGAGCCCCTGGCCGGCCCCGCCCTCACCGGCTCCGCTCGCTCCGTCGCCCGCCCTGGTACGGCTGGCGGCCGAGTTGCCCGTCGCGGTGCCCATGAACATTGCCCAGACCGCGCCCCGCCTGGTCCTCAGGCGGCGCCTCGTGATGCGGAGCGTGTTCACCACCCTGAGCTTCGCGGGCGCCGGCGCGTTCGTGGCGCTCACCATAGTCGTGCTGAGCGCTCTGGCGAACAGCGCGGAAAGGGCCGCCCAGCGGGCCGACGCCCCGATCTCCGAGCCCGACCTCACACCCACAGAGCTCGACCCCACGCCCACCGCCGAGGAGCCGCAGCCCGACCCGTTGCCGGAGCGCCTGGACGAGCCGATCAGCCGTGCCTATCAAGGCTTCTGCAACAGCGACGCCCCCTACGACACGCGCAGGCCCCCGGAGTGCGCCCAGTGGCGGCTGGTGGGCAAGTCGGGCACTGAGTGGCGGCTGGACGCCTCCCAGGCCGCCAAGCAGACCACGACGGTGCCGGACGTGGCCGTCAGCCAGGACGGCCGGCGCGTCGCCTACCTGGACACCTGGAACGACTACGTGGTCCGCGACCTGGCCACCGGCAAGCACAAGACGTTCGCGATCCAGCTGCACGGCTCCGATCCCGAGTTCGTCTCCTCGCGCAACGGCCGCTACTTCGCGGTCAACTTCCTCCAGAGCGGCGCCGACAGCCCGATGCTTGACTTCACCAAGGGCAGGACGACCTACGGCGCCTGGACCATGGCCATCACGGACGACGGCAAGCGCGTGATCGACGAGTCCATGGCGAGCGAGGCCTCGTCGGACACGAAGATCAAGCTGGCCGGACGCCGGTTCCGCGTCGACGCCGAGGTGGGCATCAGCGGCGCGGCGCTCTCACCCGACGGCCGGACGCTCGCCGTGGCCGACGACGACAAGCACGTGATCACGCTGGATACGCGCACCGGACACGTCACCAAACTACGGCGCCTGGCGGACGAGGAGGGTGCCCAAGAGATCGACACCGTGGAGCGCTGGCTCAACGCCAACGAGGTGATGGTGCGCCTCTCGGACGTGGACGACGAGGTCTACCTGGCTGCCGTGGACGTGCGCACCGGGAAGACCCGTGACCTGGACGCGGGCGACCTCGAGTACGGCGACGTCCTGGGCGCCTTCACGGAATCGAGTAGGGGACGGGGTTGACCCGTCCCCCTCTCACACCACCGGACATGCGGGCCCGCATCCGGCGGTTCGTCAGGCGATCCGGCCCGCCAGGTACGCGCACGCCTCGACATGCAACCCGAAGTCCTCATCGACCACCACCCACGACACCGACTCGTCGGCGGCCACCGCCCGTTCAGCCCGGTAGTGCCGCTCGGCCGCATCTGACCTGCCCAACATGCCGTACGGACCCCAGATACTGTGCGTCAAGTAGCCGCCCACACTACTTGAAGTACTTGCCGAACAACTGAGAGTCACCCAAGATAACCGAGGTCGCCTTGTCCCACCCCACCTGGACGACTCGCAGCCAGCGCCACCAGCGCAGCAGGTCGTAGGCGTAGCTGCGGACGCTGCCGGTGCGGTTGTCACGAGCAATGAAGTCCAGGAGGAACCGGTGGATCGGCTGCACGGCTCTCCCTTCGTCGTCGAAGACCAGCCAAGGCACCACGCCCTGGTCGGGGGCCACCCGTCCCCAGCGGGGCAGGCAGATCGATCGGATGTCGCGAGATGGTTCGTTCACGTCGTTGCGCTCCCTGCGCTCGGGGGTGCGCAACGTGCACCGGCTATGTCGCGGAGAGGAGGTGCTTCACTACGGCGTGTCGCGTGGTAGTCCGGTCAACGGCACGGTGGCGGCCGCTGGCGCATCCGGTGGCCACGGTGACCTGGCGGCCGGGCGGCAGGTCCTCGACCAGGCCGCGGGCGAGGTTCGCGGTGCGGGCGATGAGGCCGCGGGCGCCCGGGGTGTCCAGGACATGCCGGGCCACGGCCGCGTCGTGGCCGGTGAGCTCGCGCATGCTGGGCTCGTGGTGGGGGTTGCGCAGGGCGCGGCGGGCGTCGATGGTGAGGTCGGCCTGCGGCGCGTCTTGATGCAGGTAGCCGAAGCTGGTGATGACTACCTGCGCCGGCACCTGCCGGGTGTCGATCTTCGTCATGACCGGCCTCCCGCGCCGAACTCGTTGAGCGTCTCCCACAGCTGCTTGCTGACCGGGTCGTCATCTCCTGCCGACCACAGCAGCTCGTTCTCCAGCAGGGTGGCCTGCTGGGCGGGCATCGTCACGATGACGGCCTGCCCGTTGATGGATGCGTGTATGGTCGCCCCCGTTCAGCCGCGGTCGAGGGCGGCCAGGATCGGGTTGAGGACGTCGTTCAGGGCGTCGACGACGATCTCCATGGCGTGCACTCGATCTCGTCCTCGGGCCCGGCCGGCAGCGGCAGCTGCTCGGCGGCCAGGGCGAAGGAGGCGGTGGTGTAGGTCAGCAGGTAGGAGCGCCGCAGGATGTCGACGCTTTCGGGCGCGTAGAAGCGGTCGTCGAACGCGCCGCCGCGGGTGTGCCAGCCGTGCCAGCGCGATTTGCCGCGGAAGCCGGGGGCGCGCAGCGCGGCCGGGCGGCCGGTGACCAGGTCGAAGCTCAGGGGGACGGTTCGATGGTGCGAGGAAGAGGGCAGCGGCAAGAGAGAACAGACCGATCGTGATGCCGAAGCCGGTGAGGGCGGCGCTGGAGGCGGCGACGATGATGCTGGCGGTGGGCATGGCGACGATGAGGCCGATTGCGATCATCGCGGTGGCGCTGAGGAGCGCGATGCCGGCGGCGGTGAGCGCAGCCACGACAAAGAAGATGATCTTTGTGCGCAAGTCGTTCCCCTTGGGGTCGTGCAGCTGGTGTCGTCGTTCTCGACTTCGCCGCCACCGGTGAACTCGCGGGTGTAGAGGCTGCGACTTCAGCAGGTCGCGGGAGTACGCGCTGGCGCATTCGCGTGCCTCGGACAGGAAGCTGAGGTGGGGCCCGCAGACGGGAATCGGCCCTCCAGACGCCGAATGCGCCTGGAGGGCCGATCCCTCACGGGTCCCCTCGGGGGGACCCTTAGATGATCACGCGGTCGGCGCGTCCTGTCAGGTGTGGGCCAAGGGTCGCGGTCGCCTCAGACATGGCCGGCCGCCATGCCTGTTGAAGACCACGCTCACTGAGCAAGATCAAGCCGATTATGTTGATCATGTTGATGCTCATCCGGACGTTCCCTGCCGAGATCGTCCAGCGCATCATTGCAGCAATCCTCCGTGGCTTCCGGCGTGCCTCTGCGCTCGCCGGCACTCCGCCCCTGCGGGGTTTGCACCCCGGTAAGTGACGGGAGAAGGACTGCCGCCCCCTCTACTCATTCCGTGCGAGTTTCCTTTCGCATGATCGCTCCTGATCTGTGGCGAGGCGGGACGCACTGGGATCATCTCGCCGGTCAGCGGAAGTCGCCTTCGCCAGAGGGGGATGGGACGAATCCCGCCCTGGCCGGCGGCTGCGCTGTTGCTGTTGTGTGCGCGTATTCAGTTGTGGATCAGCCGGGCCTGCGATCTAGTCGGCTTCCCCGGCCGCGGCCGGCCGCTCGTCGCGGTCGGCCGCCGGGAACGCGTCGTCGAAGATCGCGCTGTCGTCCTCGTCCAGGGCCGTCAGCACCGCCAGGGTGCTGGCGAGGGCCTCGGCCTCGTCCACCAGCTGAACCTCTGTAGCGAAGTACGCGATGTCCTTCGCCAGACGCTGTTCGAACTTCAAGCTCCTGTCCTCACTCCGTATCGGTGATGAGTGCCTTGAGCCTTTTGATGGCCTTGCTGTGCAGCCGGTGGGACTGATCACGGGACAGGTCCAGCTTCGCGCCCGCCGCGATGATCGTGTATCCCATGTAGTAGTGCAGAAGGATCATGCTGCGCTCCATCTGCGGCAGACTGAGGATCGCCGCGCGAAGCTCCAGATCGGGGCCGTCGTCGATCACATGGTGCCGATCGGGGTCCAGCTCGCGCTCCCTGCCCTCGATCCGCGAGCGGATCTTGAGGTAGGTGGACAAGCAGTTCTTCACGATCGTGTGCACGTAGGCCTCACTGGCGATGATCTTCTCGCGAATCTCATCGTTGTCCCAGCTACGCCCGATCTTGACTGCCGCTATCTGAACGACGTCGATGGCCGTCTGCCTGTCTCCCCGGGCGTGGAACACCGCGGCCCTGAACAGAGCGGGGTGGTGCTCCTGCAGCCACGCAGAGTACTCCGGCTTGGTGCCGTCGGCATGGGGGGTGTGGTTCATGCCCCAAGCTCCCGGCGCTTGTGGGTGGCGAAGGCGCCCGCGGCGCCTTCCTGGACGGTTTTGCTCAGTTCGGCCACCCCGGCGCGGGTGGTACCTGCCGGGACGTCCCTGACCGAACGTGTGACCTCGCGCAAGCGCTGAAAGCAGCTCATGCTCGGGGCTCCTTGAACAACAGGTCGCCCCCGCCCCAGTGCCGAAGGGCGACAGGCGAGTCGACAGGGGGACCCCTGTCGAAAGAAACAAACTCTTCCAAGGCCCCTTCCGTCGCACCCCGAGCCCGAGAACTTCAAGATTCTTTTCAGGGTTCCAGCCTGTCGTGGTCCTCGGCGGGACCGGGAGGAGCGCGGATCACCGGCGCGGGCGAGCGCGCAGAACTCAGGCGACGCCCTCTCGCTCCTGCAGGGCGTGCCTGCTGCCGGAGCTTCGGCCAGGGTCTTGTAGACCACGCCGATCGAGACCCTGACGCCGGCGGCGATGGTGCGGGTGGTCTTCCCGCGCTCGCGGGCGGCCTCCAGCACCTTGACCGCGACGCCACCGGGGTGCCGTAAAAAATCAAACGTTTTGTGTTGTCTGCGACCGATGTGTTTCGCCCGAACGTATGCCTGATCCGGATCCGGGCTGACTTCGGTGGAATGGGTTGCCCCGGGGTGGCGGGCTTGGTCATCGTGGCGGTTGTGAGTGTCCACGATGATGCCGCTTCTCCCGGTGAGCCTGTGGGTGTGCGGGTGGGGGCGAGCGGGCCGCGGTCGGCCGCGGTGCGGGACAACTCGGGGCACCATCGTCACCGGCGACCTGCACGCGGCGCGGCGGCCGCCCCTGCCTGCGCCGGCTCAGATCGAGGCGCCCGCCGGGTTGGTGGGATTGCCGCGCCGTCCCGCACCGTGGTTCGTCGGCCGCGACGAGGCTCTGGCCCTGCTGGCGGCCACGCTTGTGGGCGGCTCCGGTGCGGGGGTGATCAGTTAGGCGGTGGTCGGACTGGGCGGGATCGGCAAGAGCGAGCTGGCGTTGCAGTACGCCTTCGCCCGCCGTCTGGACTATGGGCTGGTGTGGTGGATCGACGCCGACAGCCCGGCGCAGATCGAGGCCGGGCTGGCCGCCCTTGCGCGGGCGCTGGTGGCGGGTAGCGATTCGGTGGCGGCCGGGCAGGCCTCGGCGGAGGAGGCCGCCGCCTGGGCGCTGGCTTGGCTGGCCGGCCGTACCGGCTGGCTGCTGGTGTTCGACAACGTCGAAGAGGTAGCGCACGTCGAGCCGTACCTGGCCAGGTTGACCAGCGGGCATGTGTTGATCACCACCCGGCGTGACGTCGGCTGGCGGCAACTGGGTGTCACCCCGCTACGGCTGGAGACCCTGCCCCGCACGGCCTCGATCCGGCTGCTGGGCGACTTGATCGGCCCGCCGCACGCCGTCGACGCGGCCGTGTTGGGCGAGCTGGCCGAGGAACTGGGAGATCTGCCGCTGGCGCTGACCCAGGCCGGCGCATACATCACCGTGACTCCGCGCTGTACACCGGCCGGCTACCTGTGCCTGTTGCGTCAGGTGCCCGAGGCCATGCTGGCCACCGCCGCGGCCGGCGGGGACGCCGAGCGGGTGGTGGCCAAGGCATGGGAGGTCAGCCGCGCCCGCGTCACCGCACAGAACCCGCTGGCCGAACGCCTGCTGCAATTGCTGGCCTGCTACGCGCCCGATCACCTGCCCGCGAGCGTCCTGGCCGACGCGGCCGACGACGAGCAGGCGGTCAACGAGGCACTGGCCCTGCTGGCCTCCTACAGCCTCATCACCCTGACCATCCACCCCGCCGACCCGACCACCTCGGACGGAGACCATGACGATCGGGAGGGCGTGAGCATCCACCGGCTCACCCAAACGGTCATCTGGCACCAGCTCACCACCACCCAGCGCGACCAGACCCGCACCCGCGCCGCCGCCCTGCTGGACCTGGCACTGCCCGCCGACCCTCGGACCCGCGCGAACTGGCCCCGCTACCTCCGGCTGCTCCCCCACGCCCGCGCCGTCACCCCGCCCGGCTCGCACACGATGAACAAGGTCATCGAGTTCGCGGATGCCAGCGGCGACTACACCACCGCCAAGACCCTGTAACAGGCCCACTACATCGCCCAGGCCGAAACCCTCGGTCCCGAGCACCCCAGCACACTGGCCGCCCGTGCCAACCTCGCCTACTGGACGGGGGAGGCGGGGGACCCTGCGGCCGCCCGCGCCCTGTACGCCGAACTGCTGCCCATCCGCGAACGCGTCTCCGGTCCCGAGCACCCCGACACGCTGACCACCCGCGCCAACCTCGCCTATTGGAGTGATCAGGTTGAGGCTCGGGGGCTTCATTAAACGATCGCTATATGACGATGATCATGGGATGACGGCGACTTAGGGCGGGGATCTTCAAAAACTCGCTTCAACAACCGTGTGTCTTCAACAACCTCCGAGACCGTTTATTAGCACTCCGGCACCCAGCCTCGCCCGCCATTCTGGCGGATCACGCCGGTGCCGACGCCCACCGATACGCGACGGTCGGGGCCGAGCACCCGCTCGAATTCGGTGAGAGTGGTCTTCAGCAGAGGAATGGCGCGGGTGAGATCGGCCAGGTCCTGCAGATATTGGCCGCACCAGGCGCGGAGCGCCAGCAGGTCGGCGGACATAGTGTCGTTCGTCTGCGCGCATCGATACAGCGCGCTGGTCTGTTCGATGAGCATCTCGACCGCGGCCCGGGCTGCCCAGGTGTGGGCGCCGTCGGGCAGCGTGTTGTTGAAGGCGTGCAGCAGGTTGGTGGCTTGGTCGAGGGCGGCGTCGAGGGTGTCGTGGTGGTCGGCACGCTCGCGTAGCACCCGCTGGATCAGTCGGTGCATCAGCACCGTGGTGCCGTCTTCGCTGAAGGTGATCAGTGAGGTGTCGGCCAGGTTGGCGAGTTCCTGCTGCAGGCGAACCCGTTCGGTGCCTTCGCCGCTTTCGGCGTGCAGCACCGGTAGCGGGATGTCGGCCGGGGACAGTACTGCCAGCAGCGGCAGCAGTTCGGCAGCGGTCGGCAGGGTGGTCTCGGCTTGGGTGACCGACAGCAAGATGGCTTCGGCCGTACCCCGCGGGTAGGGGTCGCCGCGCTGGGCGGGCAGATGTTCAGCGACGGGCAGGTCGCGCAGCAGCGCCAGGTAGTCGGGGTAGGACAGCCGCAGGCGCGCGATCATGGCGGCCGCCTGGTCCAGGGCCAGCGGCAGATGCCCCAGCTCCTCGGCCAACTCCGCGCCAGCGCCCGCGGCGCCCGTGTCGTCCATGCCGGTACGGCGGTGCAGGAAGTCGGCGGCTTGTTCGGGGGTGAACACCTCGACCTCGACCGGTTCGAACTGGCGCATGAGGGCGCGGTTGCGGGTGGTGATGAGCACTCGGGTGGCGCCGGTGGCCGGGCACCAGCGCCGTACCGTCTCCACCTCGGAAGCGTTGTCGAACACCACCAGGGCCGGCCGTTCGGTGGCGGCCAGCCAGGCCTTGGCCCGCGCGGCGGCGGCGTCGTCGTCGGTGTGGCGTTCGCCGAGGCGCTGGGCCAGGGCGGCCAGCCCGGTGTGGACTTGCTCGATGGTTTCGGCGGGGATCCAGGCGACTACCGGCCAGCGCGCGGCTTGGCAGGCCCAGGCGTAGGAGGCGGCCAGCATCGTCTTGCCCACCCCGGGCGTGCCACCCACAGCGCAGATCACCGCCGCCCCACCACCAGTGCCGACGTCGTCGCCGGTGTGGCCCGGGGCCTGGTCGCCGAGCGGGCCAGCCACCTGCTGCAGCAGGTGCACGCGGGGCTGGAAGCCAGGCGGGCGTTGCGGGATGTCGCCCTCAACGATCTGGCCCGGCGTCGGCTTGGGCGGGTAGTGGTGGTGCTGGTGGTATTCGGCGCCGACGGCCTTGTCGTGGAAGACGTTGTCGTGGAAGTCGATGTGGTCGCCCCTGGCAGGGACGCCCGCCCTCGGTCCGCCCGTCGCCTGGCCGGCCGTCGAGGGGCTGTCTTCAGGGCTGCTCATCGCCGTCGCGGTCGGGCGGCGGTGGGGTGGGGGTGTTCACCTGCTTGCCGACGACCTTGCCGGTGAAGGTGTTGTGGTGGAGCTCGACGTGATCGCCGTCGTAGCTGCGTGGGTGGTCGTCGCCTTCGTGGACGTTCTGCTCGCCGCCGGCCTGGTACACCCGGCCAGGCCCGGAGACCTGTGCCCGGTGCTGGACGTTGCGCGCGTTGTCGCCGGTGGCGATGATGCCGGGGTTGGCGCCGCCGATGGCGACCGACCGCTCTCCCGAGGCCGACACCTGCGGCGGCGTCACGTGCCCGGCGTCCGGCGGGGCGGGCTCGGCCCGGGTCTGGGCGCGCAGCGCCAGCACGGCCACGATCAGGCCGGCCGCGCCGACGGTGGTGCCGGTGAACATGGCGAGCACGCTGGCCCGCTGATCCAAGGCTTCCAGCAGGGTCGGGGGCAGGTTCAGCGGGTCGGCGAAGAACCACACCAGCCCCGCCATCAGCGAGGCCACCAGCAGCACCGAAGCGATGACCGCCACCACACGCCACCGCCGCGAACCCGCCGTACGCCCGCCCTCCGGCGTCGTCTTCGACATGGCTCCACAGTGCACCCGAACCGGCAGGGCGGGCAGCGAAAGTAGCGAAGGCGTTACCTATCCGCACATCACGGCGAAACGTCGTTTCCTGCGGGGGACGACAGATCCCGTTCAGGACCCAAGGTCAGTCAGCCGGGCCCATGTCCATCGGGTCGTCGTCGGTCACAGCGGCTCGATTCTCTGGGCGGTCGCGGTCGCCTGCTCGGCGTCGGCGTCGGCGTCGGCGTCGGCGTTGGTGTTGGTGTTGGTGAGGGTCTTGTGAACGACGCCGACCGACACCTTGACGCCGGCCGCGATGGTGCGGATGGACTCCCCGCGTCGGCGGCGCTCGAGGATCGCGGCGCGCTTGTCGTCGTCGACCACGGGTCGGCGGCCGCCGACCTTGCCCAGGTTGCGGGCGGTCTCCAGCCCGTTCTTGGTCTTGCGGACGATGTCGCGACGCCGGTCCTCGGCCAGCGCCAGGGCCAGGTCGAGGGTGAACGAGCGCTCGGTGTGCTCCCCGGCCGCGATGCCTTCCAGTACCTTGACGCCGACGCCTTGCTGGAACAGGTCGTTGAGGACGATGAGCCCTTCCAGCAGGTTGCGGCCGAGCCGGTCGACCTCCTGGACGGTCAGCAGGTCGCCTTCGCGGATGTAGGACAGCGCGGTGAGCAACTCGGGCCGATCGTGGGTGGCGAGCTTGCCGCTGGCCTTCTCCTCGATGACCTTCAGGCAGATCGGATCGAGGGCGTCGTGCTGGCGTTGGGTCTTCTGCTTGTCGGTGCTGACCCGGACCAGGCCGATGAGCGCCATCCCGCCACACCTCCGTTCATCAAACGTCTCGTGCAAGGTATCTGAACACTAGCAGCAAACAATCGAAGATGAACGAGAAAATGAACACCCGAACCGGACATAGCACGCCGATGCCTTGATCTGGCGCGCTGTCCGGCTCGCGTTCTGTAAACGGTCGTTAGATGAACACCTCGATTGCCCGCGTCACCCTGTCCTGCAGTGGCTTTCTGTCGCATTCCGGCTAACCCTCTGCGGAAGACGAAGTCGGCGTCGGCGGAGACGACCACGAAGCGCCGGTGTCCTTTGGCGGCCTCGATGAGCGCCATGTCCAGCAGCGCCGGGTCGGCGCCGTTGGCTCCCGTCTTGGCCCAGCGGGTCTTGACACCGTCCTCTTTGAGCATCTGGCGGCACGTCGACTACTTTCCTGTGAGGAAAACAGATGGTATTTTCCTCACAGGAAAGTAGTCGACTCAGGGGAGAGTCCCATGAACCAGCACGACGCCCAGACTTCGCTCGACGACATCCACCGCCTCCAGGACAAGACCCGGCAGCAGCTCCTCCGCCAGAGCTTCGCGCTTCCGCGCGTGCTCATCTCCGCGCTCGGCGTCTTCATCGCCTTCGCGACCATCGACCTGCCACACCCTTGGGACTTCGTCGGCCTGGCGCTCGGGACGGTCCTGTACATGGGCGTGGGGATCGTCTACGAGCACTGGGCCTCGGTCCGCCGCAAGGCCACCCGTCAGGAGATGCTGTTCCACTGCGGGCTGCTGGCCTGCATCATGGCGGCCTTCATCATCGGCCGGATCGCCGCCTACGCGTTGTTCGACCTGCCGCCCCAGGGGCTCCTGTCACAGGCCGTCGCGGGCGCGATCGTGGCTGCCGTGGCCTACCTGGCGGCCACGCCCGTGAACCGCTCCATCATGAAGTCGATCGTCCAGCAGGGCAGTGGGGTCGCCTGATGGATCCGCTCTTCGACGAGTTCCTGCACGTCCCGGCACGTCTGTCGGTCGTGGCGCTGCTGGTGCCGGCCGAGTGGGTGGACTTCGGCTTCCTCAGAGACTCGGTCGGCACCAGCGACTCGGCGCTGTCCAAGCAGGTCTCCGCGCTCACCGCCGCCGGATACGTCACCGTCCGCAAGGACCAGGACAAGCGGGCGCGGCGCACGTACGTGCAGATCACCCCGCTGGGACGGCTGGCCTTCCAGCGACACGCGGCGGCCCTGGAGCGGATCGTCGCCCTCGCCCGCGATTCCGCCGGTCAGCCCACCACCGACTAGTTGGCGCCCGAACTCGCCCGCTACGGCCGCTTCCTGCACGACCTCATCACCATGGTTGGCGATCTCCGCCGCCGCGAGATCGGCTTCACCTCGCTGCACGAGAACCTCGACACCACCACCCCAGGCGGCCGCCTCGTCTTCCACGTCTTCGCCGCCCTGGCCGAATTCATCCGCGAACTCATCATCGCCGGCACCCACGAAGGCCTGGCCGCCGCACGAGCACGCGGCCGCGTCGGCGGCCGCCCCACCGTCGTCGACGCCGAACTCCTCAAAGCCGCCCGCGACCTCCTGCCCGACCCCGACCGCTCCGTCACCTCCATCGCCAAACTGCTCGGCATCAGCGTGGGCACCCTCTACAACCACATCCCCGACCTCCAAGAACTCCGCACAGCCCGGCAGCCTTCAATCACCTGACCCCTCGGGCAGCGTCCGCTCAACTCATCACGCAGGCGGCGATCATCGGCCAGATTGCCCAAAGCGATGGCCTGATTGTGGTCATCACCAACCTCCTCGAAGATGGCGGCGGCCTGCTCGTGCGCGGCGATCGGCGTGACCTTCAGCAGCTACGCCTGGTTCGAGAGCACGACCTTCCTCGGCAACGCCGGGTTCCAGGGCGTACAGGCCGCCGAGGCGGACCGGGGCCTGGGCGCTGCCGAGTTGCTCGACGGCCTTGCCGTAGCGGTCGGTCACATGGCCACGCTCACCGAGCTGGAAGGTGCGCCGGGCCGTTTCGGCGTTGCGCGCGGTGTAGTAGACCGCGGCCAGCGCGGCCAGGCCGGTCGCCACGGCCAGCACCCGGCCGCGAATCGCGTCCAGGGCCGCCGCCACGTCCTTGCTGGCCAGCCCGTCGGGGCCGCCGATGGCCACCCCGTCCACGTGTTCCAGCACCCAGCGCGCTCCAGGGCCCAGCATCCAGACGATCCCCACCACCAGTGCCACACCGGCCGCGGCCACCACCACCGAAACAGGTTTTCACGGTCTACACCGTGACCCGGATTGCCATCCGCGGCCAGGGCCCCGGAAGTACACCCCTTCAGTGGATAATGTCAGTTATCCACTGAGACCTCGTTCGCTCTCCTTGCCCAGTGAGCGAGGTTGTGCCGAGCGCTCAGGGTGTCGGGATGCACCATTCCGAGCATCCGCTCCGCTAGCGGCACCAGCTCCGCGTACCGGTCGCGCGCCCCGGCCACATCACCCGCCCGCCCTGTCCATAGGGCGAACTCGTACCGGGTGGTCAGCGTGGCCGGGTGCTCCAGGCCGAGCACCCGCTCGTGGACCAGCAACAGTTCGGTGAGCCGGTCCCGCGCCCCGACAGCGTCGCCTGCTTCTCCTATCCAGTGAGCGAGATTGCTCCGGGTGATCAGCGTGTACGGATGCTCCGGGCCGAGTACCCGCTCCTCCACCGGCAACAGCTCGGCGTACTGGTCGCGCGCCCCGGCCGCATCCCCCGCCTCCCCTGTCCAGCGGGCGAGGTTGCTCCTGGTGGTCAGCGTGGCCGGGTGCTCCAGGCCGAGCACCCGCTCGCGCACCAGCAACAGTTCGGTGAGCCGGTCCCGCGCCCCGACAGCGTCGCCCGCCACTGCCGTCCAGTGAGCGAGGTTGTGCCAGGTCGTCAGCGTGTCGGGATGCTCCGAGCCGAGCATCAGCTCCCGCACGAGCAACAGCTCGGCCAACTGATCACGCGCCCCGACAGCGTCCCCCGCCTCTCCCGTCCAGTGAGCGATGTTGTGCCAGGTCGTCAGCGTGTCGGGATGCTCGTATCCGAGCACCCGCTCCTGCACCAACCGCAGCTCGGTCAAGCGGTCACGCGCCCCGGCCGCGTCCCCTTCCCACCCCGTCCCGTGAGCGACGTCGTGCCAGGTGGCCAGCGTGTCGGGGTGTTCCGGGCCGAGCCGGGTGAGGGTGTGGTGGTGAATAGCCCGCTGGATATCGAGCGCGGTGGCGTGGTCACCGCTGGCCCGAAGGTAGTCCAGCAGGTCCGCCCATGCGGCGGGCTCGGGCGGCAGGACGACACGGGCATGCGGCAGCACCTGCCGATACATCGGCCACCACGCCGACGCGTGAGGCAGGCCGGGCAGGACCGCGGCAATCAGATCGGCGGCCTGGTGGCGTAGCCGGGCGCATTGGTCGTCGTCGAGGTCGTTCCAGATGACGGCCTGCACAAGCCGGTGGATGCTGATCCTCTCCTGCTCATCGCCATCGTCCCCCGCAGCCGCGGAACCTGCGGAGGCGGGCAGTCGGGTGACAGTGATGAGGCTGTAGGAGGCCAACAGCGCCAGGGCCTCGTTGACCGCCTGCTCGTCGTCGGCTCCGGCCAGGACTGCGCAGGGCAGGTGGTCGGGGGCATAGCAGGCCAGCAGGTTCAGCAGCCATCCGGCCAGCGGGTCGAGTTCGGTGACGCGGGCCCGGCTGAGTTCCCAGGCTCTGGCCACGACGCGTTCGGCGTCGCCGCCCGCGGCTGCGGCCGCGTACATCCGGGTCGGTGTCTGCCGCAGCAGCCGCAGGTAGCCGGCCAGGGTGCAGCGTGGAGTGCGGGCGATGTAGGCGCCGGCCTGGGTCAGTGCCAGCGGCAGGTCGCCGAGCTCGGCGGCGAGCTCGTCCAGCAGCACCTGGTGGGCGGCGTCCGGCGGGCCGATCAGATCGCCGAGCAGCCGGATCGAGGCCGGCCGGGCCAGGGTGTCCAGCCGTAGCGGGGTGACGCCGAATTGCCGCCAGCCGACATCGCGCCGAGTGGTGATCAGCACCTGCCCGCTCGTCAGCCGGGCCAGGTACGGCTCGACGTGCGCTACCTCTTCGACGTTGTCGAACACCAGCATCCAGCCGGTACGGCCGGCCAGCCAAGCCAGCGCCCAGGCGGCGGCCTCCTCCGGCGAGGCCTGAGCCGCGGCCACCGAATCGACACCAGCCACCAGCGCACGAGCCAACCCGGCCAGCCCGGCCTCGATCTGCGCCGGGCTGTCGGCATCGATCCACCACACCAGCCCGTAATCCAGGCGGCGGGCGAAGGCGTACTGCAACGCCAGCTCGCTCTTGCCGACGCCGCCGAGCCCGACCACCGCCTGACTGATCACCCCCGCTCCGGTACCGGTCTCCAGCGTCGCGGCCAGGTCCTCGAGCGCGAGCTCCCGACCGGCGAACCAGGCCGCCGGCCGGCGCGGCAACCCCAGCAGCCCGGCCGGCGCCTCCACCCGGGCAGGTGGCGGCAGCGGCGGCCGCCGGGCCGCGTGCAGGTCACCGGTGACGATCATGCCGGAGTTGTCCCGTAAGGCGGCCGAGCGTGCTCGGCCTGGCCCTGGACGATGCCCACACCGCCGACCTCGCCCTCGTCCGCTCCGCCCCCGTCCTCACCACCCGCGCCGGCGCCACCCGCCTCCAGGCGATCGAACCGCGCCTCGCCTTCGACCTCATCGGCTGACCTCGCACTACGGCGGCTTGTACAGCGCGACCATTGCGAGCCGGCGTTTGATCTGCCGGAAGGGGCTTGCGACGACGACCTCGGCCCACGAGCCCGGCATCGACATGCTGAGCTGGTACACAGGTACACCACACCCAGATATCGAATACACGTGTCTCAGAGCTAAGTCCCACATGACTCATACCCACGTGGACGCGACCGTCGCGACCGCAGAGCGAGCCGGTGACGGCGAGACCGAGGACCGGATATTCCTGCTGCCCCAGGCGGTGATCGTCCTGGACGGCGCCACAAGCGTGGAGCTCGGGCCGGGAAGCGGTGGCTGGTACGCCGATCTGCTGGGTCAGAACCTGGCTCGCCAACTCGCCTCTTCCGGCGACCTTGACCTACGCGTGGCGCTCGCTGACGCGATCGCGAGCCTGGTCGTCACTCACGGCCTCCGGCCGGGCCAAGCCCCATCCACTGCTGTGACGATCCTGCGCTGGTCGACACAGGTGGTGGAAGGCTTGGTGCTCTGCGACACGAGCCTCGCCCTCCAGTCGCCCGCCGGGCAGACCACCGTCCTGCACGATGACCGCCTCCACAAGCTCGGCCATCCCGACCGGGCCGCCTATCTCGACGCCATCAGAACTGGCAGCCCCTTCGATCGCGAGCGCCTCCGGCGCATGCAGGCGCTCACCCGCGAGTACCGCAACCAACCTGGCGGATTCTGGGTCGCCGAAGCCGTACCAGAAGCCGCGGACGAGGCTGTGCACGGCATCTGGCCGCGCGAAGAAGTGGCCGCAGCGCTCGTGGCCACCGATGGTGCCGCCGTCGGCATCGATGCCTATCACGTACTCGACGACTGGGCCGCCGGATTCAACATGGCCAAGGACCATGGAGTGGAAGCGGTGATCGACCTCGTCCACCAGACCGAACTCGGCGACCCACACGCACGGCGCTGGCCACGCTTCAAGGCACACGACGACAAGGCGCTCGCCTTCGTCCAGTTCCTGTCGGAGGCGCGGTGACCGCAGGCGAACGGCCCCTGCACTCCGTCAGCGTCGGGGCCGCCGTGGTCGGCGAAGACAATCGGCTCCTGGCCATCCGCCGCCGCGACACCGGCGCCTGGCAACTACCGGGCGGCATCCTAGAACGAGATGAAGGCCCACTCCAGGCAGTACGACGCGAAGTCCTGGAGGAGACCGGCGTGCTGGTCGAGCCCGAGGCACTGACCGGCGTTTACAAAAACATGGCCCTGGGCGTCATCTCGCTCGTCTTCCGCTGCCACCCGATCGAGGGCGAGCCATGCCCCACCGAAGAGGCCACCCAAGTGGCTTGGCTCACCCTGGAAGAGATCTCAGATCGAATGGTCGAGGCATTCGCCGTACGCCTGCACGACGCTGTGGCTGCGGAATCGAAACCGCATGTACGAGTCCATGACGGGATCAGCCTGCTTGCCTGAGGGCCCGCGTCTGGAGTTGGCCGCGGTGCTTTAGGCAAAGCAAACGGCCGCTCCGTTCATTTCCGGAACAACCGTCAGGACAATGCGGATGCTCGCGGTCTAGCTAGGCGGGGTCCGCTGGCGGTGGAGAGGATGAGGGAGGGCCGGGTGCGGCTCTCCCTCGGTTAGCGTGTGCTGGCTAAGGGGCTAGAGTTCGATCGACACCCAGAACTGGTTGTCGCCGCCGACTCGGTGATGTGCGTAGAAAGACCGAAGTACATCGGTCGCTTTAGGCGGGCCCGCTGCCCCAATCCCTCGAATGTGCTAGTGGTCCTCAGCGGCTAGCGCGTATGAGGTAGCGAGTGTGTGGCGTGTTAAGCCACTCCTGGTCGAGTTCACGTCCAGTTATGCGCCCCATGAGAGCAAGGCCGACGGTGATCATTTCTTCGCGAGGGGAGGCCTGGTCGGCGGGGAGGTCCCACTCGTCCTCGTCAGGCATACGCAGGCCTACGGCAAATAGGGCGAGTGCGGTGGGAATCGTGTGCATGGAGTGGCTCTGGGCAGCGTGATCGCGCATGGTGTAGTGGAATCGGTATGCGCTTCCGTTCGCGTTCCAGCTGAGACCGACTGCACGCCCGTCTTGGGAAAGCGCCGCGAGCACCGACGGATCCACAATGTTGCTCCATTGCACTTGAAAGGCGAGAGACCATGCACCAAACTGGCCGATCAACACGATGCCGTCATAGTCGCCAGGCATCTGATCGCCCTCGAAACCTTCGGGAAGGTTGGCCAAAGTCACCTGGGTTGCCGTGGTGAGGTCGGCGCCAACTTTGAGGGCGGTCTCCTCGACATCCAGGTTTTCGCTCCAGACGGCTGAGAAAGAGCCGTTGTGGACGCCTGCCCAGTGTGTGGCTAGGAGATCATAGAGGTGCGTGCTGCAGGCCATAGTCCCTCTCTGTAAATCGGACGCCGCCTCCCTGGCGAGGCGGCGTCTCATTTGCCAACTACTGGACGCGGATCCAGAAAGGATCGTGGCAAGTTCGGCGGAGGATTTGACAATGTGCTCGCCGGGGGCGGACATGCGCGTCCTCAAGATTTCGCCGCGCTCGTCACGGGCGAACGCGTTCGCCGAGCGGTTCATCACACGCCCCGGCGCGAATGCCTCGATCACCTTCTGGTTCAGGGGGAGCGGCGCCTGCGACAGATCTTGGCCGAGCATGAGCGTCACTACAACCAGCACCGTCCGCATCAGGTGCTGTCACTACGCCAACCCATTCACGATCCGGCCGAGGGGGTCGATCTCACGGCTCGAATAGAGTGACGAAGCGCCGTCTGCGGCCTGATCCACGAGTATCGCAGAGCCGTTTGAAAGACGTGCGAAACCGCAGGCCAGCGCTACGAGCGAGTTCCGGTACCGGACAGGGCCAAAGCTGCCGCCAACGCGAGCAGCGCCGCTCGGATAAGCGTCCTTCGCAATCGGCTCTCCTCGGTCCTCAGGAGTGCCGATGGCGGATCCAAGTCGGTGCATGAGTCGGCGGGCTTACCTGAACTAGTATTAGTGGCGCCGGAAAGCCTTTTCCAGCAGATGCCAGAACGACCGGAAGCGGGTTGCACCGAGCATGTATGAGGTGTCGAGATACCATGCTTCCCATTCGTCGCCCGAAGTGACGACGTGCGGATTGAGCAGGTAGACGGCGCCCTCGACGTTTTCGGAAACACACAACGTGTGCGGCAGAAAGTCCCCGCCATCGAAGTAATCCTCGTTCTGAGGCGCGTCGTAGTCGAAGAAATAGTCGTCGGGCAACTTCGGAATTGGAGAGCCTGGCGCCGGGCCCCATGAGTGTGCGAGGTGCGGGTCGACGTCGCGTGTCCATCCGACCTCGGCGATGGGAAGAATGTGAAGACTCGTGGAGGAATTCACATCCCAGCCATTGCTCACCTGGAGAAACTCCCGATAGCTGGGAGGCAGGCGGTGGCCGAGGCGCTCCTCCTGTCGCAGGATCTCGGCTTCGGTGGCGGGAGTTGTTCCCAGCCATTCGGACGGGTAGGACGAGAGGTCCTTATCAATGTAGAGATCGTGGTCAATGCCACTGCTCATCGTTTGGAGAAGTGCCGCCCATGGGTAGCGGGGGGTGTCTGGGTCATTCATGGAAGTACTCTACGGCAGATTGGGTCTAGGCGGGTCCCTGGCGGCAGAGCAGGCGGGAGAGGGGCTGGCAGGCCCTCCCCCGGCTATTGTGTGCCGGCTAACGGGTCAGGGCTTGATTGACACCCAGAACTGGTTGTCGGCGCCAACTCGGTAATGCGCGTAGAAGGATCGCAGGACGTGACCTTGGTTGATGTTTTGTCGGTGGTTGACGGCGCGTACCGAGAAGTGCCCGTCGGCGTTGGCTGCCCCCTGGATGGTGGAGGAAAAGGGGTATTCGTCGCAGGAGTTGCCGTTCCCTAGAGGAATGCCTCCCTCATATGGCGGCGGCAGGTACTTCTGAGGCATGTAGTACTTGCAGTAGTTGGTTCCGAACGTCCTGGGCCAAAACTGTTCGCGTGGGGCCCGGCCCCGACATCCAGATGCAGTTCACGGTCGGAGAAATACCCCCGATTTTGGTCGCGCTCTGCATCTGAGGCAACCTTCACAAGGGGGTCGCTGTTCGGATCGGCCCAGTTACCAGGAATGTTCTTGCGGGTTCCGGATTTGTACTTCGAAGGAGGATACGAGGCCTCATCCCAGTTGTGCCCTGCCACGAGCGGTGGGAACGAGGTCGCATTTGTATCAGGATTCAATGCGTCCTCGATGTGCTCGATGACTTCGGGAAACAGGGTGTCGTTCTTCTTCGACATTGTAAAGACGCGACTGGCGTAGTGATTAATGCATCCGCCTATGTGGATGTCATCTTTCTGGAGTCCAAATTTCTTCCAGTCGCACCGGAACATCGGCACCGTCGCCTGGTCCCCGTTTTGGGCGTTGATGGTGTCGCCCTTCCGTCGGACGCGACGGTCGTCGCCGTTCTCGTCCTTGACGATCTGACTCCACAGATAGAACTTCATCGGGACGGTCGGCCGTAGGGATCGTCGAAGATTTCGACTTGAGGCTCGATTAGACACCAGTTGTTTCTCGTCGAGTCGGTGGGCCGCGTCGCCCGAACGATGTACTGGGAGTCGGGCTTCGAGTGCCACTCAGAGACGTCCTTGGTCTGGTGGGTCTGTCCAGTGAACGGCTCTGGCCCGTAATCGGTGGTGGCGCCGAGTGATCTTCACTTCAGCAGGATGCGGTGGCGAAGAAGGTCGAACCCGGCACGGCCGTGCATCTGTCGCATGATTCGCTTCGTGCGGGTGTTGACGCCTTCGGCTCGGCCTTGGTGATGTAGCGGTAGAGCAGGTTGAGGCTGCCGGTGTAGCCCAGCTCTTTGATCTCGCGGAACAGTTGCCGAACCGGGACGGCCGGGTCGGCGGCGCGCCGTTCTCGCAGGTGATCGCGGTAGGGGTCGACGAGGGTGGGCCGGTAGCGGGGGGCACGGCGCAGGGCCTCGGGCTCGCGGGTGCGGGCGTAGCGTTTGACGGTGTTCAGGGACGGGTTCAGGCGGCGGGTGCGCTCCAGGAGGCCGGCGCCCTTGTCCGGTAGGTCGTGGATCTGCTGCCGGCGCTCGCGGGTGGTCTGTTCACGCATGCCGGCGGGCCGGGGCGGGTTGACCGTGGCCCAGCAGGTGCTGTGGGAGCGAACTTCGGCGAGGGTCTTGTCGCAGGGGTTCGCCCACAGGTGCCATCGGTCGCCGACCTGCACCGCGTCCGGCAGGGCGCGTTGAATCGCCTCGCCGTAGGCGCCTGAGCCGTCGCGGCAGACGATCTCTGCCCCGGGGATGGGACCGCAGCCATGTCTCCAGGATGTCGGTACCGCGGCCGGGCAGGACATCGATCCGCTCGCCGGTCTCGGCGTCGGTGAGGATGGTGGCGTCACGGTGGCGGCGTTTGAGCGCGAGGGCATCGACCCCTAGCACGCGCGGGGTCCGCAGCGGTGGCAGCGGCACTCGCATGAGCAGGCGCAGTGCCGTGGACCTTGAGATCGTGATGGCCAGGATCACTGACAGTCGTGCACCCGCCTGGCCGGCCAGTTCCTTGACCACTGCGCCCAGTTGCCCGGTGAGTCTGCTCGTTCGACGCTGGTAGCGCTCCAGCAGCCCGGGCATCTGTTCACGGAAGGTCTGCCGAGGGCACCCCACGCCGGGCAGAGCAGACGCCGTAGGTGTACTGACACCACCACCTGCCGCCCGTCTAGCGGGACGTCAGTGACCGTCCGGCTGCCGTAGCCATGCACCCGGCCGGTCAACGTCCCGCACATCGGGCACGGTACTGGCTCGTCGCGAGTGCGGGCCAGAACCTGGATGAGGTGGTCCTCGTCATTGACACCCTGGATGACCAGGGCAGACAGCCCTGCAAACACCACACCCGTAAGATCGCCGATCTTCAGCACGGCTCAGACTGGCAGGTGATCACTTGGCGCCACCACCGATTACGGGCCAGAGCCGTTCTTCTTTGTACAGTCCCAGATGGCCTGATGTCGGCGTTCACTATCGCCGAGCTACCGGAGGCCCCCACCACCGTGTCGGTGGACTCAGCAGGCCAGGCCGAGGTGTCAACGGACCCCGATTTCGTGTCGCTGATTTGGAGCCGGTATGACAGTGTCCGTACAGAGGCGTTTCGTCCAGGCGAATCGCTCATCATGATCAAGGAAGCCAGGCAGCAATGGAGTCAAGAGACCTGACCGCCGTGGACCTGTCCATGGCCGTGTGGAAGAAGAGCACCCGTAGCGGGAACAACGGCGGACAGTGCGTCGAGGTGGCCCGCAACCTTCCTGGAATCGTTGCTGTTCGCGACAGTAAGCACGCAGCGGGACCGGTGCTCCTCTTCACGCGCGACGAATGGACGGCGTTCCTTGGCGGAGTCAAGGACGGCGAGTTCGACTAGATCGGCCCAACGGCTCGACCTAGCCACCTCCTCAGAGGGATATCGTCGTCTCTTTTGCGATCAAGCGGCCTCACCGCTCATGGTGAGGCCGCTCTTGCTATCACTCGCTTCAGGCGAGGAGCGCCTTCAACCCTGTTACCGCAGGTCACTAGGGCCGCGTCCGCGCCGGCTGAACTCGCTAAAGGCTCGCCCCTACGGGGTGACCTACGGCCATTCAGACGGCACGAACGCTTCCGTCCCGCACCAACAGAACACACCAACAGACAGGAACAGCAGACCCGTGGCGCATCTACAGCAGAGGCGTTGCCGGATTGCTTCGGAGCCGTCCGGTGGGGACCCCTCCAAGATCACAATCGTGGGGCCAGGAGGGGGTACCGGTCCGGGGTGCAAGCCCCCCTCCTCCGCCATACAGCGTATGGCCCCACAATTCTGATCTTGCCCCACCGGCCAGCACCACCGCAACGATCCGCCAACCCCTCCCACGCCCCCCGAGCAAGTTCGGCCCGTAGCCACACCCCTGCCACTCCGCCCACCGAGCCGGAAACACACCCAGACGGAACCCAACCCCGCGAACCCGTACCGACGCCCCCCAAGGGCGCAAAAGGGTCACATTTCTTGCGTCGTCTTCCCGGCGCCGTTGGGGCCGAGAAAGCCGTGCACTTCGCCTTCGCGCACGCTCATGTCCAGGCCGTCCAGCGCGCGGGTGCGGGCGTAGTTCTTGATCAGCGACCGGATCTGGATCGCATCAGTCATCAGGGTGCTCCTTGGCGTGGTGGTCGGCGATGGCCTGGCGGACCTGGCCGCCCTGTCCGGAGGTGATCCACTGGCCCAGGTGCGCGTAGACGTCGATCATGGCCATGCCGAGCCTGGCGAGGTTGGCCCGGTGTAGCGCGTCGATGCCGAATCGCCGGGTCAGGTGCTGGTGGAGCACGATCGTGCTGAGGTGCATCGCCGCCATCACGGCGGCGCGTTGGGCGGGCCGAGTACCTCCGGAGTCCAGAGACGGCCGCGCCGAGCACTTGCGCCGATCCGGCGGTTGGGGTGATCATGCGGATCAGCGTGGTTCTGCCGGCGCCGTTGAGTCCGAGCAGGGCGTAGATCTGGCCCGCTTGCAGGCTCAGAAGGACGTCGCTGTAGCGTCTGGTCAGGTCGGACGCTTCAAGGACCGGGGCCTCCGCACTGTCCATCAGGCGCTTCTTCGCCGCTGGGCGATGAGCAAGCACAGCGCCCAGGCCAGCAGCCCGTCCTGCAGGACGCTCATGCCTCCGTTGCGGTGTTCGCGCGGCGCAAGCGGACGCCGACGGCGATGATCCAGGCGAAGCCGACCAGCAGGGCGGCGTGTTCGAGCAGCCCGGCGGGTGCGGGCCGGAGCAAGCCGGAGGCGTCCAGGCGGAAGGCGATCCCGGCGGCGATGGCGAAGACGATGACCAGTGCCCCCGACCAGCGCGAGTAGAGCGCCCATCCCCGGCTACCCATGTCCGGGCTTCGCGCCAGCACGAACGGCGCGGCGGCCAGCGCGGCGAACAGCACCAGTCCGGCCAGCCCGTGGAGGCGGCCCGCGGTGGTGACCGCCGCGGGCTGGCCGGGCGGATAGCCGAGGGCGGGATCGGTGGGCACGATCCCGGCTACGACCATCGCCAGACTGGCGGCCACCAGAAGGAGCGGCGCCCAGACAGCGGCCCGGCCGCCGGGCAGGGCACGGCGCAATCCTGCGGCGAAGGCGAGCAGCAGGAGCCCGCCGATCACGAAGTTGACGGTTTGCAGCCAGCCGCGCTCTCCGGTGCCGAGCTGGCTGGCGCCGTGGTGCCAGAGGCTGTAGCCGGGCCGGGTGGCGCCGTCGAGCAGCAGCAGGGCCGGGACGAGGACGCCGGAGGCGATGCCGCAGGCGAGCAGGGTGGTGGTCGGGCGCATGGGGGGAGCCTCCTAGCTCCACGATCGGAAGATCGTGGGCCGACCAGGCTTCCCGGCTCACCGACGGTCGCAACCCCTTGCCGGGGTGCGCTCCTACAGTCGCCTGGAATGTAGCACCTGGCCGCCTGCCCGGCCAGGTGCTACATGTCGCTCAGCCCTTGATGAAGCGGCGGGTCATGTACCGGCGCACCGGCGGCAGGGAGGCCAGCCGCAGCGGTAGCTGGCTCAGCCACAACACCAGGGGGTTGGCGGGGGCGTAGACGCCTTTGACGCGGCGGCCGAGCTTCTGCTTGCGCTCGGCCTCGGGCCGGATGGCGGCCTCCCAGGCGGCGAGGGCGGCGGGGATGTCGTCGGGGTGGGCCTCGAGTTCGGTGCCGAGGCGGTCGGCGCCGCCGACGGCCAGCGCGGAGCCGTACCCGGCGAAAAGGGTGACGCACCAGGCGGCGTCGCCGAGCAGGACCACGCGGCCTTTGCTCCAGGACGGTGCGACGACCTGGCTGATGGTGTCGAAGTAGACCGAGTCGGCCCGCTGAAGTCCGGCCAGGGCTTCGGGGATGACCCAGCCGAGGTCGCCGTAGACGCGCTGCAGTTCGGTGGCGACGTCCTCACCTGGCCTGGCGTGGTCGGAGCGGTAGCCGAAGAAGGCGACGTTGCGGCCGTCGGGGATACTGATGACCGCGGCGGTGCGCCCGCCGGATGACAGGGTGCCGGCGGCCCCGGTGGCGATGCTGGCAGGGCGTTCGTCGAGCATGAAGACGGCGACCTTGTGCTCCAGGTCGAGCAGGAAGTCCTTCTCCGGGCCGAAGGCCAGGGCGCGGGTGGCCGAGTGCAGGCCGTCGGCGCCGATCAGCAGGTCGGCCTCCTCGATGCTGCCGTCGGTCAAGCTCACGCGGACGTCGCGGCTGTCCTGGTTGATGGCGGTGAGGGTGGTGCCGAAGCGGATCTCGGTGTGGCCCTCGACCTTCTCGTACAGGACGGCTTCGAGATCGCCGCGCAGGATGGCGATCGAGCGCGGCCCGGTGGTTGCGGCGATGGTGGCGCGGTCGAGGGAGAAGCGGCGCTGGCCGTTCGGCTTGTGGTAGACGAGTTCGTCGGTGATGAAGCCCTTCTTGAGCAGGTCGGGCAGGATGCCCATGCGTTCGGCGGCGTCGTAGCCGATGCCGCCGAAGGTGACGGCGTAGCCGCCGCCGCGGCGCTGCGGGGCGCGTTCGACGATGAGGGTGTCCCAGCCGATCTGGTGCAGGCGCAGGGCGGTGGCCAGGCCGGCGATGCCGGCTCCGATGATGATGGCGCGCATGATGAGGTGGTGCTCCTTTAGAGCTGGTCGAGCAGCCGCTGTTCGGCGGCGGCGTCCAGCCACGTGTCGGGGGAGGGCGCGTCCGCGCGGGGTGCCGGGTCGCCTTCGGCCTGCAGCCAGGCCCAGGTGTCGGCGAGGGTTTCGCGTAGCGGGCGGGTGGTGAGGCCTTCGGCCAGGGCGGCGCTGACGTCGGCGTCGTGCATGCCGCTCGGCGCAGTACCGTCGGGCAGGCGCAGGCCGAGCTCCATGCCGAGCGGCAGGCCGTGGCGCATGAGCAGGTCCGGCTCGGTCCACACCAAGTCGGTGTCGAAGCCGGTGACCTCCAACGCCGTGGTGAGCAGCTCGCCGAGGGTGATCGCGCCGGGCGGGCCGGTCACGGTGAAGGCTCCGCTCAGGCCGCGATCGGCCGACCGGAGCATCCAGTCGGCGAGATCCCGGACGTCGAGGTACTGCAGCGGCGTCTCGGCCGGGGCCGGGGCGAGGACGCGGCCGCCCTTCTCCAGGCGGCGCAGCCACCAGGGGATGCGGCCGACGTCCTCGTACGGGCCGAGGATCATGCCGGCGCGCGCCAGCAGCGCCCGCTCGCCGAAGGACTCCAGCACGGCCAGCTCACCACCGCGTTTGGCGGCGGCGTAGTCGAGGCTGTCGTCACTTTCCGGGTCGGCATCGACCAGCGGGGCGCTCTCGTCGGCGCCCGGCGGCCAGGGCCAGCGGTGCGCGCCGCGGCTGGAGACGTAGCCGTAGTGCCCAGCCCGCCCAGCCAGCAGCCGGGCGCTGTCGCGGACCACGCGCGGCGCCCACGCCCAGGTGTCGATCACTGCGTCCCATTCCCCGTCGCCCAGGGCTCGCCGTACCGACTCGAGGTCGGTACGGTCGGCGATCAGCGCCCGCACGCCCTGAGCGGGATCCCGGCTGAGTCCGCGGTTGAGTGTGCTCACCTCGTCGCCGCGCTCCAGCGCGGCCTCGACGATGGCGCGGCCGACGTGATGGGTACCGCCGAGGACGATGACTTTCACGATGCTCCTGAAGTAAGCGGCAGCCAGAGAGCTGACGGGTTGTTGTGGTCATGGAAGATCTCGTGCTCCGAAGAGCGCAGGTTCGTCCCGGTCGCGAGCGGTTCGCCGGTGCCGGGGTTGCGGCCGAAGCGCGGGTGGGCGCCGCTGGAGACCTGCAGGCGGATGCACCTGGTAGCCGCGCTCGGCCAGCAGCGCCGGCAGCCGGTCCAGGACGTTGCCTCTCCCGTACGGGCTGCGCAGCAGTACCAGCGGCGGCCGGCGCTGACCGGCCGGGTAGTAGTGCGTGGCCAGCAGCCGCACACCGTCGGCGGCCGGGATCTCCACGTCGCGGCGCACGCGCACCCGGTGGGCAGGGGCGGGGCGCACGCCGTACAAACGGCTGAGCAGGGTCATGGCCGGATCTGCTTCCTGTCGGCTCTGATGAGAGGGCACATCGCCGACCAGGCTTCCCGGCACACCATCGAACCTCTCGCGGGAGGCCGATGAGCGAACTATACCGAATTTTCGGAAATTACTGAACAGTCGGCGTGTTCGATGCTCTGCCGTTCATGCAGGCGCACGAGACCGAGCTCCCCGTCCTGCTGGACCGCCGGCATCGGCAGCGCCGCTGATGCCTGAGGTTCAGGCAAGCGTTCAGCCTGGGGTGAGGAATTCACCGATCTTGGTGGCGATGCGGGGATAGTCGGGGCCGAACCAGATCATGTGGCTGTCGGCCCGGCTTTCGACCAGTTCGGCGTTCGGCAGGACCGACGCCAAGGACTCGGCATGGGCGAAGGCCACCGACCGGTCGTGGCGGGTGGCGATCACCAGCACGGGCTGGTGGACCTGTGCGGCGCAGTCGGGCACGGGGAGCATGTCGGCGACGAAACCGCTGCCCGAGCGCATCCTGGTGAACAACCCCGCCAGCGTGGCGCGCTCCGCAGGGGACAGGCCCGCCAGGACCTGGCGCGCGGGCAGCGCTGACAGCTCACGCAGCAGCAGGCGTAGCGCCAGGGACGGGGCCAGGCGGATCAGTGAGCGCATGACCGCCCAGGTGCCGGCCTCCACTCTGGCGTGGAACACCACCCGGCCGCCCAGCGGGCCCTGCAGCCGGTATTCCACCGGCCCGGCCGGCGTGCGCGCGAGGGTGGTGGCGCGCTCGGGAAAGCCTGCGCGAGAACCGGTCACCATGGCGCCTCCTTGACGGAAAGCCGATCATGAGCTGGACCGGCGGGGGTCTACCGTCGATCACGCCCGCGGTAGACCACGGCGCGCACGAGCAGCAGGACGATCAGCCCGAGTCGAGCTACCAGGTCGCTCATAGATACCGCAGCCACAGGTAGGGGGTGACCAGGGCCACGGTGACCACGGCGACGATCAGGCCGTATCGGGTGAAGGTCCAGAAGCTGATCGGGGTGCCGTTGCGGGCGGCGATGCCGATGACGACGACGTTGGCGGCGGCGCCGACGGCGGTGGCGTTGCCGCCCAGGTCGGCGCCGAAGGCCAGCGCCCACCACAGCACCTGAGCGCCGTCGTTGCCGCCCGAGGCTTGGACGAGCTCGGCCACGATCGGGCTCATGGTGGCGACGTAGGGGATGTTGTCCACGATCGCCGACAGGCCGGCTGAGGCCCACAGCAACACCATCGTGGCCAGCCCGAGCTGGCCGGCGGTGGCATCGACGGCCAGGCGGGAGACCTGGCCGATCACACCGGTCTCGACCAGCGCGCCGACCATGACGAACAGGCCCATGAAGAACACCAAGGTGGGCCACTCCACCTCGGCGATGGCCTGCTCCGTGGTCACCTTGGTGGCCGCCACCAGCAGACCGGCGCCCAAGATCGCCACCACCGACGGCTCGTAGTGCAGCACCGGATGCAGCACGAACGCCGCCATCACCAGGCCCAGCACGGCCAGGCTCTGCCACAGCAGAGCGCGGTCGGCGATCGCCTCCCGCTCGTTCAGCCGCATGATCTCGGCGGCGCGTTTCGGGTCGTAGACGAACACCTGGCGGAACAAGATCCGGCACAGGGCGACGAACACCACCATCAGCACGATGACCATCGGCGCCATGTGGAGGAGGAAGTCGTTGAACGACAATCCGCCGCGACTGGCGATGATGATGTTCGGCGGATCGCCGACCAGGGTGGCGGCGCCGCCGATGTTGGAGGCCATCGCCTCGGCGATCAGGTACGGCACCACCGGCAGCGCCAGCCGCTGGCACACCAGGAAGGTGACCGGCGCGATCAGCAGCACCGTGGTGACGTTGTCCAGCAGCGCCGAGGCCGAGGCGGTGATGACCACCAGCAGCACCATCAGCCGGTACGGCCGGCCGCGCGCCCGTTTGGCCGCCCAGATCGCCAGATACTCGAACACGCCGGTCTGCTTGAGCACGCCGACGATCACCATCATGCCCAGCAGCAGGAAGATGACGTTCCAGTCGATGCCGCTCTGCTCGGAGAAGAACGCCGCACCGGCGTCGCTGGCGTGGATGAGCAGCATCAGGCCGGCGCCGCCGAGCGCGGCGGCGACCCGGTGGATGCGTTCGGTGGCGATCAGCGCGTAGGCGCCGAGAAAGACCGCCACCGACAGCCAGGCCAGTGCGGTCACTGGGCCAGCAGCCCGTCCATGAGCGCCTGCAGGGTGACCGCGCCCAGCAGCCGGTCCCCGTCCACGATCGCGACCAGCGGGCTGTGCGTGCGGGCCATCAGCGCGGCCAGCTCCAGCGCGGTGGCCTGCGAGTCGGTGACCGGCAGCTCGCGGGCCCGGGTGGGGAGCGCCTCGCGTACGGTCCGGCCGGTCATGGAGGCGAGCAGAGCGTCGGCGTGCGCTTCGTCCACCACCCGCGCCAAAGCTGGATCGTCTTGGCAGTAGCCGGGGACCGCCAGGCGCAGCACCTGGGTGCCGGGCAGGATGCTGGCCGGCAGGCCGGAGTCATCCACGACGATCAGGCCGGGCAGATCTTGGTCGGCCAGCAGCCGGGCGGCGTCGATCACCGCGGTGTCCAGGGTGACCGTGGGGAAGTCGGCGAGCAGGTCGCGAGCGCGCACGGCGGGCGCCTTTCCGGGGATAGACGGAAGAAAATTGCCGACCAGACTTCCCGGCACACCTGTAGGAAACCTATCAACGACCGTCAAGATCGGCCAGAGCGCCATGCCCTGGTCGCTCAGCGGGCCCGCGTTGCCGAACCCGACCCGCTGGCTCTGGTTGCCGCCCATCAGGCGATGGCCCGGGGCTGGCTTGCGGGTGGGATGTTCTTCTGCGATCTGCACGGCTACACCCCGGGAGCGAGCGAGCTGGTGGAGGCGTCCGCGGCGGGCTTTCGTCTGCTGGGTACGGCTTCCGCCCGGAAGAACACAACCCAGAACGGCGGGCACCCGTCCAACCTAGGGTGGTGACCATGAGCCGCCTGGACTTCGATTTCGAGTACGCCAACGGCATTACTTCTGCCCGGCTGATCGCCGAATTCGGGCAGGGTGTCATCGAACGCCACTGGCCTGGTCTCTACGAGCTCGAATATCCCAGCGACGAGCGACACAACCCCTTCTTCCGCTATGGCGTGAACAACAACAACCAGGAAGAAGTGGCGGTCTACCTCGGGCTGGCCTGGGCGTTCACGGCAGGACGGCATCGTTTCGCCGTCCCGACCTGGGCGCGCGACGAGGTGATCCATTATGAGGGGCGGCAGGACTACGACCTCATCGGCTGGGAGTACGGAATCGACGCCGAACGGACGGACTGGCCCGCCCGCGACCGTGGGTTCGTTGTCCCCCGCAATATGCTGCCCATTCGACCGGCTCCCAGCGATTGGCAGCGCGCGCATCAGCGGGAGGCCGGTCTGTTCCCCGTCCGGGATTTGCGTGAGCTGACAGCCTTGACCACCGTCACGCTGGCCGACGCCTACGGCAGCGTGAACCTCTTCGGCCTTACCGACCTCGACCGCAAGACCCGGCTTATCGATTCACTACGCGGACAGCGGCCACCTGAAATGGGGACCCTGCTCGCCCCGGGAGACGTTTTCGTCGACATCACCATCGGCTGCGATCTGGGAACCTACGACTCGATCCTCGTCGCCGCCGGCGGCGACCACCGACACGACTGGGAAGCGATCATCGCCGAGTATCGGCGACGTATCCACGCCTACGAAAGCGCCATCGACTCCTTCCACACCTTCGACGACCTCTTCTCGGCGTTGTCCTCACTCCAACTGTCACCGCCCGTCCCGAACGCGTGCGGGGAGTCACCGAAGAGGTGATGGTTACACGAGCGGGACGTCCTGGCTGATTCGACGTCGTGGTCGGATTTATCTATCGGTCACAGGTTGTCCATCCCCCGTCGCTACGGTCTGCCGGTCAGTGTCCGATCGAGGGAGATGATCCATGACCATCACCAGCAAACTCGCAGCCGCCGTCGTGGTGGCGGGCTCGATGCTCGTGGCGGCGCCGCCGGCTTCGGCCGCCGCCGACTACGACAAGTACCCGTGCCAGGAGGGCCGTGCGCGTTCGCCGTTCATGCCGGTCAACCCCGCTGCCAACCAGTGGAACCCCAACGGCAAACACGGCAAGGGCGGGGGCGGCTCCAACGGAGCGATGACCGCCGGAGAGGCGATCGGCGGTCTCATCTCCATGATCGTCGATGAGACCAGGATGGACGGCCGGCGCGAGAAGTTCACCGAGGAAGCCCTCACCGCCGCGGACAAGGCCTCCAGCGGACGGTGGAACATCGCCGTCCTCTACCAGGGCCTCAGCTACGACGGCAAAACCATCGCACCCAGCCTGGGCAACGGCAGCTCCTACTTCAAGAAGCACGACTGGGGCGGCAGCCTCGTCCAGAACGAACCGGCGGCCAAGCTGATGCTGTGCCACTGGGGGCTCGGCGCCACCAACCCCGAGACCCGCAAGAAGGTCGCTCCTGCCCATGTCTACTCCGTCTACATCTTCGACACCGCCGAGACGCTCGTGAACCCCGGCGACGGCGGCTTCATCAACTGGCGGTTCAAGGGCTGGTTCAACCGTGAGGGCAGCACCGTCCGCTTCGACAAGGCCCCTGGCTATCCCGAAAAGCAGAACCTGGATCCCCTCGACACCCGTCCCGGCCGCCAGATGTAGGTGAGGCCGGCTTGAGACGCCGGCGGTGTGCCCGGCCCACCCGCGGCCGCCAGGGGCGAGCCGTCGGTCGCGTGGGCGCCCCAGGCAGCCCATGTTGAAACGCGCGTTTACATGATCGCCTTGCCTTCGCTGGGTGCGCTGGAAACTGGTCACGCTCCGGCGGTACCGGTCGTGGTGGTACCGCCGGGTGCGCGTCAGGGGATCAGGCGGGAGTTCGGCCCCGTCTGAGGGGATCAGTGAGCTGATCGGTGCCTGGAATCGGAGAAGAGCGTCGCGTAGAACGGGTTGGCGCGGAACTGGCGGGGGTGGTGTCTGGACTCCGCTTCCGCCTCGTGGGTCCCGTGCCTGGTCGTCAGGCGGACGGTCGCGAAGTAGTCCGGGTGGACGTGGTCGTCGCTGAGGGTGCGGGTGAAGCGTACGTTCAGCCGGTCGCCCTGTTCGACGGGGATGGGTTGGGCGAAGGCGGGCAGGTAGACGGGGTTCCAGCCCAGGTCCTGTGCCAGGGAGTCGATGGGCTCGTCGTCGGCGTGTCCCCACAGGCGGATCCACAGCAGGAGCCCGTCGACGCGCCCCGGGCGTTTCACGATCACCTCGGCCGTCTCCTCCGCGGTCGGGTCGAGTTCGGTGCTGAAGTCGAGTGTCTCGACGGGGGCCGATCCGGTGAGCAGGTCGTCCGGGCGGACTCCGCGCAGGGCCATCCGCATGTCGCAGGGGTGGCCGATGACGTCCAGGGTCCGCTCCAGGTAGTGCATGGTGATGGGGTCGAGGGCCGGTGCGGGCATCAGGTCGCGCATGCATATCGCACCGGTCAGGGTGACGCAGCGCGCGGGGATGATCATGCCGGAGTCGTTCAGGTGCCGGTGGCGGGCGTCGCTGATCACGGCGGCCGCCCCTTCCGAGCCGCCGATGCACCCGATGACCTCCGCGACACAGACGTCCACCCGGTCCTGGAGGTCGATGTCGGTCGACCAGCCTTCCACGAGTTCGATGCGGTCGCCGACGCCCAGCTTGGTGAGTTTCCTCCGGACCTTCAGCGCTGTGTCTTCCTGCCCTTCGATCGCGACCACCCGCCTGGCGCCGCTCTGGAGGGCGTGGCGAGCCCAGAGAAGGTCACGCCCGGTGCCGAGGTCCAGTACGGAGCGTCCTGGCGCCAGCCGGTTGAGAGCCTTACGAAATGGCTCATTCCCTCTCTCGTCCTTTGTCATGAAGTGATATATGACATCGTCGTAGACGGGATATTCCCCCATTGAGGGAATCAGGCTCAGGCGTCCTCGTTTCCCGCGGCTGACGAGGACGGATATCCCTGGGTGTGAGGTCAGTGGGGTGTAGCGGGGCCGCATGCGGATACCGGCGAGTTTGGCAAGCATGCCTGACACTCCGGTAGCTCGGACAGCGGCGCGCAGGATTCGTACCGTCGCACGGATCACTTGGTCCTCCTTGGGGGATGACGCTGTGCCGTTCCGGGGAAGAGATTTACCGAACCACTTATCCGCTCAAAACGAGTGTTCGTTGGATAAATCACGAACGTGTCTCATTGAGGGCGATCCCAACGAAGTAAGGGCTGGTTTCGGGCGGCAGGCCGTGCGAGGGTGTTCCGTAAACGTTTACGGCGTTTGGGAGCCTTCATGAAATCCCCCGGGTTCAACCCGTATCTGCCCAGGCCGATCGACCTGCCGACCGAGGTACCGCTGGCGGCGGGAAGCGACCTGTCGGTGCTGGACGAGGCGAAGATCTTCGCCGCACCCGGCGATCCGGCGCTGTGGGAGGTGTGGCGCGAGCGGATCGGGCAGTGGCGGGAGCAGGCGCGGGAGCGGATCGGCTACTCGGACGAGCGCTACCGGGTGTCCGACCGTGATCGTTTCAGCGTGTGCGTGGCCTGGCTGTGGGACGAGACGCTGTACGACCACGCGCGCGGCACCTTCACCGTGGACGCCTTCCTCGATGCCGCCGAGCGGGACTTCGGCGGGTACGACGGCGTGCTGCTCTGGCACGCCTACCCGGTGATCGGGATCGACGACAGAGACCAGTTCGCCTTCTATCGCGACATTCCCGAGCTGCGGGAAGTCGTCGCGGACTTCCAGCGGCGCGGCGTACGGGTCTATCTCAGCTACTACCCCTGGGCCGGCGACACCTCTGCCGACATCGCGGACCTCACCGAGCGGCTCGGCGCCGACGGCATCTTCCTCGACAGCTCCAAGGAAGGCCGGCCGGAGTTGCGCGCCGCGCTCGACGCCATCCGGCCAGGACTGGTCATGGAGGGCGAGTCGCGGATCCCGCTGGCCCGGGTGCACGACCACCAGATGTCGTGGGCCCAGTGGTTCGCCGACTCGCCGGTGCCCGGAGTGCTGCGCGCCAAGTGGTTCGAGCGCGGGCACCTGCCGCATCACACGCGGCGCTGGCACCGTGACCATCTGGACGAACTGCACTCCGCCTGGCTGAACGGCGCCGGCATCCTCGTCTGGGAGAACGTCTTCGGCGTCTGGGTCGGCTGGAACGCCCGCGACCGCGCGGTGCTGCGCGGCATGCGCCGGGTGCATCGGACTCACGCCGCCTGGTTCGGCTCGCCGGACTGGACGCCGCTGGCCGACCACGTCCCCGGCACCACGGTGTACGGCTCCCGCTGGGTCCACGAGGGGGTGCCGCTGTGGACGGTCGTCAACCGCGGCGCGGCCTGCGACGGGCCCTGGCTGAGCACGGACGATCGGCCCGGCCACCGCTGGATCGACCTGACCACGGGCACGCCGCTGACCGTCAGCCCCGCCCCGGACGGCGGCGTCCACATCGGCGGCCCGCTGCCGGCGGGCGGCGTCGCGGCCGTGATGCCGGTGCCGCCGGGCGTCGAGGTGCCGCGGGGTGTCGAGGTGCCGCGGGGTGCCGAGGTGCCGCGGGGTGCCGAGGTGTCGCCGGGTGTCGAGGTGCAGTCGGCGCCGGACGCCGGGGAGCCGGAGGATGATGTCTTTCCGGCCAGGGCCGCTGTGCGGATGGCGAAGCCGTACGCGCCTCGCGAAGCCGTACCGGCGGGGATGGTGGAGGCGGGCGGGGGCGAGTACGAGCTGACCGTCCGCCACCGCGTGCGGGAGACCGGCCTGTACGGCGAGGCGCCCTACGTCGATGAGTGGAAGCCGCTGCCTCCCAGGCTGCACCACACCGGCACGCTGCGCCGGGCGGTCCGGCTCGGGCGGTTCGCCATCGGGGTCAGGGAGGTGAGCGCCGGGGAGTACGCGGAGTTCGTACGCTCCAGCGGCTACCGGCCGGTCCGCCCCGAACGGTTCCTGGCCGGAGACGTCGCGGACGCGCCCGCCACCCACGTGGATCTGGAGGACGCGCGCGCGTACGCCGCCTGGGCGGGAGCGCGTCTTCCCACCGAGGACGAGTGGCAGGTCGCCGGGGAGGCGGGGTTGCTGGAGCGCCGCGAGCCGCTCGTGTGGAACCTCACCGAGAGCGAGCACACCGACGGGCGTACCCGGTTCTGCATCCTCAAGGGCGGCAGCGCCTACGTCCCGGAAGGCTCCGACTGGTACTTCGACGGCGGCCCGCAACCGGCCGGCGTGTCGGCCAAGCTGCTCCTGCTCGGCGCCGGGCTCACCCGTTCCCCCTCGGTCGGCTTCCGCCTCGCCGTCGACCTGCCGCTCCGATAGTCCGCTAGTCCGCGAACGACGGTCAGGCGAGGGCGACGCCGTACACCGCCTTGATGATCTTGATGGGGAGGTCCATGGTGTCCGGCTCGATGTTGGTGTGGACGGCGACGCTCCGCCGGCCGTCGTCGGTGCTCAGCGCGAGGGTGAAGGATCCCGGGAGGGTGCCGCTGACGCCGCGCACGGTCAGGCCGTCCATGCCCGCGCTGTCGAACTCGATCACGCCGAGGCCGTAGCGGGCGTGCGGCAGCCAGACGACGCCGCCGTCGTTGGTGACCATGGTCCACATCTCGCGGTGCTGAGCCGGTGGCAGCAGGCCGCCGGTCGCGATCGCGTGGAGGAAGCGGGTCAGGTCTTCTGTGGTGGAGACGATGCCGCCGGCCGCCCAGCCCCATGAGGTGTTGAGCGCGGTGACGTCGATGGGCGGTTTGTCGTGGTCGATCATTGACGCCCAGTTCTCGGTGGTGAGGGTCGCGGGGTCGACGCCGTCCTTGAGTGCGCCGGTGAGGTAGGCCGTGGGGTGCGGGTGGGGATAGCCGGTGGCGTCGGCGGGCCGTACGTGGGTGTGGGTCAGGTCGAGCGGCCGCATGACGGCGCGTTCGACTTCGGCGGCGTAGGTGTTGCCGGTGACCTTCTCGATGATGGCGCCGGCCAGGTAGTAGCCGCCGTTGGCGTAGACGAACTGCTCGCCCGGCCGGCCGGCCGGCGGCTGGGACACCGCGAGCTTCACCAGTTCGGAGGTGGTCCAGACGCGGGTCGGCTGGGTGACCATGCTGTGCTGCAGTTCGGGTGAGAGGCCGGTGAGGAACAGGCCGCCGGTGTGGTTGAGGAGATGCCGGATGGTGATCTTGCCGCCGTCGTAGCCGCCGGGCTCCAGGACGCCGGGCAGCCAGGTGTTCACCGGGTCGTCGAGGCTCAGCCTGCCTTCGGCCGCGAGGGTCAGCACGGTGGCGGCGGTGAAGGCCTTGCCGGAACTGCCGATGTGGAGGTGCTCGCCGGGCTGCCGCCGCCGCCCGGTGGCGAGGTCGGCCACTCCCGCGGTGCCGAACCACGTCTCACCGGCGTCGTGGACCTCGGCGACGATGCCGGGGATGCCGTCCTCGGCAACAGCCTGGTCCAGGATCCGCTGGACCTCTTCGTGCGCCATTCTGATGCCCCTTCCAATACTGGGTACGTTGTACGCGGTTAGGGGTCAGGCTAAGTTACTGGGTACCTTGTACGCAACTTGGTGGGAGATATCCCGAAAAAGTGTGAAGGCGAATCCGGGCTTCGGCGGAATACCGGGTGTAACCCAAAGAAGGGACACCATGCGAATGGCCGCTCCCCCGGACGTGCCTGTGACAGTCGATGACGCGGCACTCATCGAGCAGTCGTGGCGCCGCCCGGACGTGTTCGCGGTGCTCTACGACCGGTACTTCGACGAGATCTACCGCTATCTCGCCGGCCGGCTCGGCCCGCACATCGCCGACGACCTGGCCGCCGAGACGTTTCTCGTCGCCTTCCGGAAGAGGCGGACCTACGACGCAGCCCGCGGAGCCGTACGGCCGTGGCTGTACGGGATCGCCACCAAGCTCCTCGCCCAGCACCGCAGGAGTGAGACCCGCCGGCTGGCCGCCTTCCAGCGCGCTCCGGTGGACGCGTTGGCCGACGACGGCCCCGAGGACAGCGTGACCACGAGGGTCGCCGCCGCGAACGCACAGGGGCGGCTCGCGTCGGCGCTGGAACGCCTGTCCCACGGGGACCGCGACGTGCTGCTCCTCATCGCGCTGGCCGATCTCAGCTACGAGGAGGTCGCCCAGGTGCTCGACATTCCTTTCGGGACCGTCGGATCCCGCCTCAACCGGGCTCGCAAGAAGTTACGCGCGGCCCTGGGCGGAACCAATCCCATGATCGGAGGGACCGATGGATGACGACCTGACCGCGGTGCGCGATCTGCTCTCCGCTCCGGGCCCCACCCGGGAGACGACCGACAAAGGCCGCGCGCGCCTGAGCGACGCGTTGTCACGCCGGCCCAGGAGATGGGTCACGCCGATGCGTACCGGCATGGTCGCCGCCGCGCTGGCCACGGCGCTGGGGGTGGCGGTCATCATGCCCTCGGACGACCTGGTCCTGCTGACCCCCGACCCGACCACGGCCTCCACCGCGCCGACCGCCAGGCAGATCCTGCTCGCCGCGGCCACGGCCATGGCCAGGACGCCCTCGGCCGGCGACTACTGGCGGGCGCGCACGGTCACCGGCAAGCTGATCGTCAGCCCCGATCGCCGGTACGTGCTGCGCCGCGACTCGGCCAGCGAGACCTGGCTGACCCGGGCGGCTGGCGGGCGGAGCGGGTCGTTCAACCAGTACCTGGGCGCCCGGCCGGCCTCGGAGAAGGACAAGCTGGCCTGGCAGGCGGCGGGCGGGCCGGTCAGCTGGCGCTACCCGGACGACGTCACCGGCATGGGCTTCATCGGCGCGGGCGAGACCGTGCAGTCGGCGCCGGGGGCGCGGGTGGGCGGAGCGCCGAAGGAGCCGGTCGACTGGGACGAGGTCGGCAGGATCCCGGCGGGCGCGGCGCCGCTGCGCTCGTACCTGGAGGCGAAGATCGGCGCGGTCAGCCCGCGGGAGCGGGATTCCCGGCTGCGCAAGAGCTGCATGGAGATCCTGTCCGGGCTGCCGGTCTCGCCTGAGGTACGCGCCTCCGCGTACCAGGTGATGGCCTCGCTGCCCGGGATGACGGCGGAGGGAGAGGTGACCGATCCGCTGGGCCGTACGGGACAGGCGCTTCGCTACCAGGTCAACCGGCCGGAGGGGCAGGTCAGCGACGCCCGCTTCGTGGTCGATCCGGACAGCGGCTTCCCCCTGGCCAACGAGACCAAGGGCGTGGGGCGGCTGGCCGACGGCCAGAGCGTGGAGGTCAGCTCCTTCACCGCCTACCAGCAGATCGGCTGGACGGACGAGGAACCGGACTGGGAGAGCGATCGTGTTCACGCTGAATGAGGTCAGGGAGCGCACGTACAAGCCGCGCGACGCGTGGTGGACGGTGTTCCTGGTCGATCCGCTGGCGGGGCGGCTGGTGGTGGCCGCGGCCAACCGCACCTCGATCACCCCGAACCAGGTCACGTGGGCGGCGTTCGCGCTCGGGCTGGGGTCGGCGGCCTGCTTCGTCATGGGCGACTGGAACTGGCTGGCGGCCGGGGCGGTCCTGTACCACCTGAGCTTCGTCCTGGACTGCGTGGACGGCAAGATCGCGCGGCTCAAGGGGACCGGGACGGTCTTCGGCGGCTGGCTCGACTACGTCTTCGACCGGATCCGGGTGCTGGCCTGCGCCGTGGCGCTCATGTGGGGGCAGTACCGGCTGACCGGGCAGGACCTCTACCTGATCCTCGGCATCGCGGTGGTCTTCCTCGACATGCTGCGCTACGTCGACGCCTTCCAGGTGGCGAAGGTCCGCCGCGCGATGCGCCGCCAGCTCGACGAGGCGATCGGCGGCCCGGACCAAGAGCACGACGAGGAGCACCATGTGGAGCCGGAGGAGCTGATCGACCTGCAGCGCGGCTTCCGCAGCCGCTTCTCCTGGTACATGGTGGCGCGCGACTGGCTGCGCGACCACCGGGTGCGTACGCACCTGATGAGCGGCATCGAGTTCCAGATGGCGGTGTTCATCGTGGGGCCGCTGCTGGGGCTGGTCGTGCCGGTCACGCTGGCCGCGGCGGGGCTGCTGCTGGTCTTCGAGGTGGCGATCATGTACAAGCTCTGGCTGTCCTCGCGTGACCTGACCAGGGCGCTGACCGGCATGAGGGCGGGGGGTTAATTGCGTTGAGAGCGGGGGTGGCCGTCTGCTCTACTCGGGACGGACGGCCGCCCAGCTCCGTCGATGAGAAGAAGGAGCCCCAAGATGCGCGAAGCGTACATGTTTCCACAAAAGGTAAACCTCACCTCTTTTAGGGACATGACGCTTCGTGAAGATGCTCAACTTGGGGATTTTGGCGCATGTAGACGCCGGTAAGACCAGCCTGACCGAGCGGCTCCTCTACGCCGCCGGGGTCATCGACGAGATCGGCAGCGTCGACGACGGCAGCACCCAGACCGACTCGCTCGCGCTCGAACGCCGCCGCGGCATCACGATCAAGTCCGCGGTCGTCTCCTTCGCGATCGGCGACGTCACCGTCAACCTGATCGACACCCCCGGCCACCCCGACTTCATCGCCGAGGTGGAGCGGGTTCTGAGCGTCCTCGACGGCGCCGTGCTGGTGATCTCCGGCGTGGAGGGCGTGCAGGCCCAGACCCGCGTGCTCATGCGCACGCTCAAGCGCCTGCGCATCCCGACGATCCTGTTCGTCAACAAGATCGACCGCCGCGGCGCCCGGACCGACGCCGTCCTGCGCCAGATCACCGAACGGCTCACCCCCGCCGCCATCCCGCTGGGGACCGCGCGCGACCTCGGCACTCCCGCCGCCTCCTTCCATCGCGTGTACGGCGGAGCCGACGTGCTGGCCGACAACGACGAGGCGATGCTGGCCGCGTACGTGGCCGACGCCGTCGAGGAGGACCGCCTGCGCACCGAGCTGGCGGCCCAGACCGCCGCCGCCCTGGTCCACCCGGTCTTCTTCGGCTCGGCCATCACCGGCGCCGGAGTCGCGGAGCTGAGCGACGGCATCCGCGAACTCCTCCCGGCCGCCGAGGGCGGGGCGGACGCACCGCTCTCCGGCACCGTCTTCAAGATCGAACGCGGCCCGGCGGGAGAGAAGATCGCCTACGCCCGGCTGTTCACCGGCGCCGTGCGCGTGCGCGACAAGCTGCCCTTCCGCACCGCGCGGGAGGGCAAGGTGACCGCCATCGCCGCCTTCGAGAACGGCGCGGCGATCCCCGGGCAGGAGGCGCGCGCGGGCCAGATCGCCAAACTCTGGGGCCTGGACGACATCAGGATCGGCGACCGGATCGGCGAGGCCGCGCCCGGCTCGGACGCCCACCACTTCGCCCCGCCCTCCCTGGAGACGGTCGTCATCCCCGCGCGCCCGTCGGAGAAGGGCGCCCTGCGCGCCGCGCTCGCCCAGCTCGCCGAGCAGGACCCGCTGATCGATCTGCGCCAGGACGACCTGCGGCAGGAGATCTTCCTGTCCCTCTACGGCGAGGTGCAGAAGGAGGTCATCGAGGCCACGCTGGCCGACGAGTTCGGCCTCGCGGTCACCTTCCGCGAGACCACCACGATCTGCGTCGAACGCCCCTCCGGCACCGGTTCGGCGGTCGAGTTCATCGACAAGGCTCCCAACCCGTTCCTGGCCACGGTCGGGCTGCGCGTGGATCCGGCGCCGGTCGGCAGCGGGGTGGAGTTCCGGCTCGGGGTCTCGCTGGGCGACATGCCGTACGCGTTCTTCAAGGCGGTCGAGGACACCGTCCACGAGACGCTCCGGCAGGGGCTGCGCGGGTGGCAGGTCGTGGACTGCACGGTCACGATGACGCACTCCGGCTACTACCCGCGCCAGAGTCACGCGCACCAGAGCTTCGACAAGAGCATGTCGAGCACCGGGGCCGACTTCAGGGGGCTGACGCCGCTGGTGCTGATGAGCGCGCTCAGGCGGGCGGGTACGCGGGTGTGCGAGCCGCTGCACCGCTTCCGGCTGGAGATCCCGGCCGACGCGCTGGGGCCGGTGCTGCCGTTGCTGGCGCGGTTGCGGGCCGTACCCAGGACGCAGAGCGAGGGCGTGATCGAGGGAGAGATCCCCGCGGCCAGGGTGCACGAGCTGCAGCAGCAACTGCCCGCGCTCACCCGCGGCGAGGGCGTGCTGGAGAGCTCCTTCGAGCGCCACCACGAGGTCTCCGGCGCGCCGCCCGAGCGCGAGCGGACCGACCACAACCCGCTCAACCGCAAGGAGTACCTGCTCCACGTGGAACGGAGGGTCTGAGCAGCTCAGGGCGTGGAAATGTCAGTGGCGACCGGCATGATGAACCCATGAGCGACGCGCCTCCCCTCACCCTCATCGCCGACCACGCCGCCTACGCGGAGGCGGTGCAGCTGGCCCTCGACGCCGCCGCGGCCTACTACGCCGACGGCACCTCCACGCTCGACGACGACTCCTACGACCGGCTGCTGCGCGGCATCGTGGCCTACGAGGAGGAGCATCCCGAGGAGGTGCTGGCCGACTCGCCCACGGGCAAGGTGGCGGGCGGCGCCGTGGTCGGCGACGTGCCGCACAGCGTGCCCATGCTCAGCCTCGACAACGTCTTCGGCGCCGAGCAACTGGCCGAGTGGGCCGCCTCGGTCGAGCGCAGGATCGGCAGGCCGGTCGCGGAGTGGAGCGTGGAGCCCAAGCTCGACGGCCTGGCGATCGCCGCCCGCTACCGCAGGGGCCGGCTGGTCCAGCTCATCACCCGCGGCGACGGCACGGCGGGCGAGGACGTCAGCCACGCCGCCGGCACCATCGTCGGGCTGCCCGAGCGGCTGGCCGAGCCGGTCACGGTCGAGCTGCGCGGCGAGGTCATGATGACCGCCGCGCAGTTCGACGACGCCTGCGCCAAGCGCCAGGCCCACGACGGCACCACGTTCGCCAACCCGCGCAGCGCCGCCGCCGGCACCCTGCGCGCCCAGGACCGCCCCTACACCTGCGAGCTGACGTTCTTCGGCTACGGCGCGCTGCCTGCCCCCGACGACGTCTCCGAGCTGGCCGTCCGCCTGCGCGAGCTGCCCCACAGCCAGGTCATGGATTGGGTGGCCGCCCAGGGCGTCCAGACCACGGCCGCCACCCCGGTCGCCGGCGTCGTCGCCCACAGCCTGGAGCGGGTCCAGGAGCGCGTCGAGCAGATCGCCGCGGCCCGCGCCGACCTGCCCTTCGGCATCGACGGCATCGTGATCAAATGCGACCTGGCCGACGACCAGGCGGCGGCGGGCTTCAGCTCGCGCGCCCCGCGCTGGGCCATCGCCTACAAGCTGCCCGCCACCGAGAAGATCACCAAGCTGATCGCCGTGGAGTGGAACACCGGGCGCACCGGCATCATCGCCCCCCGCGCCGTGCTGGAGCCGGTCGAGCTCGACGGCTCCATCGTCACCTACGCCACCCTCCACAACCCGGCCGACATCGCCCGCCGCGGCCTGATGCTCGGCGACTCGGTTATCTCTAGGAGCTAAATGGAGTCTGGCACATAAGTATTGAGTGCCTATTCCTATGAGCCTTGAAGGTATCCACTAGCCGTTGGATTACATCTGCTACGTTCGCGTTCATGGCTTCTAGATACAGAGCGGAACGCGCCATCTCCCCTCACGACGAGTCAGTGTCATGCGTGGTGGTCTCATCGGAGTTCGAGTTGCACGTGGAAGCGTGTGCCTTCCTGGCGAGCCTTCGAATGGCAGACCGGTCGTTCAACACAGAGCGCACATACGCAAGCCGGGTTGCTCTGTATCTGGCGTACTGCGGCGACCAGGGCCTCGACTGGAGGGAACCGGGTCTGCCCTGGCTGGCCCGATTTCTACACTGGCTAGTGAATGAACCGCTGCCATCCAAAACGGCTCGAAAGCCTCATGAGAGTCGTTATCGGAAGAAACAGACCGCAAATGGTATCATGACGACCATTTGCGGGTTCTTGCGGTTCTGCTCCTTGCAGGGATGGGTCTCCGTGGAGATGGTGGCTCAACTGTCCGAGCAAAAGCACTTGTCCTATTTGCCGCCGGGGTACAACCCGGGCGAGGACGGGCAGTTCCGTGTGGCGCGGACGAAGGTGATTAAGTTTAAGGTGGCAATCGAAGGCTTCGAGTGGCTGAACCAGCAGCAATTGGCGACAATTGTCGGCCTGACACGACACGCCAGGGACCGCTTCTTGATAGCTCTGTTGGCCGGCACTGGCATGCGCATCGGAGAGGGTTTAGGGCTTCGACGCGAGGACATGCACTTCCTAGCGAACTCCGCAGGGCTAGGTTGCCAGGTTTCTGGGCCGCATGTCCATGTCCGGCGGCGACGGAATTCCAATGGCGCCTTGGCGAAGGCTCGCTTCCCACGGTGGATTCCGGTGACGGAGGAGTTGGTTACGCTCTATGCTGACTACGACTTTGAGCGAGGGCGGGTAGTCGAGGCCTCGAATGTTGACATGGTATTTGTCAACCTTTTCAAAGCTCCGCTCGGCCGAGCGATGACCTACCATAACGCTAAAGACCTCTTTGATCGGTTGGCGAGGCAAGCTGGCTTCAAGGTGCATCCGCACATGCTGCGTCACACCGCAGCAACCGTCTGGGTACGAGGTAGAACGCCCCGAGATGTGGTGCAGAATCTGCTGGGTCACGTCTCAGCGTCGTCGATGGAGCCGTACCTCCATGCAGCGGAGGAAGACAAGCGGGAAGCCGTTGAACGAGTGGCGGCTATTCAGAAGGGTCAGAACAGAGAGTGACCGAAAATCTCGCGAAGACTATCCAGCTGCCGCAGAGACCGGCACCCGATATAGACGCGTGGATGAACTGGCTTAAGTCACAGCTGCTTGAGAGCTGGAGGCCAAGTGAGTGGAACGCTTCCTGTTTGTTGTTCATCGGCGAGCTAGCCAGCGAAAATACGGCAGCTTGGCCCTGCGTCATCCCCACCTGCTCGGCTGTCCAGAAGGCACGCAACAGGCGATGCAAATCCTGTGAAGACCATTTCCGGCACAGCGGGCTGTGCGAGGAGGAGTTCGCCGCAACCTACCAGCCCAGCCGAAAAGGCGTCCGCATGAAAGCGGAGCGTTGCATAGTTGAGCGCAATGGGATGCGGTGCAAGCGTGAAGCGCGAAGCAGAGGGCTATGCTCAGTGCATAGCCTCCAATGGATCAAGGCCACGCAAGCCGCAGACAAGCGTAGACCGTTCGACGGGACGCTTACCGAATGGCTCGCCAACGTGGCGGAACCGCTCGATGCCTGGCCTGATTGCCGTGTCCCCGGCTGTGGCCTAGAGCAGTTGACCTTGGCTAGCGGATTGTGCCGAATACACTATGGGTGGTGGTCCAGACACAAGGCTTCCGTGGGCGTCGTGCCAGACCTTGAGTACTGGATAGCGCACACCACGCCCTATTTGGCCAGTCACAGCTTCTCCCTCGCGCCGTTGAGTGACATTGTCCGACTGGAAATGCTGTACGCGCTACAGCAACGAGACTTGCGCATTAAACTTGTGCAACCGTCCGTGATCCGTCCAGTCGTGAGGCAATTGACCGAAGTTGACTGCCTTTTGACTGCTACGCCGGAGATTTTCTCGCCCTCCGAATGGCCGGTTTCATCAAACCGAACGTCTTTGATCCAGGACATCGCATGGATCATCGATCGCGGGCGCGAGCAGTTTGCCGGAATTCAGCCCACCGATAAGCTCGTCTGGGACATGAAGGCGGTGCACAACCCAGCAGGTCGCAGGCCAGGCCAAGGCCGGGAAGGCTTTCGGGCGGGCAAGGTGGATTTCACGGTCATCAAGCAACCGTGGTTACGGAACGCTCTGTTGGAGTGGGCCCGATCGACTCAGCCGAGCAGCACGCGCTTGCGCAAGCACGTCTCCGCATGTGTCTTGACCTCCACAGTCTTAGGCCGGCAGCCCGGTGGAGGCACGGATCCTGGCCAGGTGCGGTTCGCCGAGATGGCCTTGGTTGTCGAGGGCTTTCGCCGGATGACCAGGCGAGATGGCGCTCTGCATACGAGCAAGATACGTTCCGACGCGTTGTCCATGCTCCACAATGTTTTGGACTTCGGCCGCCGGTCCGGTCTGTTGAACGACCTACACAGCGCTTTCGGCCGACATAAGTCGCTGCGGATCGTCCGCGAGGAGGTCAATGAGGACGAGCTAGGCAAGGCCATCCCTGAATCAGTGATCCGCCAACTCGACGCTCGCCTCCACATGTTCGCTGTCAACTTCCCTTACCGGGGTTACGCGCCGCAGGACGTTGCGGACATGTTCCAGACCGTCTATCGAGTCCTGAGAGACACTGGCCGACGACCATGGGAGGTGGTGAGTCTAGAACGAGACTGCCTGGAGTTCGAGGGCGACGACGTCCTCCTGATCTGGAACAACTACAAGGGCAAACGCCTGAAGAGGCGGTTGCCGATCACCCGGGACACCGCCGAGACGATCCAGCGTTGGGCCGCGCGCCGAGCCGCTCTGCTCACGCCCAATAGGAGCGAGAGATATCTTTTCCCGAGCATCTCCAATGTGAGTAAGTACCCGCATATGCCCTCGTCCTATTTAGCCAAGGCGATGCGGCAGTGGGTGCAGTCCTTCGAGCGGATCGATTCTGAGGGAACCGGGCCAGACGGCTTGCCTGTCCCATTTGACAGAAAGCAAGTCTTCCCTTACGTATTTCGTCATTCCTACGCCCAGCGGCACGCGGACGCTGGCGTCCCGATCGACGTTCTTAGGGAGCTTATGGACCACACAAGTGTCGATACCACAGCCCGATATTATCGGGTGTCATTGAAGCGAAAGCAGGCAGCGGTCAAGTCGATGCGGCTACATGTCGTGGACCGACACGGCAACCCGGCACCGATGTCCTCGAACAAGACTTACGAGATGCGATCGATTCAGGTTCCGTTCGGCAACTGCTGTGAGCCGTCGAACGTTAGGGCTGGCGGCCATGCCTGCCCAATCCGGTTCCAGTGCGCTGGCTGTGGCTTCTACCGTCCCGACCCGTCCTACCTGGCCGCGATTGAGGACCATATCCGGGATCTGAAGGCTGACAAAGAAACCGCACTAGCCATGAACACCGCGGAGTACGTTGTGCGCAACTTGCAGGATCAGATCGACTCCTTCAAGAATGCGGCCGCGAACATGCGTAAGCAGATTGAAGCGCTACCGGAGAATGAACGTGAGGAACTGATGGAATCAGCCAGGGTTCTGCGTAAGAGCAGGGCCTTCAAGGGCCGTACCTTGCTGCCACTGACTGTGATCAAGCCCGGAGGGTCCAGTGCATGACCGATAAGCGCACCCCGCGCGAGGTGTTAGCTGCCTCTCGCCGTAAGGACAGTCACGAGAAGCGGGCTCGGGTCGTAGCCATTGTGGACGAGATGGCGGCGCGCGGAGACGCGATTACCTTCGCAGGCGTTGCCAAGACAGCGGGCGTGTCCAGCTGGCTGGTGTATGCCGCAGGAGTGCGCGAGTACATCGAGGCTGCTCGTAAGAAGCAGAGAGGTCGGCTCCACCTCGATGCGCAGACCGGTCTGGTTTCCAGTCCTGCAAGCCTGGCGACCGACTTGGAGCTTTCCCGACAGCAGGTCACTACCCTGCGTGCCGAACGTGACCAGCTCAAGGTTGCCCTACAGCGACAATTGGGCAAGCAACTGGACCAGATCGGCACGGCCGACTTAGCGGCCCGGATCAATGAACTGACTCGCCAAAACGAAAAACTCACCGACGATGCTTTTCAACTGCGGCAAGAAGCAGTTGATCTTGCCGAACGGTTGGCCGATACCGAAGACGATCTGGCAGCCGCTCGATCCAGCCTGCGGCGCATGATCCACACGGAGAACACCGGCCCGTGATGTTCGCCCTGGCGTTGAGCTTGATGCAAGCGCAGGTACGGCATACGCCTGAACGATCGTCTTTCGGCCTACAGGCGAAACTGGAGCGTGGGCGGCTCCGATAAGAGATCGCCCACGTTATCCGCTACCGAGGAAATCACCGACTTTGCGCGGCGGGGGGCAAGCTCCCCTTTCGATCCCAGGGCTTGTACGATCACGTGTACCGCTTGGATTAGATGAACGGGCTGACCAGGCTAACGAACTCCTCAGGCGAGACGATTTGCACGCTCAGGCTCTCCGCCTTGCTCCGCTTGGAGCCCGCTTTTTCTCCAGCTACCAACAATGATGTCTTCGCCGAAACGCTGGAGGATGCCTTGCCTCCTGCACGCTCAATCAGCTCGTTCACCTGGTTACGTGTCAGCGCCTCTAGCGCCCCACTCATGGTGCCGGTCACGACAACGGACATCCCGGCCAACGGAAGCTCAGATGTTCCACCGTCCTTTGCCGCGGTACCGGGCTCGGCAGATGGCGTCCAGCCTGGTTCTGTCATGGTGACCCCGGCCTCGACCAGCTTGTCGATGAGGCTGGCGAGGTCGACCAACTCCGTCACCACGACTGGCGCCTTCTCCGGGCCGATACCCTCCACATTTTGGATCGCCTCGGCGCCAGCCATGCGGATGGCGTCCATGCTGCCAAAGTGACGGGCGATGCGGCGGCTCATGGAGCGGCCGGTGCCGCGCACGCCGAGCGCGCAGAACACGCGGCTGAGTGGCTGGGCCTTGGCCCGCTCGATGGCGGCCAGCAGGTTGTCCGTGCTGGTCTCGCCCATGCGCTCCAGGTCGAGCAGTTGGTCTCGGGTGAGCGTGAACAGGTCGGCGAAGTCGGTGATCAGACCGGCGTCGAGCATCTGCTTGATGCGGTTTTCGGCCAAGCCCTCGATGTCGAGCTGATCGCGGCCGACGGCGTAGACGATGGAGGCGATGGCCCGGCAGCCGCGCCCGCGCACGCACCGCCACCGCTCCTGCGAAGTGTCGATGGCGTCGCCGCAGGACGGGCAGACCTGCGGGATCTGGATCGGCCGTTCCTCTCCCGTGCGCAGGTGGACGACCGGCGCCTCGACCCGAGGAATCACGTCACCTGCCTTGTATACAACAACGCTGTCGAACAGCATCAACCGCCTTCGGCCGATGTCGGCGGCGTTGTGCAGGGTGGCGTAGGTGACCGTGCTGCCGTCGAGCTCGACCGGCTCCAGCACGGCGCGCGGGGCGATGATGCCGGTGCGGCCGGTGTTCCACTCGACGGCCAGCAGCTTGGTGATCTTCTCGGTGGCGGGTAGCTTGTAGGCGGTCGCCCAGCGCGGCGCGCGCGAGCTGAACCCGGCCTGGGCCTGGTCGGCGGCCAGGTCGCACTTGACGACGATGCCGTCGATGCCGAACGGCAGCGTGGCGCGGGCGGCGGCGATCTCGCCGACGCGCTCCTGAACCCGCTCTAGGGTGTGGGCGACGATGCCGGCGACCGGCGTGGCGGCCGTGGTCTGCACGCCCTGCGCGGCGACCCAGCCCATGATCTCGCTGTGCGGCAGCTCGCGCAGCCGCACGGCCAGATTGGAGGTGTCGTCGGGGGCCGGGATCGCGCCGTAGCCGAAGAAGGTCAGTTCGCACACGTAGGGGCGGTCCTGGGCGCGCAGCGTGCCGGCGGCGGCGCTGCGCGGGTTGGCGAACGTGGTGCCGTCGTGCGCCTGCCGCTTGGCGCAGGCGTCCTCGAACTGCGAGGTGGTCATCATCACCTCGCCGCGCAGCTCGACCGTGACCGGCTCGGCCAGCCGCTCGGGCAGCCCTACGATGGTGCCGATGGCGTGGGAGACGTCTTCGCCGGCGGTGCCGTCGCCCCGGGTGACGAGCTGGGTCAGGCGGCCGTGCCGGTAGCGCGCCGAGATGGCCAGGCCGTCGAGTTTTGGCTCGACGCTCCACACCGTCACCGGCCTGCCGAGCCTGCGCTCCAGGCCCGCCGCCCAGTCGGCAAGCTGCTCGGGGCCGAAGACGTTGTCGAGGCTGAGCATCGGGACCGTGTGCGGTACGTCGCCGACCACCGCGCCGCCGGCCACCTTGCCGGTGGGCGAGGACGGCAGCACCGAGTCGGCGTGTGCCTCCTCGTATGCCTGAATGCCCCGGACCAATCGGTCATAGGAGTCGTCGTCCAGCGTCGAGGTGCCGTCGGCGTAGTAGGCCGCGGCGGAGTCGACGGCAAGCTGGACGGCTTCGGCATAAGCCGTGTCGTCGGCCAGGAGGGTGATCGGGGGCTGGTCGGTCATGGGTTCATCATGCCGCCTGCCACCGACAATTCTGGACGGCGATCCGAGGCCTGAGCTGCACAAGAGAGCCTGTGCCCGATGCTCGCCAGTTGTGCCCGGCTGGATGGGCAAGGCTTGTTCATGACGCTGCCTGGGCGGTGACAATGGCGCTTTCAAAGTTCGCCGGCTTGGCCGAAGAGAGAATCAAGCTGAAGACCTCACGCGGTGGAAGATCGCGATCCTGAGGAGATCCGCGCTCGAGCAGCCAATCCAGTGCGGCGGCAAGAACGTGAGACGGGACCAGCTGACCGCGGGCGTACATCACCCGCCACGGAGAGGGCGGCAGGGCCGCGAGCTGCCATTGAGCAGCGTCGGCCTCGCGTCCGTCCGAGACCAGAATGCCGATGTCCTGCCAAAAAGCCAGCAGGTCGGCCATAGTGTCTATGGGCGGATCGTCGCAGGCCTCAACCATGCTTTCGAAGCCCACTTGCCATAGCTCCCAGGCCCGCTGGCCCGCGTTCATATGACGGCGCAGTTCCTGTACGGCGGGGTGCTCGTCCAGCTCAGGGTCCTCGCCAGGGGCGGGCAGTACGAGACCTGGGGGCCGGATGCCGTCCCAGATGTCGGATTCGAGCCACTGCTCGCCGCTGGACCAGCGCTCCGGCGCCTTGGCGGCGGCGAGGTCGGCCAAGCCAGTGGTGGTGGCGCGCGGGCGCTGCAGCAGCGCGTCGACGATTTCTGCCGAGCGGGGGCACAGCCTCAGCCAACCAGTGTCGAACAGGGCGAGCATGGCCTGCTCGTCCTTGTCGGCCGTCAGGCCTGGATGTCCGTACAGGGGCACCACCTGGAGTGGGCGGCTGGGTGCGGCGGGCAGTTCGACGCGGTGGGGGTGGTTCCCGTAGCGGTCGATCCAGGTGCTGGCCAGTCGCGCGCGGTGCTCTTCCATCGCGTCCTGGATGGCTTGCATGCGCCGGTCCTGGGCGGCGCGCAGGGTGTCGCGGCGTTGGCGTTCGGCGGGGGTGAGGTGCGAGGCGCAGTGCTGGGAGCCGATGCCGGTGACGATGGTCTTGGCGCAGCGGTCCTTCTTCAGCGTGGCGCCGGCGCATTGCGCGTCGGGGTCGGGGTCTTCGTGGTAGGCGGCTTCGAGGTCGCGCTTGATCTGCGGGTCGACGGGCGGCCGCGTCAGGTCTACGTCCGGGCGGACTTCGGCGGGTTCGGTGCCGGCCTCGCGGGCCTGGGCGAAGATGGAGCGCGCGCGGGGCGGCCCGTTGCCCCAGGCGGGGGCGAGTGGGAGCCGGGCTTCCATGATGGCGGTGGCGTGGGCGGCGTTGAGCAGCATGTCGCTGGCCTCGCTGTGGACCTGGAGCTCCTCGCTGAGGTTGAGCCGCATACCGTTGATCAGCTGCAGCACATTGCGGATCTCCCAGGACAGCTGGGCGGCCTGCATGAGTAGCCACGCGGGCGACATGCCGCCGTGGCGGTCGCGGCGGGGCGGGGTGATGGTGCGGACCGGGAGGGAGTTGGCCGGGCGGAAGCGGGTCATGCCTTCTTCTCCAAAGAGCGCGGCGGGAACGGCTGCACGCGGTGGGGTGCGGCTGCATGTTCGCACGTCACAGCGGTGCGGCTGGCCGCCTCCAGCGCCATTTGTACCAACGTTGGTACAGACCCTTGAGGATCATGCCCGCCACCGTGGGTAAGTGCCCGATCCGATCACGCCACGCCTGGCTGAGCTGCGCAGACAGTTCGGCCTGCGGCTGCGTGAACTCCGTGAAGGGCACGGCCTCACCCAGGAGCAACTGAGCGAACTGGCCGACGTCGACCGCAAGACGATCAACCGGATCGAGAACGGCATGTATAGTCCGCACCTGGACAAGGTGTTCCAGATCGCCGACGCGCTGCGACTGCCGGCCAAGGATTTGTTCGAGTGGAGTGGAGCGGCGGAGCATCGATGATGCCGCGTCCCCATGGGAGGCGACCGGGCGCCGCGACCGACCCTACCTGGGGTGGTGCTGATCTTCTTGGGAGCTTCCGGCCAGGGCATAGGCGCCGTCGACGAACGCTTCCGCCTCTCGCTTGAGGGCGACCGCGTCGTTTTCGGGCTGATTCTGTGCCTGGAGAGTTTCCACCAGCACCGCAGCGATGTGGACGCGCAACACCCCGGGGGCATCTGAAGGGCCGAACGCCGTCGGTTCTTCGGCCAGGCCGGCGCGGATCGCGCCGAGTTCGCGTGCATGGCGCACACCCGTCTCAGCCGACAGCACCAGCTCGCTGAGTCCTTGCCGAGTCAACCCCACGGTCTGCTCGGCGACCAAGCAGGTCAGGCGAGCCGCACGGACGGGTGCCTCCTGGGGGTGCACCGACCCGGCGAAGCCGGACACCCCGCACAGCAGCCATCCCGCGACGGCCTGAGGCTCCTGCCGGTGCACCGCCCGGACGAGGGCGAGAAAGGTCTCCAGCGTATCGCGTGGTTCCCGCCAGGCGCTGGGACGGGCGAAGGGCACGGCTGCGCTGCGCGGCTGCCAGCCGTCGGCCTCGGCTTGCCGCATCAGCAGATCCCGGTGCAACGGAAGATCGACCACGAAGTCGGCCAGGAAACGGCGGTGATCGTCTTCGGTGGTGTCGGCCAGGCCCTGGCCGTAAAGGACATGCAGCAACGCGAAGGTGCCGAATGTGGGGATCTCGGCCTCGGCGGCGATGGCCCGCAGGACGACATCGTCGCTCCACAGCGGTGCTCCTGTCGCCAGGGCGTGTTGAAGTGCCGCCAGCCATGCGCCTTCGCGCTGCAGGGTGAAGGTCGGGCTCTGGGCCACCAGGTCGGCCTCGAGACCGCTGGTGATGAGTTCCGTCACGAGGGACAGGTCCGCCACTGCGGCGATGTCCGTGAGTTCGGCCGCTTTGATCAGCTGGTCCATCCGGTCACCCAGATGGTCCCTCTCCTGCTGCGTTAGCTGGGAGACGCGCAGGCCGGAGCCGGGTTCGACGCCGATGTTCATCGACGATTTCCGCACCTGCTCGATGGCGGTCGCGGCCATGTCAAGATCGTCGTAGCACGGGGCCGGCAGGCGCACCGCGGCGAAGCGCGCACGGAGTTCGGCGAAGCCGGCGACGGTCTGGGTGGCCAGGTACAGTGTGCTGGTGTCGATCACCACGACCTGGTCCAGCGTGGCCTGAACGGTTGCCACCTCGGCGTCGAAGCGTTCCGGATCTGCCTCGCCGGCGGGGATGCAGCCGGCCGCACGCTGCAGCAGTGCCAGCGCGTAGGGGCGGTGGAGCTGGCTGGCCATAAGCCCGAGCGGGATGGCGCCGGCCAGGACGTGCTTACGCAGGTGCTGGGCGCGGCGAGCACCCGGCTCCAGCATCTGGCGCAACGCCTCCGGATCGGTGATGTCCTGAAGTCCGACCGAGCGCAGCGGCCCATCCGGGTGCAGGCGCACATGTGTCTCCAGGGCTACCTGGAGCCGGACGCCCAGGGTGGGAGGCAGGACGAGTGCGGGTGGCCGGGAACTGGGGGGCGAGTCGTCATCGTGAGAGGTTCGCCGGTGGCCAGGAGGATCGCGAGGAGCACCTGGCCGGTGAACTGGGGGTGTTCCGGGAAGCGCTCCACCAGATCGAGCAGTTCCTGCGCAGTGTCGGCCGACCATCCCGCCCGGGGCAGCACGGCCGCCTTGAGCTGGGCATGGGTAAGTGCGAGCACCGGCGGGAGCAGCGCCGTGTAGGCCCGGAGCGCGAGGTCTCGCTGGCGTGCGAAGCAGCGTGCGCCGATCAGGCTCCAGGCGTACCCCGCCTGCTCGGCCGTCAGCGGTCCCGTGCGCGTGCCCGCCAGCACGGTATGTTCCGGCGCGCCCGGGGTGTCGCCCTCGGTCAGGGCCGCGACGGCATGCTGCTCGACGGCCGTCCAGTCCCGGCGGCCAAAGGCGTCATCCAGGAGTTCGCGGCGCAGCCGCGCCCGTACGGCCTGGGGCAGACTAGACCGGCTCAGCAACAGCAGGGCCCGGTCCCTCCACTCATCGTGCCGGCCCGTGCGCTGCAGGATCCGCATCGCCCGCTGCAGAAATTCGATGTCTCCGAACCGGGCGGTCGCGCGGTCGCACGCGTGGACGGCTTCGTCGTGGCGCTCCAACTCGACCAGGGATTGCACCAGGGCGGCTGCGCCGGACAGGGACCGGTCGGCCAGCAGTCGCAGGCGCATCAGGCCGGCTTGGTGGCGGCCGTGGGCGATGTCGGCTCGTGCCTGCAGGGCCGAGGCCTCCTCGTCGGTGACGATCTCGCGGGCCACCAGGTCCGCAAGGCCGGGCAGCGGCCAGAGGCCGAGTTCGGCCAGCGCCCTGAAGGCGATCATGCGTTCTTCGAGGGCATCGTCATCGGCCAGCTGGACGACGTGATTCCACAAGGCGATGAGGTCACTCGGTTCGGCGTCCTGGGCGTCGGCGCGGACGGCGTCGAGCACAGCGACGCTGACAGGAGTGCGCACCTTGGCAACCAGGTCATCGGCCTGCGGGTGACCAAGTTGCAGCGCGACCCGGGCGGCAGCCTGTGCCAGATGCTCAGCGCCGGCCTCCCGGGCATTGGCCTGCCCGTGCGGCTCCGGCAGCGCGACGGCGATCGCCGCGTCGAAGTCGTCGGTGAGCAGGTGAGTGTGAAACAGGACGTAGGCCGGGTGTTGACTCGGCCCGCCCCACCGTCGCTGCTCGGCCCGGGCGCTGTCGGCGAGCTTGCGGGCACGGGCGAGGTCGCCCTCGTACAACGGGCTCAGTCCTTTGCTGGCCCGCTGAGCCAGCGTCCTGGCCAGCGCGACCCGACCCGACTCGCTCCGGGGAAAAGCGGACAGGAGCATCTCGAGCCATGTGACGGCGGCGTCGAGATCGTGACCGGCCAGGGCGTGATCGGCGAGAAAGCGCAGAGCGGTACCTTCTGACCGGACAGTGCCGTCGTCGACGGCCTCGGCGAGGCTGGCGGGAAGGGGAAGAGGTCCTGCTCCGCCGATCTTCTCGCGCTCAAGCAAGGCGAGGCCGATCTCGGCCAGGAGCCGGCCGTCCGGCGACATGGCCGCCTCGGTCAGGATCGCGGTCGCCCGGGCGGGGTCGGAGCGGATCAAGGACAACCCGGCGAAGGCGCGCCACCGCGATGCCGGGGTGGCTCCCGCTGTCACGGCACGCTCGAAGCATGCCGCCGCCTGGGGCTCCAGAAGATGCTCGTTGGCATAGTCGGCCACCGACGCCCACAGCTGCCACCCCCATTCTGCGGGCGGCCACCAGGCGGGAGTTTTCGCCAGGAGGGCGGAGACCGCCTCGGCCGGCGGGCCTGCCTGCAGGAGATCCGCCAGTCGTTCGACGGCCCGCGCTGCCGTGCTGTCGCCGTCGTGCCGGGCTTGGCGCCGGAGGTGGCCGAGCCGGTCGCGTGCCTCGCCGGGCAGGCGGTCCAGCCATCGGGCGAAACGCTGCTCGGCCGGGTCGCCTTCTTCGCGCGCGGGGCGCGCCAGGCGGGTGAGCGCCGACGTGCTGGCCTGGTCGATCTGCTGGTCGGCGGGGACGGTCACCTTCCAGCCTTTGCCTGTGCACTTGGCTGCGTCGTGGGACAGCGACTGCCAGTAGAGCGCTCCCGAGGCGGGGTCGTACAGGACGATCACAACGGGGATGTCGTAGTCGAACCAGTATTGAGCGTGCTCGTCATCGAAGCGGAAGATCCAGCCATCCCGAGTCGGCTCGTTGAACCAGCTCTGACCGGATTTGACCTGCGTACCGAGCAGGCGCCCAGCGGTACGGCCGTTCTCGACAAGCTCGAGGATGGCATCGACCCCGAAGTCGTTGACCGGCTGTTCCCGGCACAACCAGCCGAGACGTTCGTGGGCGGCCATGGCCAACGCAGCCACACCCGCACGCTCGACGTGCACAGAAGCATCGACCCGCACAGCCACTCCCTTGTGAGCCGGCCTGGATGGAGGGCTCCCACGAGCCAGGTCGAACAGCTTAGCGAGCCAGTGAAGGCGCAGCCCCGTACAACGGAGAGAACATTCCAACACGAGGAATATTTCGGTGAGGTAATCTGAGGGATAGAACAGCGGTGGATGGTGGGAAGAGGAGTGTGGAGTGGCCCAGGAGACGGCGCAGGCGAGCATGCTGATGCTGGCTCGTGAGTCACGTGGGATGACTCAGACCGCGCTCGCCCGCGCCATGTCGGACCTGGCGCAAGAGCCGATCAGTCAGGGCTATGTGAGCAAGGCCGAGGCGGGCCGCCTTGCCGTCGAGGGCGAGCGCCTGACGGTGTACGCCCGCGCGCTGGGCTATCCGCGAGGACTGCTGCGCCTGGACGCAGAGGTGACCGGGATCGGCATCGGGCTGGTGCACCACCGCAAGAAGGCCGCGCTGGGAGCCCACGCCCTGCGCCGCATCCACGCGCACCTCGCCCTGGGACGCCTGCAGACACACCGTCTGTTCCGGGCCCTACCCGTCGATCTGAGCCTGCACCGCTTCGAGCACATCGCCGTGAACGACCTCGACACCCCCACGGAGGCGGCACAAACGCTGCGCAAGCTGTGGGAGGTCCCGGCCGGGCCGATCACTCACCTGGTGAGGGTGATCGAGGCCGCCGGCGGGCTGATTCTCGTCCGCGACCTCGACAGCCGCGACCTGGACGCGGCCAGCCAGTGGAACCATGCGGAGCGCCCGCTGTTCCTGCTGGGGGCGCACGCTCCCGCCGACCGCTTCCGGTTCAGCCTCGCCCACGAACTCGGGCATGTGATCATGCACCCCGAGCCCGGCGCCACCCCACAGCAGGAACGGCAGGCCGACGAATTCGCCAGCGAGTTCCTGATGCCCGCCGCCGACATCGGCGGCGAACTGAGCGCAGGACTGGACCTGCCCCGCTTGCAGGCGCTGAAGCGGCGCTGGGGAGTGTCGATGGCCGCCCTGGCCCGCAAGGCGCTCACCCTGGCCGCCATCAGCGAATGGCAGTACCGCAACCTGATGATCGAAATGTCCACGCTCGGCTACCGCACCCACGAGCCCGGCGACATCCCCCGCGAACTCCCGCAGACCGTGCCCGCCGCGGCGCAACGCCTCGTCGCTCAGCACGGACTCGACCGCGCCGCCGAAACCGCGGGACTGCTCGCTGAGGAGTTCACCCGCTTGTACGCGCCCCAGCCCGGCTCGCCGGACCCCACCCCCGCCTGACACCGGTTACGTCTCACGAGGTGAGCACATGGACGACCGCACCAGCGCCCCATCCCGTACCGTGGCGAGTTCCCTGCTCACCTCGCTGCCCGACCACGGTACGGCCGGGCGCGCCATCACCCAGCGCGCCCTGACCTTGGAGCGCGCCAACCTGCTGCCCGAAGCGCCCGGTTACCTGCACCCCGACCACGGCGGCCTGGTGGTGTGTGGCACCGGTTGCTCGGGCCGGCTGAACGCACTCCGGCGAGCCTTCCCCGGCGTACTGGCCGAGGATTGCGCCGCCTACGAGAAGGAGATCGCCACCACCGACGCGCCGTTCAGCCTGCCGGAGGATGCCCTGTTCGGCGGTGACCTGGACAGCGCGCTGCAGGAGCAGCTTGATAATGGGGCGTCCTTCGCCATCACCCCGACCCGTTACATCAAGGCCGGCGATCCGGCGGCTTTGAAGGCCGTGGTGAAGGCAGCCGGGGCGCTGCGGCGCGACGACGTCGTGGTGACGCTTCCGGTGTCGATCGTCTGGCTGCGGCCGGAGACGCGCATGACCCTGGTGGCCGCGGTCCGTGCGATCGAGCACCCGGTCGCGCTGATCCTCGGCGGGCAATACGACCCGCTCCAGCACTTCGCGGCTGCGCCCCAGCAATTGCGGGATCTACTGGCCGACGTACCGGGCACCGGGTTGTGGCGTACGGACCTGGCCGGGTTCGACGCGCTGGCCCATGGTGCCGGCTTCGCCGGGATCGGCGCGGGCGGCTCGTTGCGGCACCTCGTTCCCGCCGGGGAGCGCGCCGAGAGCTCCGGCGGCGGAGCAAACTACCCCTCGGTGCTGATGCCCGAATTGCTGCGCTTCAGCAGCGCCAAGTTCATCGCCGATCTCTACGCCAACGCCATCCCGCCCCGCTGCACCTGCAGTCAGTGCCAGGGCAAGCCGCTGGACGATTTCGCAGGCCTCACCAACCCGGTCAAGGCCGCCGCACACGCGCACAACAGCGCCACCTGGAACGCCTGGCTGCCCGATCTGCTGCAGCAGCCCACGCTGGCCGACCGGCAGATTTGGTGGCATGCCCGCTGCAAGCAGGCCGTGAACGCGCATGCCCTGGAGAACACCCGCCTCCAGCAGCCCAACCGGCTCAAGCCGCCCAAGTCACTGGAGAAGTGGGCCAGCCTGCCGCTCCGCACCGACGGTCAGGCGGTCACGCCTCCGCCGCCGCCGAAGTGATCTGCTGGTAAGCCTCTTCCAGGAACAGCCAGCCCGCGACGGTGAATCTGCGGCGTTCGAAGGGGGCTGGAGGAACGATCACACAGGGTTCGCCATCGGCGTCGCAGATCACGCCAATGCCGTAAAAGTCGGCTTCCATCCGCAGCGCTTGGAGCTCGCGTGGGAGCGAGGACAGCAGCATCGCGCGCGAGCAGAACGGCGCGAACCGGCCTGCCCGTTCCAGGCCGGCACGCCACGATCGCGCCGGCACGACCGCCAGGCGCGCCCCGATCGGAGGAACCGCCAGACAGGTCACCTGGCCCGGGCCCAGGTGCATCGCACCCCGCGGAAGCAGACGCAGGAGATCTGGCGTCGTCCATCCGGCGGCCGACAGCGGCAGCGGCACGCCCACCGGCAGATCCAGCAGGACGCGCAACGCGTCCGGCGACGTGATGGCCCCCAGGCCGGCGTGCCGGCGCCGCTCGACTTCGGCCTGGTCAAGCTCGTAATGCAGCATGGCCGAGGTGCCCTGCAGCACCACGCGCGACGACGAAGTACGGTTCGGGGCGAAGCCGGGCGCGTCGGCGACGGCCTGAGGAAAAGCCTCTGCGGTGCCGGTCACGTCTCCACCCTCTTCTGCTCACTCGTGCCGTTCAGGCCCGTCCCCGCGATCAGATCGTGATGCCCTCGCAGGCCCGCGACCAACCGTCCCAAAGGCTCCCAAAGAGCGTCGCCGCCCGCCCGGCAATACCAGCGCCGCCGGTCCCGGCCGAGCTCCGTCACCCTGGTCACCATCCGTAGAGCCAGCAGATCCCGCACCACCGGGTAGTACACCGCTGATTGCACGCCGTGCCGCGCGGCCAGCCTGCCGAGGTTCACCTGGCCATCGGAGGCGCTGGCGAACGCCTCCAGCACCTCCAGCCGGTACCGATGGCCGAACAGGCAGGCAGAAACCCCACGGATGTCGTCCAGAGGCGCTCCACGCACCCCTTCACCCTAGTGATTAACGAATCCATAATCCATGGCAGGTGCCCGTGCCCCCTCCGCCAGCCGTCTCGAGCCGTCTCGCTGCGGGATCAACCGAGCGCGAGCGTGATGACGAGTCACGAGCATACGCCCCACCCATCGCCCGGAACTCCTCTGTCACGAACCCATCACAATGCGTGCGCTGCCCGAAACCGTCAACCTCCTGCCGACGATGGTCCCTTCAGGCAGGAAAGGGGCGTCGGATGACCAACAGCCAGCTCGGGTACGCCGTCATCGATCTGGAGACGACAGGGCTGCGGCCCTCCTGGCACGACCGGATCATCGAGGTCGCTGTCGTCCTGCTCGACCCGCTCGGGCGGATCACCGGTGAGTGGAGCACGCTGGTCAACCCCGAGCGTGACCTGGGCCCGCAACATATCCATGGCATCAGCGCCGCCGACGTCCGGCACGCTCCCTTTTTCAAGGACATCGCCGGAACGCTTGCCGAGCTGGTGCGCGGCCGGGTCCCTGTGGCGCACAATCTCCGCTTCGACCTGGGCTTCCTGCACGACGAATACGCGCGGGCCGGTACGCCGATCCCCGGCCTGGGCTCCATCGGCGTCTGCACGATGACCGAGGCCGCCCGCTTCCTGCCCGCCGCGCCGCGCACGCTCGCCGGTTGCTGTGCGGTCGCCGACATTCCCCTCGACCGTCACCACGACGCCCTCATCGACGCCCACGCCGCCGCCGAACTCCTGCGCCACTACCTCACGTTGGCCCACCCGCAATCGCCGTGGGCCTCCTGCCTGACCGCTGCCGCCGCAACCGTCTGGCCGATCGTTCCCCGCAGCACCGCAGCCCCGGTACGGCGAGGCGCCTCAGCCGAGCGTGACAGCCACTTCCTGGCGCGGCTCCTGGACCGGCTCCCGCGCGCAACCGATACCGTCCGGGCCGACCCATACTTCGCCCTGCTCGACCAGGTGCTGCTGGACCATCACATCTCGGTGAGTGAGGCCGACATGCTGATCGCCCTGGCCGCACGCCTGGACCTCAGCCGCGCCGACGCGCTCCGCCTGCACCACGACTACCTGCACGCGCTGGCTTCCGCGGCCAAGGCGGACGGCGTCGTCACCGCCGCGGAACGTCACGAGCTCGACCTTGCCGCCGCCCTGCTCGGCCTGGAGCCCGCCGCAGTCGAACACGCCCTGGCCGCCGCTGCCCCACCCGAGCATCATGCCGCCTCCGCTGGCCATTTCCGCCTCCAGCCAGGCGATCTCGTCGTGTTCACCGGGGACATGAGCGGCGGCCGCGAGCTGTGGGAAGAGCGGGCCCGCCAAGCCGGCTGCGTCCCCCACCCCAACGTCACCAAGCGGGTCCGACTGCTGGTCGCCGCAGACCCCGACACGATGTCGGGCAAGGCGCGCAAGGCCCGCGCCTACGACATTCCCATCGTGACGCCGGACGCCTTCGCCCGGATGACCGCCGCCCCCGACCGGTAGCACGCCGCGCAGGACACCGGCATCCCGAGAACTTTCCGGCGCTCGCGTAGGCTGCCGCGGTGACCAGTGACGCACCCGATCGGTCCCGGCAGCTGTCCCCAAAGGCGGAACGAGAGACCCTCCACAAGGCACCTCCAACAGGTGTCGGAGCGATGACCCGGCCAGGAGGTGCGGGAGATCGTCGACCGCGTCTGCGGCCCGGGAACCGCCCAGACCGTACTGGCCGAGCGGCGCCGCCAGGGCCTGTGGCCATTCGTGACACGCCGACCAAGGATTCCCGGCAAGACCTCTCTGCCGGCAACAACCTTCGGGATCAACAACGAGCCCAGAGCTCGATCCCAGGAGAAAGAACCCGGTCTGGCGGGCGTGCGGGCCGCCGGCGGGCATCAGCAGAGCCCTCGCGCCGCTTCCCGCCGGTGATCCGTGTCCGTCTTCACCGTGGAAAGCCCCGTATATCGTTGATCTCCTCATTACGAGCATCAGGCGATTGATCGGCGAGCTGAGCCGGCCGACAGCCAGCCTCGGGAAGTGAAGGACGATCGATGACTGAACCGATCCCGGAAGCAGAGGCCTACATCCGGTTCCGCCTGAGCGAGATGTCGTCGAGGAACGAGCACCATCGGTTCGAGGAGATCGCGACACGGGTCGCCCAGAAGCGCATCAGCTCGAACATCCTCATCGCCACGGGGCCAGTCAGTTCGGGCGGTGATCAGCAGCGGGACGCGGAGTCGTTCACAACCCGGCTGCCTGACGAACTGCCGCACTCGGCGGGCTTCGCCGCCGCGGCGTCGACCTCACCGGTCGTGGTGGCCTGCACGGTACAGAACGGGGGCTTGAAGCAAAAGGTTCTCGACGACCTCGCCGGCATCTGTGCTGAGAGTGCCGCGCCAGCGGAACACGTGGCCTTCTTCAGCGTGCACGCCATCTCCGAGGGTATTACCCACGACCTGCAGCGAACTGCACAAGAGACGTACGGGGTGACGCTCGACATCTTCTGCGGTACCGATATCGCGACGTTTCTTGCCCAGCAGGACCTGGTGTGGGTCGCACGGCACTACCTGGAGCTCCCATCGCATCTGGTGCCGCCGCTGGAGGGTGAGCCGGCGCCGCAATGGTACGCCGACCTCATCGAAGGCCTGCGGCGCAACAGAGGGCCGGTTGCCCTGACGCCAGCGGTGCAAGGGGAGGTCACGCACGGGCTCCGACATGCGACGTGGGACCAGGACGCGAACGCCGACTTGCCGGAGTGGCTCAACTTTATGGGCATGTTCTTGGCTGACTCCAAAGACGGTCAGGACACCGAACTGGTGTTCCGGGCCTGCTACGAGATGGCCGTCGCACGATTTCGCGGCATGGGAATCGCGGACGGCATCGAGGATCTGGTCCGCCGCGCCATCGGCTACGCGGGCACCAGCAACCGGCCGGACATCATCGACGATGCCGTGACCTTGGCCTCGTACTGGGGTGTGATGTGGAGAACGGGCGTCGCCAAGGCGGAGGCATCCGAGATCGCTGCGGCTATGGCGCGGCTGCGGGCGCATCTCCTCGACCTGCGCCGTGCGACCGACTCAAGCACGCATCCGGTCCGTGCCGCGACCCTGACCGGAACGCTTGCCTTCACGTACCTGGTTCCAAACTGGGAGAAGGTCGAAGCCGCCGACGGTAAGCCTGAACCTGCAGCGGTCGCTTTCGGCGTCGGGGTGCAATTCGGCGAATCCGAGGTCGACGCCTCAAGGGTGGCGCAGTCGGGCCTGGTCGACCTTGAGGCTGCGATGGCGCACCTGGAGGAGCTGGTGGATCTGCTCCCGCGAGCGCGTGTGTACTCGCCCAGGCAACTGGCTCGCGTGTTCACGATGTTCGCCCCGGCCGCATCCGAGCACCCGAACTACGAGAAGGTGCGCGACGGCCTCGACGCCGCGCTGGCCCAGGTTCAGGGTGATGCCGCTACCGCGGAACGGTGCCGCGATCGCGGATTAGCCTTTCTGCGGGTCGGCAAGCCACTGCAGGGCCTAGCCGAGCTGCACCACGCGAAGATCAAGTGGTTCCACGGCGACACGTTGTACGGCGCTATCCTCACGATGCGATACCTGGGCTCGGTGTACGCCGATCTAGGGCTGATGTACGCGGCGAAGATGTTCACGTGCACATCCGCCACCGTGGCCATGACGAGCGACGACCCCGATGTGAAGCAGCACGTGCCGAAAGCGCTCCTCGAAGCAGCCAGGTACGCGCAACAGGCCGGCACCTGGGTTGACGCGGCGGCCTTGACGGAGATCGCACTCATCGCCCGAGCCCAGCTACTGACCGATCCGTTCGACTACGATCAGTACCCCGAGCTCGCGGCGCACGAGACGAACGCCATCCTCGAGCTGTCCGGCATCCGCACGTTCTGGCCAGATCTTGAGCCACTCATCGAAGCCGCGCACAGCACAACAGAGTGGTATGAGCGGCTCGTTGAGGCCATCAATCATGTCGATGCTGCATTCGACCTGACCGAGGAAGAATTCCAGGCTCGTGCGGCCGAGCAGGTTGCAGGACCGGTCCTCGGCGACCTCGGCCCGAGCAGAGTGATCGACTTCCGGGCTCTCGGCGTTCGCTGGATCGTCGAGTTCGACAACGACCGGATGACAGTGCTGGCTGCCGAAGGGTTCGTTGCTGCCCTCCAGGTCCTCCTGGCCGATATTGCACTCATGCACCCGGTCCTCATCACCAGCACGGTCCGTATCACTGTTCAGGTGAGGGCGGGTACGAGCCACGGTACCGACAGTATCGACATCGACGACTCCAAGCCCGAAGTCGTAGCCAACGTGATCCTTTCCGGCACACGGGACGATCTCGACGCAGGCGTCGTCGCACAGTGCTATCAGCTTCTCCAGGCGGTTCATGCCCGCTCGCCGAGAGATCTTCAAGACCTTCTGGAGCCACTGGTCAAAGGCGGCCTCTTCCACAAGGTCTCAGTCGGTCGGCCGTACACGGAGTCTGCCGCTCTCCTCGATGACGACCACTATGGTCGGTGTGCCGCTGCAACCAGGCCACTGTCGTCGGGAACTTTCCGGCCAGCCGAACAGGAGCATCTCGGGCCTTCGACTGCTGCCGGGCCGGGTTACGACCGCAGGGAAGCGCTTCAGGTCATCCGCGAGCGGTACGAGGTTGCGAGCGATACCCTCCGGTACACCCTCCCGCGTCTTCTGGCTGATGAAGGCGGCCACACGACGGTGGTGCGGCTGCGTGAAGCGGGTTGGCTCGACTGGCAGATTCTGGTGGCTCTGATGAACGCCGCCTGGAACTGGCGGATGCAGCACGCTGGTATTCGGCCTGACGTCGGCGACCCGAGGGTCATGGAGCTCGCCCGCGAAAGCGAGACCGCACTATCCCCGCAGGTGCCGCTCACAGCGTTCGCAGACCGCCTCATTGACATGCACATGGACATGCAGACCGCTATCGTCGCCAGCCGCTGGAACCTCCGCGGGCGGCAGGAGGAACCCGGCGAGGGAGCGATGCGTGACCTCCTGACCAGGCGATACGCATACGCAGTGGACGACGTCCCGCACCGCGACCTACTCAACTGCGTCGACTCGGAGGGCACCCTACTGCTCCTGGATGCACTTGCTGACGAGGGCAACGACGACTACGACTCCCAAGGCTCGGCAAGTGTGTGACTGCGGTCCGTCGCAGCTTCGCGAATCAATGGTGGAGGATGTGACTTTGTTCGTCGCCACGATGGCTCACACTTTGAACCGGTCCAGGTTTCTTGGAGGTCCTGGCGTCCGGGCCAAGGGCGTGGGGCCAGGACATCGTTTCGACGAGTTCCATGATGCGCTGTTGCGTGTCGAGCGGGGCATGGCTGGAGATGGCCACCGCAGGCTCCACAATATGGGCGTTCATGAGGTCTTGCCGGAACACCGCAATGGCGGCGAAAGGAAAGGTGGGCGTGAAGCGCTGAGCCAGGCAGCCCGGCCACACGGCTGCAGGTCGCATCCATGCTCCGCCGTATCGCGAAAGGTCCACCGCCAAGATCACTCCGCCGGCCATGGATCGGGCCTGCTTCGCCTTGGCAGGAGAACTGCCGATCTCAAACACAGCGTGTTCGGCTGAGCTCAGCGGGCCTTGGAGGGTGCCCGCCAGTACTTCCCAGCTAACGGGCTCGTCCAGCGCCCCCACGGAGTTCGGCTTGAGCACGACCTCGATGGTCACGGTTGCGGCGTTTTTGGGGTCCTCGACAACCTGCTGGACCGTGACCTTCGCGTGGTCCCGCTGGGCCTGCCGAATCGCAGTGGCCACCTTGGCGGCGAGCTCCTCGACAGGCTGGGAGGCCAGCCGAGTGGGATACACGCTGAAGCTCATCTGAAGACCCATTCCCGGAAAGTCCCGCAGGATGTCTTCAAGTCGTTCGTTCAGCGCAGCGATGTTCAGCGGAGCCTTGGCCGTCACCTCGATGCCGAGGTTGTGGTCAGACAGGACGAGATCGGGGTTAGCGATCTTCGTGTTGCCCAGCCGGAAGTTCACGGCAGCATCTTGCAAGGCCCTGCCGACCACGAGTTCGGCCCGCAGATCGAGGAGCTGGCCGTGGGATGTGACCGCCGGGAAGTCGTTGTCTCGCTTCGCCTTCCACCGGTCGGCCCCGCCGGCCTCCAGCGTCGCGAGCAAGTCCTCGTAGACGTCGAGTTGCCGCGCCAACACAGGGTCCTGCTGCGGGTCGTCCGGCACGGGGACGGCGGCCGCTACAACTGGATGCTGGAGATTGACCCCGCCGATCCACCGTGTCAGGACGGGCCGCCCGTCCAGTCGGACAGGCAAAGCAGTCTCGGCGGCGGGGACGTCGTTGGACAGCATCGGGGGTTCCTTCCAGATGTGAATGCATGGTCAACTTGTGCACCGATGACCATCATCGTGCCTGAGGAGCAACAGCCACGTCCCGCAGCATGACGCGGGACCTCTCGGTCGGCGGGCCGTGCAGCTCACGCTGACGAGCGCCCGACCCACGCCAAGTGTCGCTCTGCTACAAAGGCCCCTTGGCGATGGCGCCCCTCAGTACACCCACACGTGGCCGGCCCTCCACAATCTGGAGGCCACTTCCAAAGGCATCGAGCAGTCTTCGGTCGATCAGAATCGGCCAGCGCTTCCACGTCTCATGCGCTTCCCAGCATTGAGCAACACCTAGGTGGATCCCGCGATCGCGCGCCTGAACCCAGTGATCTGGACCCGTGGCGTACTCCTCGACGCAGCCGCTATCAGATGCTCCCGTCGGCATTTCGGCGAATTCCCCGATGGGCACTATCTCGACATCCCATTGTATTCTGGAGAGGTCAATGTATCCGTAGTCGAGCAGGAACGCGTCATCATCTCCGTGGTCGTAGAGAAGCTGCTCAACCACGTCGTCCGGCCACCTTAGCGATCTGACCAGGCGTTCGTGCGAAGCCTTCGAAGCGGAGGCGATTCTCGCGGCACAACACCGCCAGGTCCGAGAAGTCGGCAAGTCTCACGTCGGCCATCGTAGGAATCAGCATCCTTTCTGGTAGTCAGCTACCGCACGTACCTAGGGCCGGTGCAAATATTGGGCGTACAACGCAATCACGCTGACGGGCTCCTCAATCGCCCGAGGGAGAGAGTCAGGCAACGGGCACGTTGAACCGCTGGAACACGGTGGTGAAGAATTCTTCGAGAAGCGGCTTGGCCGCGGTGCGGTCCTCGAGTTCGGCGGTACCGAATCTGAACACCTCGTATCCGGCGAGCTTGAGGTTGCGGTCGCCGCGCATCTGGGCGGCGTATTTGTGGCGGTCGGGGCGGCCTGCGGTGGCGTAGTGCTGGGATCCGTCGACTTCGAGCACGACCCGGCAGTTGTGGGGCATGAGCAGCAGAAAGTCCATTCGTAGGTGCAGGAGCGCGTCCCGTCCGCGTTGCTCGACGGTTTTGGGGTCCCAGTGCAGCCAGATCTCCGGCAGAAGAGCGGGCAGCTCGTGGACGGCGGGGCCGTGGATCTCGTGGTAGAGCTCCCACAGGTTGCGTTGGGCAGGTGAATTGGCCGGCAGGCATCTGCCCAGCCGCTGATAAAGCGATCGCTTCGCCTCCCCGTCATCGGTGATGTCGCGGCTGTCTTTCCACCAGGCCTGCAGGTCGCGCCAGAGGACCCCGCCGGGCCCGATGGGCTGGTCGTACATCAAGCAGGCGTCGGGATCGCCGAGAAGTTCGACAGCGTTGTCGACGGCGTTGCGAAACCGGATGTCGGGCTTGGACAGCGTCGCGAAAATCAGGTTCTTCGGCGTCCGGTTACGTGACGCTCCTGAGAGTGCGATCACGAACAGGGGATAGCCGCCCTCTTGCCCGTTCTCCAAGAGTTCGGCCCCGATGGCGTTCAGGTGAGGGCTGACGATGGCGACGACGCGGCGTTGAGCGGGTTCGTCGGGCAGGACGTAAGGCGACATGAGCGCGAGGAGGAACCGTTCGAATCTGGCATCGCCGGCGTCGAAGGCGCCAAGTCGCTCGAAGAGATCCTCGGCCGACCAGTCCCCGGGATTGGCGAGCACGTGCCGGTCGATCAGGGCGCGTAGTGAGCGGGTCGGGGCGAGCACGTCGGCCAGGCCGCCGTCCAGTACCCAAAGCCGGTCCAACATCGCGGTGAAACGGTCGGGGTAGTGCACCAAGGGTTCGAGGTCGAGCTCTTGGGCGATGTCGCGGCGGGTGCGTGTCGGGATGCTAAGGCCCTGGTGGGGCGCCCACAGCTCATCCTCGATGGCATTGCGGGTCGGTGCGTCGACGTCCTCCTGATCCAGGATGTTCTGGGCAACGACCGGCACCTCGGAGTCCGGCAACGCCGCCAGGCTCGCGACCGCCCGCCTCCACTTGGCGCCCGCATCCACCGGCGGTTCGGGCAGGCCGAGCCGCCGGCAGACTTCCGGCAGACACGCGTGGGTTGATCTGTCGCCGATGGCTTGGACGACGCCCTGGAGAAGGCGCCGCAACGTCGTCACATCGGGGGAGGCCGCCACGCAGGCGATTCTGGCAGACCTGACCGCCCCTTGGCGCAGTCCAGTTCCGTCCGCTCCGGCTTGGCCAGACCTCGATCCAACGGCTCGGTGGTCGACGATCCGTTCGGCCCTAGATTCCCGCCCGGGAAGCCCGCCCAGAAGGGCGACCTTCGTCACGGTGCGGTGGCAGATGGCCATCTTCAACGCCATCTGCAGGCGGCTGACCGCGCACGGCGGCAGGGGCGCTGTTCAGCACCTCGATCGCACGATGGAGCTCAGCCAGCCGGGCGCGCCGTCGTCGCAGCTACTAGGCCTTTCGCCCGGGAGCGCGGGGCCTGGGGCGCAATATCGCGCCCCGGCTACCCGTCGGGCCTCTGTGCCACCCCGCCGAGAGCACAGGGCGGACACGTGGAAGCTTAGGAGATCACGCCGTTGAGGAAGGTGGCCGCTCCGGCGAACGCGCCGGCACCGATGAGGACCGCGGCAGGCCAGGACTTGCCGCCCTTTAGGACGAGTGCCGCGGCCAAGGCGGCAGCGCCGACGGCGGCGCCAAGGACGACGGCGGTGCGCAGTGTGAACAGGTGCATGTTGTTCTCCCGGTAGCAAGGGGACGTCCGCTTCGGACCTGATGCGGTGGTATCCACCAGGATCTGCTTGCGTGCGAAGTAGTTGATGCGACACGTGTTTTCAAGGCAGAGACTGCCTCGTCAGGCCGACGGATGTCGGCGAGGTGGAGGCCTTGGACATGCGGTGCAAGCGCTGCTACTCGCCGACGCCGGATATCACCGATACGCCACTGGGTGTCAGAACTTGTCAAATCCAGACTCTGGTTGCCGCCGGTTGTCACTGGCCGATGGAGGCCCCGCGTTGACCACTAGGTGCATTCGGATGCCGAGCGAAGTCGTGGTCCCGTCAGGTGCTCACCGCGAGTTGCTCAAGGAGCTGTTCCACAAGTACGGATGTGCGGGACGTCCGTGTCTGCGAGAGATCGTCGCCCAGGCCAGAGGCATGGATCTGGACGGAACCGCCAGCCAGGAAACTGTCCGGCGGGCGATGAAAGGTGGCCAGTTGCCCCGACAATGGGGCACCATGTACGCGATTAACGCGCCTTTATGCGCGCTGGCCAATGTGGATCCGGAACTGCCATGCAGCTTCCAGTTCGTCGATGAATCGGCGGACCCTCATCCGCAGCTGGAAGGGTGGAAGGCCACGCATAAGGAGCTGGCGCGGGATCTGTGGAATTGCGCGCTCGACGGCCAGGAGCCTATCTGGCCATGGCGACGCGCCTGCAACCGGTGGCTCGCCGGCCACGACCTGGTCGCGGCCGTACGGCGAGCGCTCCCGCGCGACTGGTGTCCGGCTGAGCCCTGGGAAGACTGGCAGGGTGATCGCACGGTTGAGGACAATGAGCATGACCTGTACTGGTGCGACCGACTGCTGATGCGGCTCCACCTCGCCGGCACGGTCGCCGCACGCGTCTATGCCGACCGCGACCCCTCCCGGTCGCAGGAGGATGAGACCGCGGTCGACGACGAGACGGACAAGTTGATCTGGAAGACGGCAGAGACCGTCGTGCCGGCGCTGGCCGGTGCCGGACTCCTGCTGCTCGGTCCCGACGGCATCCCCGTCGACGCCGCTGCGCTGGCCATGACGGCGCGCACCCGCGCGGACCTGACCATCACCCGGCAGAAGCCGGACGAGGTCGCCTGAACTAACAGGTCAGACCCGGAGAGCCAGGACCCAGCTGACGGCCGGCTTGTCGAGCGATCTGTCGGTGCGGAGAGGTACGGTTTGCTCGCCTCCGATCCCTGTCCGAAGGGAGACCAGATGTCCTACCGGGATTACCTGAGCGACATCACCGAGTTCGGCCCCTGCAGGGCCTGCGGCTGCACCCCCGAGACCCAGTGCGACGGCGGGTGCCAACGTGACCAAAAGTGGTGGCGACCCAGCTTGGGCCTGTGCACGGCGTGTATGTCCAGAAAAGGTGCCGAGGGCTGCTACTCAGGCACCAAGTCCCACGCCAAGCGCGGCAACTCACTTTCTGAGGCCCAGATCGAACAGTTCGGCGGCAGGGTGTGCCACATCTGCGAGAACGGCGAGATGCTGGTAAGCGGCCTGGCGGCGGCGGACCAACAGGGCTGGCGCGGCATTCAGCCCTACCGCCATCTCTGGAACTTGAGCACCTGGGTCGGCATGATCTGCAGCATCACCAACGCTCGCGGCCGCGCGTTCGACGGCTGCTCCCGCTACCTCGGGTATGTAACCCGCGGAACCCCCTATGGATCCATACGGCGTCTGCGTGCCCTTGCGCACTACCGCGACAACCGGCTGGACCTGACGCCATACCTCGACACTTCGGTCACCCAATACGATCGAGATGAGGCCAAGCGACGCCGCAAGGACTTCGACATCTCGCCAGCCGAGGTCGCAGCCCTCCGCGCCGCAGCCGGGCACAAGTGCCAGATCTGCAACCGGCCCGAGGCCGAGTCGGTGCCGGCAGACCGCCGGCACCGCATGGTGATCGACCACGACCACGAGACCCACCTTTGGCGCGGGCTGCTCTGCCCCGAATGCAACAGCAGCATGAAGTTCTTGGACTACGGCCCTCTCGCAGATCGCGAGCGCTACTACAGCAACGCCCTGCAGATGTTCAGCCGTGTCGACGGTGTGCGGGTCGCACCGAACTACGACAAGCTCCGTGCAGGCAACAAAGCCAGAGCGGAAGCCCGGCGCCTGGCGAGCTGAGCCACCCGCTTACGGCCCGGTGCCCCACCCGCTACTCATATCGCCAGGGTGTGCTGCGCTGGCCCCAGCCCTGCGATCACGGCGTCCTGCGGTTCCTGAGGGTCCCACCCCTAATCACCATGGCGGCCCGCTGTTGGAGCAGGGGCGCGGACCGGTTGTTTCTAATCCGCGTAGTCGGCAGCTCACCGATCAACGGACCTGGTGACGAGGCGGCTGAGCCTGATCGACCTCCACAACACGCGCATCAAGTGGGGGCCTGCCTCGGCCACCTCGCGCGAAGTCCCGGTCCGGAAAGACGAGGGATTGCCCTCACCGCGCTGGCGAGGGCCGTTGCTTGTGCGGCCGCTGCTTCCCGTAGTCGGCCGGATGGTGGCCCGCGACAGCCACAGGGAGCCTGAGCCGTGGTGCCCCGGCTCATGGCACTCGCTCTACATGCCTTATGTGCCTGACAAGATCATCGTTACCTGACCTGCGAGAAAAGGCCAACAACCCAAGATAAACTCGGTCGTCGTCTACAAGGCCGGCGACGTGATCCCGCGCGTCGAGGCCCCCGTCGTGCACCTGCGCACCGGCGAGGAACAGCCGATCGCCATCCCGGAGGTCTGCCCGTCGTGCGGCGACGCGATCGACGCCTCGCAGGAGCGCTGGCGGTGCGTGCGGGGCCGCGCCTGCCGCGCGATCGCCTCCATCCAGTACGCCGCCGGCCGCGACCAGCTCGACATCGAGACCCTGGCCGAGCAGCGCATCCAGCAGCTGCTCGACGCCGGCTTCATCACCGACTTCGCCGACCTGTTCTTCCTGACCCGCGAGCAGGTGCTCGGCCTGGAGCGGATGGGCGAGACCAGCACCGACAACCTCCTGGCCGCCATCGAGCAGGCCAAGAGCAGGCCGCTGAGCCGCGTGTTCTGCGCGCTGGGCGTACGGGGGACGGGCCGTTCGATGAGCCGGCGCATCGCCCGGCACTTCGCCACGATGGAGGCCATCCGCGCCGCCGACGCCGAGGCGATCCAGCAGGTCGAGGGCATCGGCCCGGAGAAGGCGCCGGTGGTGGTGGCCGAGCTCCTGGAGCTCGCGCCGCTGATCGACAAGCTGGTCCAGGCGGGCGTCAACATGACCGAGCCCGGCGCCACCCCACCCGACGCCGCCCCGGAAGAGGGCGGGCAGGGGCCGCTGTCCGGAATGACGGTGGTGGTGACCGGGGCGATGTCCGGGGTCCTGGAGTCGCTGTCGCGCAACCAGATGAACGAGCTGATCGAACGCGCGGGCGGCAAGTCGTCGTCGAGCGTCTCGGCCAAGACGTCGTTGCTGGTGGCGGGGGAGAAGGCCGGGTCGAAGCGGACCAAGGCCGAATCGCTGGGCGTGCGGGTCATGTCGCCGGAGGAGTTTGCCGCTCTGGTGGAAGGGGTTTACCCGGGGTAGGGAGCAGTTCCCAATCTGATGAAAGGGGTTTGCCAGGGGGAGAGACCAGTTCCCAAGGGCTCCGGGAATACAGTAGATTGACGCCCGTCTATCGGGGCGCTACGTCTTTGGGCCGCTGCGTAATCACGCTCCAGGGGCACTTTTACGGCAAATGTGGCGTTTTGCACCTGGAGCGGGGATTGAGGTGGCCGACAGCACCAGAGGCGTACAGTCCGGCACCGCTCGTGACTCCGCCTGGAAACGGGATTTCCGGCTGCTCTGGACCGGCTCGGCCTTCTCCCAGTTCGGCACCGTCAACGCCACCCTGGCCGCTCCGCTGCTCGCGCTCGCGCAGACCGGATCGCCGGTCTTCGCCGGCTGGGTCACGGCCGCCGGCACGCTGCCGCGCCTGCTGCTCTACCTTCCCGCCGGGGTGATCGTCGACCGGTCCAACCGCCGGGCGATCATGGTGATCAGCGCGTTCCTGCAGATGGCGCTGGCGTCGGTGCTGGTCGTGGGGGTGTTCGGCCAAGGTGATGTGACCCTGCTGCTGCCGCTGGTCGCCGGGGCGCAGGGTGTCTGCGCGGTGTTCTACTCCACGGCGGAGCTGGCGGTGGTGCCGCGGCTCGTGCCGGAGGAGAGCCTGCCGAAGGCGGTGTCGCGCAACGAGGCGCGCATCCACGGGGCGGGGCTGCTGGGGCGGCCGTTCGGCGGGCTGCTGTTCGATCTGATGCACGGACTGCCGTTTCTCCTCGATGCGGTGTCCTCCGCCCTTTCTGCTTTCTTCCTCCTGAAAATGGACAAGAAGGCATTCAAGCCACCGGTGACGCATCGATCCGCCATGACGAGTGATTTGAGGGAAGGCGTCAGCTTTCTGCGCGGTGATGCGTTCCTGTTCCTTGTGGTGATTGTTTGCGCTCTTGCTAATTTTTTCTTCCAGATTGTCGGACTTTCTCTGGTGCTGCTGGCTCATGCGCAGGCGCTGCCGTACTGGCTGACGGGGGTGCTGATCGCCGCCTCCGGGTTCGGCGGGGTGCTCGGGTCGCTGGTCGCGCCGCGGCTTCTGAGCGGGCGGCAGCCGCGCAGGGTGATCGTCATCTGTGTGTGGGCGTGGTTGTTCCTGTGCGCGGCGCTGGCGGTCAGTGACCATGGCTCGGTGCTCTTCGTCGCCGTGCTGTTGCCGCTGGCCTGGGGCGGGATCGGGTTCACCGGGGCCTGCCTCAACGTGGCGCTGTCGGTCCACTACGCCAAGGAGGTGCCGGTCCACCTGCACGCGCGGGTGGTCAGTGTCAGCCGGTTCTTCTCCGGCGGGGCGGTGCCGCTCGGGGCGCTGGCCGCCGGGTACGTGATCGCGGGGCTCGGCACCAAGACGGCGGTCGTCATGGTCGCCGGCGTCATCCTGCTGATGGCGCTGACCGTGTCATACGGCTCGCTCGCCTGGGGGCTGCTCGTCCGGGTCCGGCTGCGGGCCGGGCGATGGAAAGATCGCGTCGCTGAGGGCGTAGAGCTCGTTCTCCAGGCGGGAGCGGACCGGCTGCGCGATCCCTTTGGGGCTTTCGAGCTCGCCGTGCGCCGCGGCCCAGCTGAGCGACTCCCCGAGCGCCTCGATCCGCGCGTGGCACGCCCGCGGGCACAGCGGCCGCAGCCTGGCCATCGCGGTCTTGGCGGCGACGGTGTCATGCCTGACCTGCCAGACCTGTTTGGCGAGATCGGCGGGGTCGAAGCGCGTCGTGCCGCCTCGGCGGAGCTGCTGCGCGTACTCGACGTTCAGGGCCAGGTTCATCACGGCCTCGGCCGCGGTGGCGAAGGTCTCCCTGAGCTCGCGATCGCGAGCGTCGCGCCGGTCGTCGGCCCGCTGCTCGGCCGCGGCGATCCGGGTGTGCCGCGAGCGGGTCCGCTCGGTGAGGACCGCGGTGAGCGATCCGGTCAGCGCGCCGAACACGGCGGCGCACGCGGAGATGACGGCGACCATGACGAGCTGGTTCAGGGTTCCTCCGAAAGGCGCTTGGCCGTACCGTGCTGATGCGGCGGCAGCGGAGGATGGATCGCCAGGATCGCGAGCTCGGCGTACCTGGCCGCGTCAGAGGAGTCGCCGGAGATCATGCGGACCCTGGCCGCGCGCAGATAGACCGGGCCGCTGTCACCGGCGTCGGCGACCGCGCCGGCCAGCTCCCGGTCGGCCTCCTCCGTACGTGACAACGTCGCCAGCGCCAGCGCCCTGGCCGCGCGGGCGGAGGGCTGCGGCCAGCGGCTGCTCGCCTGCCCGATGTCGCGCAGCGCCGACTCCGCGTCGCCCAGGTCGGCCAGCATCTCGCCGCGGGTGCGCCTGGCCTCGGGCACGTTGCCCTCGCGGTTGATCACATTGTTGAGTACGGCCAGCGCCGCCTGCGGCTCTCCGGCCATCCAGAAGTTCTGCCCGAGGCTGGTCTGCAGGGTGACGTCATGGGGGACCCGCTCGACGGCGGCGCGCAACATGCCGGTGGCCTGGCGCTGCCTGCCCTGGTCGAGCGCGACCCGGCCGGCCGCGGCCAGCAGCCAGCCCACCGCGATGTTGTCGCGCAGCGCCTCGTAGAGCTCACAGGCGCGCAGGTAGTGGCCGGCGGCCTCGTTGAGCCGGTGCTGCTCGTAGGCGATGCTGCCGAGCAGCGACTCGATGGCCGCGCCGGCCCGCAGCTCGTCGGGGGAGCAGGCGTCGGCGGCCTTGCGGGCGAGGCTCCTGGCGCGTTCCGGCTCGCCGTCGAAGGCGGCCTCCATGGCGGCGCGCAGCCGGTCCGCGGTGCCGGGGGCGGGGCGGGGCCACAGGCCGGGGTCCAGCCGCCTGAGGGGGGCCATGAGCCTCGGGTGGCGCAGGATGTACATGCGCAGGCCGTACTTCTGCGGGGCTCTGATGAGGTGGCGGTCCTCCAGGGAGCGCACCACGGCGGCGGTGATCCGCTCCGACGAGCCGAGCTTGCGGGCTACGCCGGACACGACCGTCTGGTGCAGCCAGGCGTGGAAGGCGGCGGGCAGCAGCTCGAAGTCGGCGGCGATCGAGGCGAGCGTGGCCGAGCAGTACTCGGTCAGGGCGGCGTCGACCTCGTCCTCCATCCGTGCGATGGGGTGGTCCTGGCCGGGCGGACGGCTCCACAGGCGGGTGCCGGTGACCTGGAGCAGCATCGGGTCGATGGTGGACACGGGGCGGTGCGGCCGGCCCATGGCGTCCCTGATCGTGCGGAGCTCGTCGAGCAGTTCGCGGGTGCGGGACGGGGCGGGGCGGTAGCCGGAGCTCTCGATCGAGCGGCGGACGACCTCGGCGGCGGCCTCCGGGGAGAAGGGGCCGAGCGCGAACTCCTCGTACTGCAGGTCCTCGAAGCCCTTCACCACGCGCAGCAGTTCGTCGAGGTAGTCGGTGCGCACCGACAGCAGCAGCCGCAGGCGGGGCCGCTTGGCGGCGGTGGAGAGGAGTTCGTTGAGGAAGGCGCAGCGTTCGTGCTCGTTGTCGCCGGCCGGGCGCAGGAACAGCTCGACCTGGTCGATGGCGGCCAGCGTCGGCGCGGGGCGGCCCTGCCGGTCGACCTCCTCGCGGCGTTGCAGGAAGTCGTCGATGGACAGGCCCGGGACGTGGGTGTGCGCGTTGGCCGCGTGCCAGGACGACAGCAGGGCGAGCACGTACCTGTTGTGGTCGGGCAGGGCGGCGACGGGCCACACGCGCGTGGGCGCGGTCAGCCCGATGGGGAGCACGTGGGCGTTGCCCGCCTTCAGGGCCGGCACAACGCCCGCGCGCAGCAGCGAGGTCTTGCCCGCGCCGGCGTCGGAATGGAGGATCGTCAGCCGGCGCTGCTGCCATGTCCGGGTTAGTTTTCGGACCTCTTCGGCTCGTCCGAATAACAGCATCTCATCGTGGGCTTCGAAAGGCCGCGCTCCAATGAATGGTCCGCGTGGAGCCGCGGGAACCGCTGAGAAAGCTGTCATTAGCCAGACCTCGCTCATGGAGGACGGTACGGATCAACCGCCTTGAGATCGCGCCGCTGTCGCCTGGCGACGATACTGCCGATTGTGGCGAGACCGAAACCCGCTCGCCGTCGCGGCGCGCCCGTCAAGAGGCTCCGCAATAATACGGCAATTCCTCGATTTCGAAAGAGCTCGATTTGGGTGGCCGAAATCGCCAATTAGGCATGCACGTCCGACGACTTTGGTGCTTCGAGATCCGCTAGAGAGCGGTGCTGTTGTCGAAGCGCGCGAAGCCCTCCCCTTCTTCGAGGTCAGGTTCGAGCAGCTCACGTAGGGCCTGCGCGAGGACCGTGTCCCCGAGTCGGTCCAGGTCGGGATGGGAGAGCAGGGAAAGATCGACGAAATCGCTGCGGTGCTCGGCAAGCTGTGGTCGCACGGACATTCCCCTATCGACGCCTGCATACGGCCTGCTGTGTCGCCGCCCGGATCACACTCCTTCCTGCCCGGCGCGGCCGTTCCGGTGAATGTTCTCAACTGGCATGTATCACATTCGCGGGTCGCGGTATACCCTTCACAAACGCAAGGCCTTTTTTGCGACGCCGAATGTGCGGATAGGGCCGCCACTGAGCCTGTCCGCCCACCGGTGTTGCGGCTATCGTTTCCTTGCTTGTCCATTCTCTGCGGACGGGAGGGCGGAGCGCGTGACCGATTCGGAACGTCCCATCATGCGGGGGGCGACCGGCGGCTTTCCTGAGGTTTGGAAAGTCCCCCCGCGCAACACGAACTTCACCGGGCGCGACGAGCTCATGGGCAGCTTGCGCTCCAGCATCACGAAGAAGACCACGGCCGTGGTCCCGCACGCCCTCCAGGGCTTCGGCGGTGTCGGCAAGACCCAGATCGCCATCGAGTACGCCTACCGCTTCCGCGGCGAGTACGACGTCGTCTGGTGGATCCCCTCCGACCAGCCCGGCCTGGTCCGGTCCACGCTGGCACAGCTCGCGCCGAAGCTGGGCCTGCCCGACCCGACCACGACGGGCATCGAGGAGGCCGCCAACTCCGTGCTCGACACGTTGCGCAGTGGCAAGCCGTACGACCGATGGCTGTTGATCTTCGACAACGCCGACGAGCCAGAGGACATCAACGACATCCTCCCCCAGGGCGCCGGCAACGTCCTGATCACCTCGCGCAACCACCGCTGGGCCAGCCTGTACGAGACGGTGGCCGTGGACGTCTTCCCCCGTCCGGAGAGCGTGGAGTTCTTCATCAAGCGCATGCGCCGCTCGATCACGGAGAAGGACGCCGACCGGCTGGCCGGCGCGCTCGGGGACCTGCCGCTGGCGCTGGAGCAGGCGGCGGCCCTGCAGACCGAGACCGGCATGTCGGCCGACGACTACCTGCGCATGCTGACCGAGCGCACCGCGATCCTGCTGGGCGAGGGCAAGCCGAGCGAGTACCCGCTGCCGATGACGGCGGCGTGGAGCCTGTCGGTGAACGAGCTCAAGGACAACCTGCCCGAGGCGATGGAGCTGCTGCGCTGCTGCGCCTTCTTCGGTCCCGAGCCGATCCCGCGCTCGATCTTCGTCTCGGTCGACGGTCCGGTCCGCCCGGTCATCGCCGACCTGCTGGCCGACCCGATCCGGCTGGGCACCGCCATCCGGCGCCTGGGCAAGTACGCGCTGGTGCGCATCGAGTCGGAGCCGTCCAGGCCCACCACACTCCAGGTCCACCGGCTGATCCAGGCGCTGCTGCGCGAGGAACTGGAGCCGGAGACGCAGGAGGAGATCCGCTCGGAGGTGCACTCCCTGCTCGTGGGCGCGGCGCCGGAGTCACCGGACAACCCGACGGACTGGGCGACGTACGACGCGCTGCTGGCCCATCTCGAACCGGCGAGGCTGGCCGACAGCGTCCGCGACGACGTGCGGGGCTTCGCGCTCAACGTCTTCACCTACCTGAACGCCTCGGGAAACCACCAGGGGCTGCGCGACCACCTCGACACGTTCCTGCAGAAGTGGACCGACGAGTTCGGCCCCGACGACCTCTACGTGCTGCGGGCCCGGCGGGTGCAGGGCGACCTGCTGCGCAGCATGGGCCAGTACACCGAGGGCCACCGGCTCAACACCGCGACGCTGGCGAAGATCCAGGCGAGCGTGGGAGTGGAGCACCCCGACAGCCTGGTGCTGCTCAACGGCATCGGCGCGGACCTGCGTGCCCAGGGGCTCTTCGTGGAGGCGCGCGACCACGACACCGAGTCGGTGCGCCTGCACCGCAAGGTGTTCGGGCCCGACCACGTGAGCACGCTGCGCGCGGTCAACAACCTGGCGCTCGACTACGGCCTGACCAGTGACTACCTGGGCTCGCGGACCCTGCTTGAGGAGGCCCTGCGCTCCGGCGGCAACGCGGTCAACCGGATCACGCAGCTCAACCTGTGGGCCGGTCTCGGCCGGTCGGTCCGGCTGTGCGGTTTCTACAGCGAGGCCTGCGACCTCGGCGAGGACGCCCTGGCCTTCGGCCGCGAGCTGCTGGACGCCGACCACCCGCGCGTCCTGCTGACGCAGAAGGACCTGTCGATCGCCCTGCACCGCTACGGCGAGCACGAGCGGGCGCTGGAGCTGGCCCAGGACGTCCACGCGCGGTACGTGCGCCTGTACGGCCTCGACCACCCCGGCACCCTGGCCGCGGCGACCTGCCTGTCCAACGCGCTGCGCGTTAACAGCTTCATCCAGGAGTCGTTCGACCTGGCCAACGACACGATGCAGCGCTACCCCAGGCTGTACGGCCCCGAGCACCCCTACAACTACGGCTGCGCCAGCAACGTGGCGCTGATGTACCGGGTGCGCGGCGAGCCGCTGGAGGCCCGCCGACTCAACGAGCACGCCATGGAGGGCCTGGACCAGCGGGTCGGGCGCGACCACCACTTCACGCTCACGGTGGCCGTCAACCTCGCCAGCGACCTGGCCTTGCTCGGCGAGCTCAAGGAGGCCTGCAAGCTGGGCGCCGACGCCCTCGAACGGCTGCGCCGCCTGCTGGGCGAGAACCATCCCACGACGCTGGCCGCCGCGGCGAACCTGGTCGTGGACCTCGCGCAGTCGGGCCAGACGGAGAAGGCAGAGGCGCTGTCGGCCGACACCATGGACCGCTACCGGGACACGCTGGGCCTCGACCACCGCGACGCGGTCGTGGCGATGGAGGGCCGGCATCTCGACTGCGACTTCGACCCGCCGCCGATCTAGGCGCGGGGCTGCGACAGCAGCGACACATCCTCGACCATCACCTGCCGGATGTGGGAGATCAGCCGGTACAGGTCCTGGCAGTAGACCGACGGATTGCGGAATCCGCTGCCGGGCCGGTACCGGTGCGGGTAGAGGCCGCCGCCGCACACCCGGACGAGGTCGCAGGACAGGCAGGCGCCGGACATGGCGCGCATGCCGATCTGCCGCGCCGCGATCGCCGGAAGGGTCAGGACCGCGTCGAAGGAGTCCTTGAGCACGTGGAGGAGCGTGCCCGCGGCCCCGTCGTAGGCGGACTTGAGCGTGTCCACCTGCTCGACGGCGCCGCTGGTCTCCACCACGACCACGGCCACCGGTGAGAGCCCGATGGCCTCGCTGCGCGAGGTCCTGCCGCACAGCAGCCGGATGATCTCGGTGAACAGCCGGATCTGCGTCTCCCGCTCAGGCGCGGAGTACCAGCGGTCGAAGACGGCGGACAGGTAGTCGCCATAGGGCGTGGTGGTGCCCGACCAGCCGGGCGGCGGGGTCTCCCAGTTGCCGTGCGGCAGCAGGAAGTCCACCATCGGCGGCCGGAACTCGATCAGCGCCTCGTAGGTCTTGACCGGGTCGTTGGCCAGTTCGAGCGTGCACAGCAGGCCGCTGAACAGGTGGCGGTAGGCGGGGGTGGCGAGGCGTTCGAGGCCGGTGCGGACCTCGTCGTAGGTGCCGCGGCCCGAGGCGCGGCGGCGGTGGAGGTCGTGGCCCTCGGCGTCGCCGTCGAGGCTGACGCCGACGTAGACCTCGTGCTCGGCGAACAGCTCCAGGAACGACTCGTCGATCAGGACGCCGTTGGTCTGCACCCGGAGGACCAGATCGGTCTCACCGAGGGCGGCGCGCAGCGCGGTGACCGCGTAACGGGTGTGCTCGACGCCGGCCAGCAGCGGCTCCCCGCCGTGCAGGATGACCTCGACCCCGCTCAGGCCGTGACCGGCGGCGTGCTCGGCGATGCGGGCGGCCACCCGGTCGATGGTGGCCTTGGACATGCGCCTCGGCTGGCTGCGCCAGCCCTGGTCGGCCATCTCGTAGATGTAGCAGTAGTCGCAGGCCAGGTTGCAGCGGCTGTGGAGCTTGACGATGAACTGCCGGAACGGCGTGGGACGCCATCCGGATTCGAGGAGACCCTGGACGTCGAGCGGCCCAGGCCACTCGCGCTCGCCGGGCATGATGTCCCCCGCGCCTTCTCCCACGCTGATCAGCTCCCACGGATGAGATTAGAGCGCAGAGATTGGCCCCGGTATGCCCCGTTTCAGGGGGTGGCAAACTCCCGTTCACGAACGAGCAAAGGCCGACCGGTGATCCGGTCGGCCGCATGCCCCGCGGGTCTCACAGGCCCGAGGGATCACGTCCCACGCTGATCTCCTCGGCGATCCTGCGGATCTCCGAGACCTCCAGGCCCGGCGCCTTGGGCAACTGCCGCAGCAGCGCCTCCATCACCACCGGCACCGGCTGGCCCGCCAGGCTGCCCGCGATGCCGTGAACGGCCTGGAACAGCGCTGCGTCCGTGTTGTGCATGCGACCCCGTCTCATCGTCGACAGATTTTCCCCGGGGTCACGCTACGACGAGCCGCCGACAGTTTTGCTCCGCACCGCCGTACAGATCTCGTCGAGGGCGCGTAGCTGGGCGGGGGTGAGGGCGTCGAACAGGCTCCGCCGTACCTCTTCGACGTGGCCGGGGGCGGCGGCGGCCAGGGCGGCGAAGCCCTCGTCGGTGAGGACGGCGATGTTGCCGCGGCGGTCGTCGGCGCAGGGGGCGCGGCGGACCCAGCCGCGCTCCTCCAGGCGGGCCACGGCGTGGGACAGGCGGCTCTGCGAGGACTGGGCCCGGTGGGCGAGGTCGGTCATGCGCATGGAGCGGCCCTCCGCCTCCGACAGGGCCACCAAGATCATGTAATAGGTGTGCGGCATTCCGGCGTCGCGCTGGAGCTGGCGGTCCAGGCGCTCGTTGACGAGCTGGGTCGTGGCCAGGAAGTTGCGCCAGATGCGCTGCTCTTCGTCGTCGAGCCATCGGGTCATGCCGGTCAGTTTATTTGAACTCTCAAATAAGTCGGGGTATGTTGCTTGAGAGTTCAAATTTCCGAGGAGGGATCGTCATGCCGGTCCAGCGGCTCAACCACGCGGTGCTCTACGTCCGCGACGTCGAGCGCAGCGTCGCCTTCTACCGCGACGCGCTCGGCTTCGAGATCGTCATGGAGATGCCGGGCGCCGCCTTCATGCAGGCTCCGGGCTCGACCAACGACCACGATCTCGGGCTGTTCCAGATGGGCGCGCAGGCCGGTCCCACGACCGCGGGGCGTACCTCCGTCGGGCTCTACCACCTGGCCTGGGAGGTCGACACGCTCGACGAGCTGCGGCGCATCGCGGCCAAGCTGAGCGAGCTCGGCGCGCTCGCGGGCGCCTCCGACCACTCCACCACCAAGGCGCTCTACGCCAAGGACCCCGACGGGCTGGAGTTCGAGGTCTCCTGGCTGCTGCCCGCCGCGCTCATCACCGACGAGGTGATCGCCGCCCGCTCCGGCATCCGCCCGCTCGACCTCGCCAAAGACATCGAGCGGTACGGCGGGCAGACCCGCGGCGGCGTGGGCGTCTCCATCCCCGCCTAGAGCCGCGGCCAGGTTCCCAGGACACTACGGACACTTTCCGCGGACTTTCCGATTTCCGGGTTACCGTTGCCATAGGAGACTGACCCGCCCGGGAGAAGGTCATGCGGAGCGACCCTGAGCACATCGTCGACGTCATCGACGGGGTGGTCGACGACTGGGAGGCGATGAGCGCCGACTCGATGCGCTGGGCGCCTCCGGAGACCAAAGAGCCCGACCTGTTCGACGAACTGACCGAGATCGTGGCGCCGCTGGTCAACGCGGCGGCCGGCGTCCTGCGCCCGGTGGGAGAGGCCATCGAGCGCGTGATGGACCACCTCATCGAAGGCGGCCCCGAGGACCGCGAGCGCTGACCCCCGGGAACCCCTGAGACGGGATCAGGGTCAGGTCAGGGGTATGGCCCGATGCCCGCCCCGGCCCGCGCCGGGCAGGCTTGGGATATGGCCGCAGTAAAGAGGTTCTATCCCCACATCGCGTTCTTGGCGATCACCTTCTCGGTGATCGCCGTCGTCGTGGGCCAGATCGTGCCCGACCCGTATCTGGACCCGATGAACGTGACCGTCAGCGAGTACGCCGTGGCCGACCGCGGGGGCGTCACGGAGCTGGGGATGGCGATTCTGGGGCTGGGGTCGTTCGTGCTGCTGGCGGGGCTCCGGGCGGCGGGGGCGCCGATCAAGGGGCTGCCGCAGTGGCTGCTGGGGGTGTGGTCGGGAGCGCTGATCGTCGCCGCGGCGGTGCCGACCACGCCCATCGGGATGGACATGACCACGACGGCGCTGATCCACCGCTACGTATCGGTCGCGGCGTTCATCAGTCTGCCGGCGGCGGCCGCGCTGCTCGTGCCGAGGTTCACGGCCGACGCCCGGTGGAAGCCGATCGCGCGGACCATGGAGTGGCTGGCCCTGGCGGGCGGGCTGGGCGTGCTGGCGATCGCCTACGCGGCGATGCCCGGCGACCGGGTGCTGATCGGGCTCGTGGAGCGCGTGCTGCTGGGCGCCGAGGTCGCGGTGCTCGGGGTTCTGGCCGCGTGGTTGGTCAGGTTGGCCTGGGGAAAGCGTGTCCAAATCCTGACATATCACAAGTTTCTCACGAATTGATCATAATCACCTACTACTTCGGTGCTATCCTCTCCCGCGATCTTCTAACCGGGAGCGGGTGTCATGGCATCGGGCAGATCCATCCGATTCAAGATCTCGGCGCTGCTCGTGATCCCCTTGGTCTCCCTCGTGGGGCTCTGGGGATTCGCCGCCGGGACCACCTCCGGGGACGCACTCAACCTGCTGAAGATCGACACCTTGTGGCGCGGCGCGATCGACCACGCCGACAGTCTGGTCGGCGCTCTCCAGCAGGAACGGCTCGCCTCGGCAGAAAAGGTGGCCGGAAACCAGAGCGACCCCGCGGCGCTGGCCGCGAGCAGGGCCAGGACCGACAAGGCTCGTAAGACCTTCACCGACCAGGCCTCTTCCGCCGACACCGTCGCCGCCCTGAGCCCCGACATGGCCCGCCAGCTCAAGGAGACCCTCACGGCCGTCGGCGACCTCGCCGACGCCCGGCGGCTGGTCGACGCCGGCTCCGCGACCCCGGCCGAGCTGATCGCCGCCTACGGCGAGATCTCCGACTCCGTCCACCGGCTGTACGCCGCGTTCGCCCTGGGCACCGACCTGCAGCTCTACCAGCAGGCCCGCGGCCTCATCGGCGCCGACCAGGTGCGCGAGCTGCTCAACCGCGAGCACGCGCTGATCGTCGCCGCCGGGGGCGCGCCGTCGGAGGCCGACCGCCGGCTGCTGGCCCGCCTCGACGGCGCCAGGGCCTACCAGTACCCCAGGGCCATGGCCGACCTCGAACCCGGGTTGCGGGTGCCGTTCCAGAAGGTCGACACGACGGTCCTTGACCGCATGATCACCGGCTACCTCGCGGGCGGCAAGAGCGACGTCGAGCTCTGGCGCGGCGTCGCCGAACCGGTGCTCAAGGGCTACGACGAAGCCGTCTGGAAGAACGGCGACGCGCTGCTGGCCCGCATGGAGCCGGCCGGCTACGCCATCATCCTGCGGGCCGTCGCCGCGGGCGCGCTCGGCCTGGTGGCCGTCATCTTCTCGATCATCGTCTCCGTCAGGGTCGGCCGCCGGATCACCCGCGAACTGGCCACGCTGCGCCGTGGCGCGCTGGAACTCGCCGAGCTGAGGCTGCCCGAGCTCGTCGGCCGCCTGCGCAAGGGCGAGAACGTCGACCTGGTCGCCGAGGCGCCGCCCGTCGCGGTGCAGGCGGGGTCCACCAGCGAGGTGGTCGACCTGGCCGCCGCCTTCGACAGCGTGCAGAGCACCGCGATCGATGCCGCCGTCGAGCAGGCCAGGCTCCGCCAGGGCATCGCCGAGGCGCTGCGCAACCTGGCCCGCCGCAGCCAGTCGCTCGTCCAGCGCCAGCTCAAGCTGCTGGATGAGATGCAGAGCCAGACCGAGGACCCGGAGGCCCTGGAGCGCCTGTTCCGCCTCGACCACCTGACCACCCGCATGCGCCGCCACGCCGAGGGCCTCGTGCTCCTGTCCGGCGGTACGGCCGGCCGCAGGTGGCGCTCCACGATCCCGGTCGAGGACGTCCTGAGCGGAGCCGCGGCCCAGGTCGAGGAGTACACCCGGGTCCGCGTCTACCCGATGCCCGAGTGCGGCGTCGCCGGAGCCGCGGTCGCCGACCTCATGCACCTGTTCGCCGAGCTGATGGAGAACGGCGCCGCCTTCTCCTCCCCGGGCAACGAGGTCTCGGTCCGCGGCGAGCTGGTCGGCAGGGGCTTCGCCGTCGAGATCGAGGACCGCGGCCTGGGCATGTCCGAGGAGGCCAGGTCGGCGGTGAACGAGCGGCTGGCCAGGCCGCAGGAGTTCGACCCGTCGCAGACCGAGCGGCTCGGCTTCGCGGTCGTGGGAATGCTCGCGGCCCGGCACGGCGCGGTGGTGACGCTCAAGCCCTCTCCCTACGGCGGCACGACGGCGATCGTGCTCCTGCCGTCGGTGCTGATCGAGCCGCTGCCCACGGTGGCCGACGCGCCGCCGGAGCTGGAGTCGGTCTCCGTCTCGGTGGTGCGTACGACCGAGACCGGGTTGCCGCGCCGTACGCGGACCACGACGAAAAACGCGGAACTGCCCCGCCGTACGAGGCAGGCAAACCTTCCGCAACGGGTAAAGCAGGAACAGACAGAGGAACGCTCGCCCGAGGAGACGAGGGCGCTGCTCTCCTCGCTGCAGTCAGGCTGGCAGCGCGGACGCCAGGACAGCGAGAAGGATGGGGGATCTGAATCGTGAGTCGCGAGGACGAGTGGGTGGATGAGGAGGCCGGGCCGGTGGTGCGGCCGTACGCGGTGGCCCGCGGCCGCACGCGTTCCTCTTCGGCGGCTCTCGACCTGCTGGCGACGGTGGCCGCGACCGGGCTGCCCGCGCCCGCGCAGGCGGAGCTGAGCACGCAGCACCGCAGGCTCCTGGGGCAGATCTCCCAGCGGCGGGGCGCGCCGGTGGCCGAGGTCGCGGCCGAGCTGGGCCTGCCGGTCGGCGTCGTGCGGGTGCTGCTGGGCGATCTGATCGACTACGGGCTGGTCCAGGTACGCCCGCCGCTCGGCAAGGTGGGCTCACCGACGGAGAACCTGCTCAGAGAGGTCATCAGCGGCCTCAAGGCCTTGTAGAAATCCTGGGATAACCCAGAGGCGGGCCCGGGAACGAGCGGGGCATGTCACATCATCTGAGCGGCCCCAACCTGCGCCCGCCCGTGGGGGACGCCCGTCTCGACCTCACCGACCTGTTCGCGTTCCAGTCGCCGGACCGGCGGGAGCACACCGTGTTGATCATGGATGTGAACTCCTTCGGCTTCGACCCGTCGGCCGGTCCCCACCCGTACCCGGGCGCCGTCTACCGGATCAACGTGGACACCGACGGGGACAACCGGCCCGACGTGGCGTTCAGCTTCGTCTTCTCCGAGCCGGACGCCGAGGGCGGCCAGAAGGTCACCCTCTACCACGCCACCGGCGAGCGGGCCGGGGAGCACCACGCGAGCGGCGAGGTGGTCGTCCGCGACGCGGACGTGAGCTTCGGCCCCGACCCGATCATCGTCAGGGAGGGCTGGCTCACGCTCTCCGTGGGCCTGCGCAGCGACCCGTTCTTCGCCGACCTCGAAGGCATCGGCAACGACTTCACGTGGACCGGCAACGACACCATGGCCGGCAACAACGTGATCAGCATCGCGATGGAGATGCCCGACCGGGTGCTCGGAGACGAGCCGCTGATCGGCCTGTGGGGCCGCGTGGTCGTCGAACGGGACGGGCGGTGGGTCTCGGTGGACCGGGGCGCCCATCCGTCGCTCACGGCCTATTTCAACGCCGAGGACGCCAAGGACGCGTACAACGCCGGTGAGCCCGTGGACGACGTCCGGAAATATCGGGACACGTGGGTCAAGGTGCTGGAGCACACCGGCGGCTACACCTCAGAAGAGGCCGCCAAGGCCCTGGAGGCGGTCCTGCCCGACGTGCTGCGCTTCGACCGCTCCAAGCCCGCCCGCTACCCGAACGGCAGGCGGCTCGACGACGACGTCACCGACATCCGCCTGCAGCTGGTCAGCAACGGCAAGATCCAGGGTGACGGGATCGGGCCGCACACCGACCTGCTGCCCGGCTTCCCGTACACCGGACCGCCGCACGCCTAGCCGGCGGCGGTCAGCGTGCGCAGGGAGTGCTCCACCAGGGAGACCATGACCTCCTTGGCGGACGCCCGCCGCCGCACGTCACAGAGCAGCACCGGCACGTCCTCGTCCAGGTCCAGCGCCACGCGCACGTCCTCGACGCTGTGCCTGGAGGCGCCGTCGAAGCAGTTGACGGCGACCACGAACGGCGTGCCGCGCTGCTCGAAGTAGTCCACCGAGGGGAAGCAGTCGGTCAGCCGCCGGGTGTCGGCGATGACGACCGCGCCCAGGGCGCCGTGGGAGAGCTCGTCCCACATGAACCAGAACCGCTCCTGGCCGGGCGTGCCGAACAGGTAGACGACCAGTCCCTCCCTGATCGTGATGCGCCCGAAGTCCATGGCCACGGTCGTGGTCGTCTTGGTCTCGACCCCGTCGAGGTCGTCCACCCCGATGCCGATGTCGGACAGCACCTCCTCGGTCCGCAGCGGCTTGATCTCGCTGATCGAGCCGACCAGGGTGGTCTTGCCGACGCCGAAGCCGCCCGCGATGAGGATCTTGAGCGCTACGGGGTCGTCAGAGAGCTCGGAGTCCATTGATCACTTCCTTGAGAAGTCGCTCGCTGGGCCGCGGCCCCGCCGCGTTGGGAGCGGTCACCGAGATGAGTCCGTGGTCGTGCAGGTCGCTCAGCAGCACGCGGACGACGCCGACCGGCAGGTCGAGCTCGACGGCGACGTCGGCGACCGAGATCGGCGAGCGCGCTGCCCGCAGGATGGCGAGTTGTTCGGGGCCGAGACCGCCCGGCGGATCGCCCACGGCGCTCACCATGGCGATCAGGTCGAGCGTCTCACCCGTGGCGGACCGCGTCCTGCCCCGGGTCAGAGCGTAAGGACGGACCAGCGGCCCGGCCTCGTCGTCCATCCACATCGTCATGACAGGCCCGATCGGGGGTTGGTCGTGATGTGCTGCCCGACCCGTTTGACCAGCATCGCCATCTCGTAGGCGATGTGGCCGACGTCCACGTTCGCCTCGGCCATCACGGCCAGGCAGGTGCCCTGGCCGGCGGCGGTGACGAACAGGAACGCCTGCTCCATCTCCACGATGGTCTGGCGCACGTCGCCACCGTCGAAGTGGCGGCCGGTGCCGCGGGCCAGGCTGTGGAAACCCGACGCCACGGCGGCCAGATGCTCGGCGTCCTCGCGGGTCAGGCCCTTGGAGTAGCCGACCGCGAGGCCGTCGGTCGACAGGATCACGGCCTGCCTGACGGCTGCGACCCTGGTCGCCAGGTCGTCGAGGAGCCAGTTGAGCTCCCCGGTGTTCGTGATGGGCGTGCTCATGAGTCGTCCCCCTCGTTGTCTGCTTCTTCTCGGGCGCGCTGGGTTCCCCGCTGGAACGCGGAGAATAGGTCGCGTACCTCGTCGGGAGAGCGTTCAGTTGTGGGCGGCGGCGGTGGATCCGGCGGCTTGCTGAGCTGGGCGGGCAGGTTGGCCTGCCGTACCCGCCTGGGCAGGCCGTCGTTCGGCTGGCCCACCACGGCGAGCGGTTTGGGCCTCTTGCTCGAACGGCTCGGCAGCTCGATCGGCTCCTCCTCCGGCGCGGGAGGCAGCGCTTCCCGCTCGGTGACGAGCCGCTTCGGGATGAGCACGATCGCGGTGGTGCCGCTGAAGGGGGAGGCGCGCAGCGTCACCTGCAGCCCGTGGCGCTGGGCCAGCCTCGCCACGACGAACAGTCCGAGCCGGTCGCTGTCGGCCAGGTCGAACTCGGGCGGGTCGGCCAGCCGGGCGTTGATCTCGGCGTACTCCTGGGGGCTCAGGCCGAGCCCGCGGTCCTCGACCTCCAGCACGTAGCCGTTGCTGACCAGGTCGCCGCGCACCTGCACGGCGGTCTCCGGTGAGGAGTAGATGCTGGCGTTCTCGACCAGCTCGGCCACGAGGTGGGTGAGGTCGGCCGCGGCGCCGCCGTCGAGGGCGGCGCCGGGCATGGTCTCGACGTTGATCCGCGCGTAGTCCTCGACCTCGGCGATGGCGGCGCGCACGATGTCGAGCACCGGCACCGGCTTGCGCCAGGCGCGGCCGGGGGCGGCGCCCGACAGGATGATCAGGCCTTCCGCGTGCCGGCGCATGCGGGTGGTCAGGTGGTCGAGGCGGAACAGCTCATCCAGCCGGTCGGGGTCGTGCGTACGGCGCTGCATGGCGTCCAGCAGGGAGAGCTGGCGGTGCAGCAGGCCCTGCTTGCGCCGGGCGAGGTTGAGGAAGACCTGGCTGACGCCCTGGCGGACGGTCGCCTGGCCGACGGCGGCCTCCACGGCGGTGCGCTGCACCGAGCCGAACGCGCTGGCCACGTCGGTGATCTCGGCCGAGCCGCTGACCTTGAGCGGCTTGGCCTCCTTCTTGACGTCGATCTCGTCGCCGTCGCGCAGCCTTTGGACCAGGCGCGGCAGCCGTACCTCTGCCAGGTCCAGGGCGGCGGTGCGCAGGCCGGCGAGCTCAGCGGCGAGGCGGCGGCCGAAGCGCACGGAGATGAGGATGGAGGCGATGACGGCGACGAGCCCGACGCCGCCGGCGAGCGCGATGCGCACGATGATCGCGGTGGCGCCGTCGGTGGCGCGCTCGGCGATGACGCCGGTGGCGGAGGCGCCGATCTTGTCGAGCTGGTCGGCGAGCTTGGTGACCGCGGTGTTCCACTCGTCGGCGTCGGCCGGGGGCCGGCCGGTCTTGACCACGCTCAGCTCGGCGGCGCTGAAGTTCAGGAACGCCTCCCCGCCGAACACCTCCTCGTACGGCTGCCGCAGCGACACGTCGAGCCCGGCCAGCCCGCGCGCGTGCATGAACTTGCGGGAGGCCACGTACTCGGTCACGGCGGTGACCTCGGCGGGGCTGAGGTCGCCGCTGATCACGGCGCCGCCGACGAGTGCCTGTTCCCTGGCGATGAGCTCGCGGGCGTTGCCCATGGACTGCAGCGAGGAGGCCTGCTGGAACAGGGCGAGGTCGGGCACGGTGACGAGGTGGTCGTAGAGGCGGAAGAGCGCGTCCAGCACCCGGTTGTACTCGTTCATGCCGCTCAGCCGGGAGCTGTTGCCGGTGTCGATGTCGCTGCGGATGGAGCCCAGCCGGGCGAGTTCGGCGTTGAGGGCGTCGAGGGTGGGCCGCATCTCCTCGGTGACGGCGTCGCCGGCTTCCACGGCGGCCTTCTGGAACCGGGTGACGGAGGTGTCGGTCCGGGCCCGCTGCTCGCCCAGGTCCTCGGTGAGCCTGCGCGTGGTGGCCGCGGCGACGGAACGCGTACGTTCCGCTTGAAGCTGGAGCCCTAGATCGGTGGAGGTCACGCCGATCGTCTGGTACAGGGTGTTGGCCCGAAGAAGGTTCTGTCCGTCACCGACGGTGAGGTTGAGGACGAACCCCCAGAGCGCGCTCAAAGACAGCAGGGGGAGCAGCAGCAATAAGAAGATCTTGAACCGAATTGACCGGTTTCGGGAGCCCATGTTCCAACCTCGGGGTCGAGGCGTATATCCACACTTTGTGTAAATACACCTCCGGAAGATCGCACAGGAGACTAGCACCTAATAAGGTTCCGGCGCAGTGGGAGGAACGTGATGATTACCGTGATAACTGGGGCCAGTGCCGGGATCGGAGCCGCCGCGGCCGGGCGGCTGTCGGCCCTCGGGCACGAGGTCGTGCTCGTGGGCCGCGACGCGGCCCGGCTCAAGGCCGTGGCCGACGGGTTGACCGGCCCCAAGGCCGAGGTCCTGACCTGCGACTTCGCCTCGCTCGACGACGTGCGGCGGCTGGCCGGGGTGCTCCGCGAGCGCTACGAGCGCATCGACGTGCTGGCCAACAACGCCGGAGTGCTCAGCAAGCGGCGTCAAGTGACAGAAGACGGCCACGAGCTGATGGTTCAGGTCAACCATCTCGCGCCGTTCCTGCTGACCCATTCTCTGACCGGGCGGGTTGACAAGGTGGTCACGACGACCTCCATGGCGGCGAACACCGGCCGCCTGGACCCCGGCGACCTCAGCAGGGAGCGGCGCCGGTGGAACGCGTGGATGCAGTACGGCGACACCAAGCAGGCCAACATGCTCTTCACGCAGGCGCTGGCCGCCCGAGGGGTGCACGCGACCTGCTTCCATCCGGGCGTCATCCGCACCGGCTTCGCCGGCGACACGCTGCTGATGCGCTTCTACCTGGCGGTCCCCGGCATGGCCAAGCCGCCGGAGACCGGCGCGCGCACGCTCGTACACCTGGCCTCGTCCGCGGGCGAGCCGGGCCGCTACTACGTCAAGGAGAAGCCGGCCCGCGGCAGGGCCGACCACGACCTGGCCGAGCGGCTCTGGACGGCCAGCCTCAGCGCGCTCGGTTGCTGATCGAGCGCAGCCAGAGCAACGCGAGGGCCGAGATGAGGATCAGCCCGCCCCAGTTCAGCACCGTGTAGAGGTGGATCTGCCCGTCGGTGACGCCGGGCACCTTCCCGATGCGGATCAGCTGGAACTGCCACGGCTGCCCGGTCAGCAGCAGCGTGATCGCGATCGCCAGCCCGCTCATCGAGTCCCAGAGCGCGTGCAGAAGGGAGACGCCCAGGTACGTCAGGATCACCTTGCCGGCCAGCCTGCCGCCCGCCGAGAACAGTACGCCGCCGACGATCGCGGTCCAGAGGCCGTGGCCGACGGGCGCGAGCACGCCCCGAAGGATCTCGGTCTCCACCATCTCGACCACCGAGAGCCCTTCGCTGGTGAACATCGCGTTGAAGGCGTATCCGGCGCTCTCGAAGGCGGCGAAGCCGAAGCCGACCGTGGCGCCGAGTACGACGCCGTCCCAGACGTCGTGCCGGCGCAGGCCGCGGGTCAGCAGCATCAGGGCCGCCAGCTTGACGCCCTCCTCGATGAGGCCGACGCCGGCGTACATGACCAGCGACGGCTGGAGGTAGCTCTCCAGGATCGAGGCGCCGAGCACGCCGAGGACGCCGCCGATCACGAACGCCTTGAACAGCAGCTCGACGGTCACCTCCGACGAGCGTTCGCGCGTGTACGCCCAGACCACGAACGTCACCGGCACCAGGAAGCTGCCGAGCAGCACCACGGTGGGGACGAGGTTGGAGTTCTCCGTCCAGATCGTGACCAGGACCGACGCGGCCCACAGCGCCAGCCCGATGAGGAAGATCTTCAGCCAGGGTCTCATGTGGACAGCTCCGCGACGGCTCGGTAGGCGGCGGTGACGGCGGCGTCGGCGTAGGCGGCCGGGATCGAGTCGGAGTTGGCGATCGCGATCCTGCCGTGCTGCCTGCGCGCGGTCTCGGCGGGGAAGGGGCCCTCGGGGTAGAAGGCGTTCCAGGGGCGGCAGTACTCGGGGGCGTAGCCGTGGCCCCAGCGGTTGACGGTGATCGCCTCGATGTCCTTGCCGGGGTCGAAGCCGCCGGCGCCGAGGAGTCTGGCGAGCTGGTCGCGGATCGTGTACTCGAAGAAGGAGAAGTCCGTCTTGAGCAGGTTGTGGCGGCCGGCGATCGCGCCCTCGCTCGGGCCCATCGCCGACACGCACGGCGTGGCGATCATGTGCACGTTGATCGGCTGGGAGGGGTCCTTCGGGCACTCGTAGCCGGGCATGCTGACCGGGTAGTCGAGCTCGGAGACGCACCAGTAGGCGCCGGTCCAGCGGGTGTGGTTGATGCCGACCTTCCGCCAGGCCTCCCAGTCGCGCAACTGCACCATCGCGTAGAGCAGCGGCATCTTGACCGCCTGGTGCATGGCCTGCTTCTGCGCGGGCGGCAGCGACGGGACCAGGTAGGGGATGACCATGTTCCAGCAGGCCATGACGACGGCGCCGGCGCGCACGGTCTTGATCTGGTGGCCGTCGAAGTAGCCCACGGTGGCGGTGGTCGCGGTGTCGGGGTCGCCGTCGTTGTACGCCGTCACCACGGGGCTGGACAGCCGGAAGCGCACCCGGTTCGAGGGCAGGTCGAGCTTGCCGTAGTCGAAGGAGGCGGTGGTGATGTCGTCCATGCCGGTCGCGCTGGCGAAGCCGGGGATCATCCGGCCGACCATCATCCTGACCAGGGCCTGGTTGCCCTCGGGGAAGTGGTAGATGTACGCGTCGTCGGCGTCCCATTCCTTGATCATGCTGGGGGAGTTGAACTTGGAGGGCTTGCCGGCGTCGAGCTTCAGGCCCTGGAAGCCGGGGAAGTCCCACTCCTCCGCGCTGCCCCAGGCGTCGATCGCCCCGAACGCCTGGGTGCTGTAGGCCCATTCGTCGCTGGACTGCGTGCGCAGGAACAGCTCCGCGTCCGGGTGGACCTTGCACACCTCCAGCAGGAACCGCGAGTACGTCAGGTCGGCGAGCCTGCGTTCCTTTTCGGCCTGCGGCATGCCCGGGAACCAGTCGGGCGGATTCTTGTACAGGCGCAGCAGGTCCTTCTTCGCCTGCGCGGCCACCGGGAGCTGGGCGATCCACTCCTCGGCCTTGATCCCCGGCGTGTACTTGACCAGCCGCTCCACCGGGAAGGTCTCCCGGTCGCACATGACGCTGTCGTACATCTTGAGGTTGGTGTAGAGCTTCTGGTCGAAGTACTTCTCGAACTTCTCGACCTTGACGCCGAGCTGCTGCAGGAGCTTCTTGCCCTCGGGCGTCCAGACCGAGGGGGCCTCGATCGACTGCGAGCCGCCGTAGCCGATGAGCGGGCCCTTGCGGGCCTGCGGGGTGAACTCGTTGCGGCGCGCGTGGCCGCCGATCTCGTCGTGGTTGTCCAGGATGAGGATGCGCGCGCTGGGGTTGGCCCGCAGCCACTCGAAGGCGGCGCTGACCCCGCTGATGCCGCCGCCGACCACGACGAGGTCGTAGTTCTCGCCGGTGAACTCGGGCGTGCCGGCGTACTCCCAGAAGCGGTCGTCGCGCAGGGCGTGCGGAACGCTGAGCGCCTGCGCGGTGTTGCCCTGCAGGCCGGTGAGCGTGGGCGGGAACTTCACGTCCGCCGGAACCTGGAGCTCGGGGGTGCCGATGACGCCCGGCTCACCGGAACCCGGCCCGCACCCCGCCGCGGCGCCGAGCGCCGCCACCCCCGCGGCCATCGCCACGCCGTCGAAGAAGTCCCGGCGCGATATAGGCCGTCCCATCCCGAGCTCGTGGGCCCTGCGGGGGTTGATGTCACTCATGGGCGCGATCATCGCTACGGGCGGTAAATACCGCTCTAAGGCGCGCAGCCCCTGGAGGAACATTTTGCGGCGCCTATTACCGCGAATGCCTGATTGGAGTACCGTCCGGAATATCACCGACGGGGGGAGACCGATGGTCGGCAAGCAGGGACGGGTCACGGGGAGGATCGGCCCGGGTCTGGTCGGCGAGGTGATGGTCCAGGTTAGGGGCGGCGTGGAGGCCTTCTACGCCCATCCGAGCGTGGCCGACGAGGAATTCCCGGTCGGGACGATCGTGGTGGTGGTGGAGTACTTCCCGCCGCGCACGGTCTACGTGGCTCGCGCATTGGTCTAAGGAGACCTGATGTCCCCTGAGTTCTTCATCGCCGGCGGGGGAATCCTCGTCGCGGTCGTTGTCATCATCCTGCTGTTCAAGGCCGTCTGGCGGGTCGCGGAGCCGAACGAGGCGCTGATCATCTCGGGCCTCGGCGCCCGTCGCCGCGGCGACGCTCTCGACTCGTTAGGCTTCAAGATCATCACAGGCAAGGGTACGGCGGTGCTGCCCGGCTTCCAGACCGCCAGGCGCCTGCGCCTCGACACCAGATCCGCCAATCTCCAGGTCTCCTGCGTCACCCAGCAGGGCATCCCCGTCCACATCAGGGGCGTGGTCATCTACAAGGTCGGCGACGACCTCACCTCCATCGCCAACGCCGCCCGGCGCTTCCTCGACCAGCAGGACTTCATGACGGGCGCGATCCACGAGCTGTTCACCGGCCACCTGCGCTCGATCATCGGCGGCCTCACCGTCGAGGACCTCATCCTCAACCGCGAGCGCCTGACCAGCGAGACCAGGGCCTCGGCCGCCGACGAGATGAGCAAGCTGGGCCTGATCGTCGACTCGCTGCAGATCCAGGAGATCGACGACGAGACCGGCTACATCGCCAACCTCGGCAAGCCGCACGCCGCCAAGATCGCCGCCAGCGCCCGCATCGCCGAGGCGCAGCGCGACCAGGAGGCCACCGAGGCCGAGCAGGTCGCCGCGGCCAACAAGTCGGCGGCCTGGCGCGACGCCCAGATCAAGCAGGCCTCCTACCAGGCCGAGATCGACCGCGCCCAGGCGACCTCCCGCCAGGCGGGACCGCTGTCGGAGGCCAGCGCCCGTCAGGAGGTGGTCGTCCAGGAGACCAGGGCCGCCGAGCTGGAGGCCCAGCTGTCGGAGCAGCGCCTGCAGTCGCAGGTACGCAAGCCCGCCGACGCCAAGGCGTACGAGACGGTCACGCTCTCCCAGGCGGAACGCGACGCCCGCATCGCCCAGGCCGAGGCCGAGGCCAGGGAGACCGAGCTGCGCGCCGTGGCCCAGGCCTCCCAGGTCAAGCAGGCGGCCGCGGCGGACGCGGAGTCGGTACGGCTGCGCGGTGAGGCCGCGGGCTCGGCCACCCGGGTCGCCGGAGAGGCGGAGGCCGCGGCGGCCAAGGCGCGCGGTCTGGCCCAGGCCGAGGCGGCCAGGGCGCTGGGCCTGGCCGAGGCGGAGGCCGAGCAGGCCAAGGGCCTGGCGGAGGCGGCGGCCATCAGGGCGCGCGCCGAGGCGCTCGCCGACAACCAGGAGGCCGTCATCGCCCAGCAGCTGGCCGAGCGCTGGCCGGAGGTGGTACAGGCGGGCGCCCAGGCGTTCGGCAACGTGGACCACATGGTGGTGCTCAACGGCGCGCAGGGCGTCGAGGAGCTGCTGGCCAAGGCGCTCACGCTGGGCGGCACCGGGCTGGGACTGGCCCGCGCCATTCTCAACGGAGCGACGCCCAATGGAACCGAAGAAAAACCACAAAAGCCCGTGAAACCGTAAAGGCGGGGCGTTCCGTCAAGGCCGGAAAACGTGTGCTCCGATTCGTCTAGCGTGATGAAAAATGCCGCTGATGCGAATTGGGGAATTCATGCATAAGGCTTTTTCCGGAATCATTCTCATCATGGCGGTCGGCCTGGGCTGCTCCAGCGGGCAGGCCGCCAGCCCTTCCCCTTCCGCGAAGAAGCCCGTCGACGCGGCCAGGCTCGGCGCGGGGCTGCTGTCCGCGCCGAACGGCATGAGCGTCGCCTACGGCCCCGAGACCGGCGCGTACGGCTCGCTCAAGGCCACCAAGCAGGGCATGGCCGCGCTCAAGGAGGCCAAGGTGTCCGAGCCGGACTGCGCCGGGGTCGGCCAGCTCGACCCGGCCGAGCTCGGCGGCGCGCCCGCGGCCGTCGTCGCCTACTCCTCCAAGGACGGCTCCATCACCCAGGCCATCGTGGCCACCGACTCTTTCCCGGGACCGGTGCCGGCGCGGTGCGTGAAGTACCGGGCCGAGGTCGCCGGCGCCAAGGTCACCTACCGGACCGTCGCGCTCAAGATGCCCGCCCGCGGCGAGCGCTCGCACGCCTTCGTCACCACCGCGGTCAGCGGCGGCAAGGCCGCCCAGATCGCCGCGATGGTGATCGCCAGGAAGGGCGTGGTCACCAGCCTGCTGGTCATCGGCACCAAGGTGAAGAAGGAGGGCCTGAACGAGCTCGCCCGCCTGGCCGACGAGAAGCTGGCCAGGATCACGGCCTGAGAACCACCTTCCCCACGGTACGGCGGGCCGCCAGGTCGGCCAGCGCCTGCCCGGCCCGCTCCAGCTCGTACTCCCCGCCGGTCAGCGGCCGCAGGCGGCCGGCGGCGGTCAGGGCGATCAGCTCGGGCAGCGGTCGCGTGGCGGTGCTCCCGGGCAGGCGGAGCTGGGCGCCGAGCCAGTAGCCGCCCACCGAGACGTTGCGCTGGGCCAGCTCGCCGGGATCGATCGGCGACGGGTCCAGGCCGCTCGACATCCCGTACGCGATCAGGCGGCCGAACGGGGCCAGCGCGCCGATCGCCGCGTCGAAGACCGGGCCGCCCACCGCGTCCAGGACCACGTCCACCGGGCCGCCGTCGTTGGCCGCGAGCACCCGGTCGGCGTAGCCGTCCGCCTCGCCGTCGATGGCCGCGTCCGCGCCGAAGCCCATGACCAGCTCGCGCTTCTCCTTCGTGGACGCCGTGCCGATCACCCGGCCGGCGCCGAACTCCTTGGCGAGCTGGACCGTCAGGTGGCCCACGCCGCCTGCCGCCGCGTTGACCACGACGCTCTCGCCGGGTACCAGCCGCGCGGCCGTACGCAGGAGGTGCCAGGCGGTCAGCCCCTGCACCAGCAGGGCCAGCGCTGCGCCCGCCGCCATGTCGTCGGGGATCTCCACCGCCTCCGTCACCAGCGCCTTCGTCGCGAACGCGCTGCCGGCGAAGGCGAGCACCCGTCGGCCGTCCGGCGTGCGGCCCACCACCTCGCCGCCCGGTACGAACGGCAGCTCGGGCGGCTGGTAGCTGCCGTCCAGCCGGCCCAGGTCGGAGAAGTTCACGCCCGCCGCCTCGACGTCCACCAAGGTCTGGCCGGGGCCCGGCACCGGGTCGGGGACCTCGGTCAGGGTCAGCACCTCGGGTCCGCCACGCCGTTCCGCACGCATCGCTCTCATGGCCCCGACGTTAGGAGAGGGGTGCCCGCGTAGCCAGCAGGTGGTGTTCGTGGGAGTGGCGGAATGTATGAACGTCCTTCATATGTTGTCGCCGCCGTGAACGATCTGAGCGCGGCCGAGCTCCGCGTGCTCGTCGCCGTGGACGGCGAGGGCAGCGTGTCCAGGGCAGGGGTACGGCTCGGCCTCACCCAGTCGGCGGTCTCCCACGCCCTGCGCGCGGCCGAGCGGAAGATGGGCGCGGTGCTGTTCCGGCGCGGGCGCGGCGGGGCCACGGCCACCGCGGCGGGGTCGGCGGCGGTCGGCCACGCGCGGCGCATCCTGCGGCTCATGGAGGTCATGCGGACCGACACCCACACCGCCGCCCGCGGCGAGGCCACCGGGACCATCCGGCTGGCCGCCTTCAGAAGCGCGGCCTTCCATCTGCTGCCCGGGGTGCTGGTGCGGTTCGGGCGGCGGCATCCTCGGGTGACCGTGGACGTGCGGATCGTGCCCGACCTCGGGCGGGGGATCGCGGGGGAGGTCGCCGACGGGCGCGCGGACGTGGGGGTGGTGTCGCTGCCGGTGTACGTGGACGGGCTGGTCAGCAAGAAGCTGTACGCGGAGCCGTACGTGCTGGCCTATCCGTCGGGACACCCGGACCCGCGCGCGCTGCCGATGATCGACTGGCACGAGAACTGCTCGGGCGAGACCAAGCGGTGGCTGGCGGCGCAGGCGTGGATACCGTCGGGCGACATCACGGTCGAGGACGACGGGGTGGCGATGTCGATGGTCGGGCACGGGCTGGGGACGGCCATCGTGCCCCGGTTGTCGGCCGCGGGGGCGCCGCCCAAGGTGGCCACGGAGGAGCTCGGGGAGGGGGCGCCGCTGCGTCAGGTGGGGTACGTGACCACCCGCGAGCTGGCCGGATCTTCGGTGATCAGGGATCTGCTCACCGAACTGCGCACGATCAGGCCCTGATGCCGCCGACGGTTCAGGTGGTGCGGCGCATGGAGGCGCGCAGTGCGGTGACGGTGTCGGCCAGGCCCTCCTTGGCGGCTCTGTCCAGGGCGGCGGTGAGGGTTTCCTCGTAGGTGGGGGCGGCGTCGTCCTTTCTGGCGCGGCCCTCGTCGGTGATGAGGGTGTAGACGCCCCGGCGGTCCTGGTCGCAGAAGTCGCGGCGGCTCAGGCCGCTGTTCTCCAGGCGGCCCACCAGGCGCGTCACGGAGCTCTGGTTGAGGCCCAGGAGTTCGGACAGTTCCTGCATGCGCAGGGAGCCGCCGTCGGCGGTCGACAGGTGGCACAGCGCCCGGTACTCCGACAGGCCGAGGCCGTGCTTCTGCAGGGCGGCGGCCACCTCGTGCTCGACTCTGGCGTGCAGGCGGATCACGCCCACCCACATGTCGTCGTCGTCCGTCGCCATCAGGCGCCTCCCTCCCAGCGGAACCTCATTGTACATGCACATACAGAATATGCATGCACATAGAAGATCTACACCTGGCGGGTCGGCACCACGGTGATCTCCGGGAGGCTCACGTGGATCGGGCGGCTGACCGCGAAGGCCACGACCTCCGCCAGGTCGGCGGCGGCCAGCGGGTCGATCCTCGTCTTCATGTCCTCCAGCCAGGCCGTTCCCAGCTCGGAGGCGGACAGCAGTTCGGTGACGACGACGCCGGGTTCGAGGTTGGTGACGCGGATGTTCCGGGGCGCCAGCTCGTTCCGGAAATTTCGTGACAGGTGGCTGACCGCGGCCTTTGTGGCCGCGTAGACCGCCGCGCCCGGCTCGATCCTGGCGGCCGCGATCGAGGAGATGTTCACCAGGTCGGCGGGTCCGCCCGCCGCGGCGGCGGCCTGGAGGTCGGGCAGGAACGCGCGGAAGACGTGGAGCAGCCCGGCGACGTTCACGTCGAGCTGGCGCCGCCAGTCCGCGGGCGTACCGGGTCCCGGCGTGTCGAGCAGGCCGGGAACGAGGATTCCCGCGGCGTTGACGACGAGGTCGGCCCGGCCCAGCTCCGCGGCGACACGGCTCCTGGCCGCCTCGACCTCGGCGGGGTCGCTCACGTCGGCGGCCACGGCGATGGCCCGGTCGCCGATCCGGTCGCGGAGCGCTTCGACGCGCTCCTTCCTGCGGGCCACGAGTGCGACCCTGGCGCCCCGCTCGGCGAGTTTGACGGCTACGGCGGCGCCGATGCCGGAGGAGGCGCCGGTGATGACGGCGATGCGGTTGTCCATGGCTCTCATCCTGGGAGGACGCCGACCGGGGTAGCCAGGACAGTGCCGAGGGTGGTACTCGCAGGGTCAGGCGCCGTTCGGCGAAATGTCCGACAATGGGGTCATGGCCAATGACCTCGGGGAGTTCCTGCGATCGCGCCGCGCCAGGGTGCGGCCCTCCGACGCCGGCCTGCCCACGTACGGCGAGCGCCGCCGGGTGGCCGGGCTGCGCAGGGAAGAGGTCGCCTTGCTCGCCGGGGTCAGCGTGCCGTACTACGTCCGGCTGGAGCAGGGGCGGGCGGGCAACGTCTCCGCCGAGGTGCTGAACGCCGTGGCCCGCGTGCTCGGCCTGGACGACACCGAACGCGCCCACCTGCACGACCTCGCCCGCCCGGCGAGCGGCAAGGCGGTGAAGGCCCCGGTGGAGCGGGTCCGTCCCACGCTCAGGCGGGTGCTCGACTCGATGCCCGACATCCCCGCCTTCGTCATGGGCCGCAGGACCGACATGCTGGCCTGCAACCGGCTGGCCTCCCTGCTGTTCTGGAACCGGCCCACTCCGCCGGACGGCCCGTTGAACTGCGCCCGCCTGGTCTTCCTCGACGAGCACACCAGGACCCTGTTCCGCGACTGGGAGCACAAGGCCCGCGAGACGGTGGCGTTCCTGCGGCTGGACGCGGGCCGCCATCCCGGCGACCGGGAACTGGCCGCGCTGGTGGGCGAGCTGTCGGTCAAGAGCGCGGACTTCCGCCGCCTGTGGGCCGAGCACGAGGTTCAGGAGCGGTCTGCCGGGCGCAACATCCTGGACCACCCGCTCGCGGGCGAACTGGTACTCGACTACGACAGCCTGCGGCCGGGCGAGCAGGGCGACCAGGTTCTGGTCACCTACCTGGCCGAGCCGGGCTCGCGTACCGAGGAGGCGCTGCGGTTTCTGGCGAGCTGGCACGCGGCGGAAGCCGTAAAAGAGGTCTAAGCGGGATTTTTCCGGGCACTTGGGGGTCTCAACGACCCTCAGGAGGAACGGTGAGCCAGGCAGAGTCCGCGGCCCGCCAAGCGGCCGACAGCCCCGCCATGGTACGGCTGGCCCGCATCGGGCTCGCCTGCCGCGGCGTGCTCTATGGCCTGATCGGCGTGCTCGCCGTCCAGATCGCCCTGGGCGACGGCGAGCGTGAGGCCGACAAGAACGGCGCCATCGGCATGCTGGCCGGCCTGCCCTTCGGCGCCGTGGTCCTATGGATCATGGTCGTCGGATTCGCCGCGCTGGCGCTCTGGCAGTTGTCGGAGGTGTTCTTCGGCAGCGGGAAGGCCCTGGACCGCGCCGAGTCGGCAGGCCGGGTGGCGGTGTATGTGTTCATCGTCTTCACGCTGCTGACCGTGCTGATGTCCGGGAGCGCGAAGTCGGAGGACAAGAAGTCGCAGGACGTCACCGGCGACCTGCTCGCGCTGCCCGCCGGGGCGGTCATCGTCACCGTCATCGGGCTCGTGCTGGTCGCGCTGGGCGCGTATTGGGTGTACCAGGGTGTCAAGAAGAAGTTCCGCGAGGAGCTCGACATAGGCCGGATGCCGCCGCGCGCCCGCATGGTGATGGACCGCCTGGGCTTCGCCGGATACGTCGCCCGCGGGCTGATCGCCGGCCTGGCCGGGATCTTCGTGGTCCAGGCGGCGCTCACCTTCGACCCCGACAAGGTCAGCGGCATCGACGGCACGCTCAGGGCCTTCGCCAAGACCCCGGCGGGCCCGTGGCTGCTCGTGGTGGTCGCGCTCGGGCTGCTGCTGTTCGCCGGCTACTGCTTCGGGGAGTCGCGCTGGCGCCGGACATGAGACTCGACGACTGGTTCCTCACCGAGGACGAACGCGGGAACCCCGAGACCAAGCTCGAAACCTGGACCCGGGGCAACCTCGTCCGCCCCCTCATCCACGGCGCCACCTACTTCGCCGAACTCCGGGATCGCCTGGCCGCCCTGGGCCGCGACGACCTGCTGCTGTTCGCCGACTGGCGCGGCGACCCGGACGAGCGCCTGGCCAAGGACGGCCCGGCCATCGCGAGCGCGATGGCCGCGGCGGCGGAGAGGGGCGCGCTGGTCAGAGGCCTCATCTGGCGCTCGCACCTGGACTTCCTGCGCTTCAGCGCCGAGGAGAACCGCCACCTGGGCGAGCGCGTCGAGGCCGCCGGCGGCCAGTGCCTGCTCGACACCCGCGTACGGCACGGCGGCTCCCACCACCAGAAGTTCGTCATCCTGCGCCACGACCGCGACCCGCGGCGGGACGTGGCCTACGTCGGCGGCATCGACCTGTGTCACAGCCGCCGCGACGACGCCACCCACCGCGGTGACCCGCAGGCCGCCCCGATGCCGGGCGCGTACGGCGCCCGCCCGCCCTGGCACGACGCCCAGGCGGCGATCAGCGGCCCGGCGGTGGCCGAGGTGGAGAAGGTCTTCTGCGAGCGCTGGGAGGACCCGGCGCCGGAGACCCGCCACCCGCTCAGGCGCCTGCGCGACCGCCTGAGCAGCATGGACGACGCGCCCCCGCTGCCAGAGCCGGGCCCGCCGCCCGAGCCGGCGGGCACGCACGCGGTGCAACTGCTGCGGACCTACCCGCATCTGCGCAAGGCCCTGCCGTTCGCGCCGGAGGGCGAGCGCAGCGTGGCGCGGGCCTACCTCAAGGTCCTGGCCCGCGCCCGCTCGCTGGTCTACCTGGAGGACCAGTACCTTTGGTCCACGGAGGTCATCGAGCCGTTCGCCGAGGCGCTGGAGCGCGAACCCGGCCTTCACATGATCATCGTGGTGCCGCGCCATCCCGACCAGGACGGCTGGCTGGCCGGCCCGGCCAGCCTGATCGGCCGCGCGGAGGCGCTGGACCGGCTGACGCGCGCGGGGGACGGCCGCATCGCCATCTACGACCTGGAGAACCACGAGGGCACGCCCGTCTACGTGCACGCGAAGGTCTGCGTGGTGGACGACGTGTGGGCCACGATCGGCTCCGACAACGTCAACCTGCGCTCCTGGACGTTCGACTCCGAGCTGAGCTGCGCGGTGGTCGACGAGGAGCCCGACCCGCGCCCGCCCGCCGGCGCGCGGCGCTTCGCCCGCGACCTGCGCCTCACGCTGGCCGCCGAGCATCTGGACCGCGACGAGGACGACGTCCTCGACCTGTGCGATCCGAAGGCGGCCTTCGACGCGTTCGCCGAGTCCGCGGCGCGGCTGGACGCCTGGCACGACAACGACCGGCGCGGCCCCCGCCCGCCCGGCCGCCTGCGCCGCCATGGCCGTCCCGAGTTGGGGCGGGTGAGCAAGGCGCTGGCGATGCCCCTCTACCGTCTCGTCGTCGACCCGGACGGCCGGCCGCCGCGGCTGCGCCGTACCCAGGACTTCTGATGCCTCGTTTCGGTCTCAGGCTCACGCTCGCCGTCGTCGTCGCCCTCTGCGCGGGTGCGCTCTTCGCCGTGCTCGCGCTGCTGGTCGAGGCGGCCTTCCCGCCGCTGTGGCAGCTCGACCGCGCCACCGCGTACGGCCTGCACGCCGTCGCCACGGCCAACCCGGAGCTGACCCGGTGGATGCTGACCTGGACGGACGTGTTCGGCCCTTGGCCGTGGCGGCTGGCGGTGATCGCGGTCGCGGCGTGGCTGGCCTGGCGGGGCGCCTGCCGGCCGGCGGTCTGGGCGATGGTCACGATCACCGCGGGCGGGGTGCTCGGCCTGCTGCTGAAGCTCGTCATCGGCCGGATCAGGCCGGAGTTGCCCGACCCGGTCTCGATCGCGCCCGGCGAGGCGTTCCCCTCCGGGCACGCGCTGACCGCCACGCTCGGCGCCGGGGTGCTCGTGCTTCTGCTCCTGCCCCGGCTGCGTGGGGCGGGCAAGGCGCTGGCGTGGGGGATCGCGGCGTTCCTCGCGGTGTCGGTGGCCGCCACGCGCGTGGCGCTCGGCGTGCACTGGGTCAGCGACGCGGTGGGCGGGGTGCTGCTCGGCCTGCTGGTGGTCGCCGCCACGACGGCGGCGTTCGAGGGGTGGCGCCGCGACATGGGAAGGGAGCCGGCCGAGCCGATGGTCGAAGGCGTGGAACCGGAGGTGGCGCGACGTGCGTGACGTGATCGCCCGGTTATGGCCGGCCGTCGTGTGGCTGTCGCTGATGACGGCGGCGACGTTCGCGCTGGGGGAGCTGGTCGAGCGTTCCGACTGGGCCGAGCCGGGCGTCATGGCGGACATCGCCGCCGAGCGCGTGCCGCTCCTGGATCAGGCCACCCACATCGGCAGCAGCCTGTCCGACACCCCGGTCATCGTGGTGCTCACCGCGCTGGCGGCGATCGGGTTCCGGCTGGCGCTGGGGCGCTGGCGGGAGTCGGTGTTCCTGGTCGCGGCGGTCTGGTCGCAGTCGCTGGTGTTCCTGGCGACCAGCGCGCTCGTGGCCAGGAGCCGTCCGCCGGTGGCGCACCTGGACGCCGCGCCGCCGACGAGCAGCTGGCCGTCCGGGCACGTCAGCGCCGCCGTCTGCTTCTACGGCGGCCTGGCCGTCCTGCTGGCGATCCATCTGCACGGGCACCGGGTGCTGACCGGGCTGGTGTGGGCGATGGGCGCCGGGCTGCCGCTGATCGTGGCGGCCTCCCGGCTCTACCGGGGCATGCACTACGTCACCGACGTGGTGTGGGGGCTGGTGCTCGGGGTGTTCTGCCTGGCCGTGATGATCCGCCAGGTGCTCAGATGAGCACGTGCGGGCCTGGGTGGCCGACGAAGGAGAACTGGGCGTTGCGGGTCAGCTTGATGTGGTCGGCCTGCCAGGTGTGCATGCTGGCGTCCGCGCTGCGCCAGTAGACGAAGTTGAAGCGGTCGGCCGAGTAGATCTTGACGCCGTCCTCCTTCAGGCGGCGGACCAGGTGGGTGTCCTCGCCGCGGGTGATGTCGGCGAAGGGGTAGGCGCGGAACATCTCGGCCTTGCCGAGGAACGTGCCGCCCTGGACCAGGAAGGAGTAGCGGTGCTCCAGGCCGGGCAGGCGGAGCATCGTGGTGTTGGAGCCCTCGAAGTAGCTGTAGTGCGCGCCCTTGCCGACGAGCTGGGCGTCGGTGTAGTCGAAGGCGCGGGCCAGGTCGGACAGGTAGTGCTCGCCGTACAGGTTGTCGTCGTCCATCTTGGCGATCAGCTCGCCCTCGGCGGCCGCGATGCCGAGGTTCATGCACGCGCCGAGCGACAGTTCCGCGGCGGCCGGCAGCACGGTCACGTCGCTGATGCCCGCCATGCGCGCCTTGTCGGCCACGACGACCGGGTCGATGTCGAGGCCGTGCAGCACCATCACGAGCTGCAGCGGGCGGTGGATCTGCTTGGCCACCGAGGAGATCGCGTGCTCGATCTGAGAGGCGCGGTTGGTGGGCAGCACGACCGAGATCGAGCGCTCACCGGCGCTGACCGGGCGGCCCAGCAGCCGCAGGATCTGGTCGACGCGGTGGGAGAACAGGTGCTTGTCGAACACCTCGCGCATGGCCAGGTGGCCCATGCGGGCGCGCAGTTCGGGACTGTTGACGAGGTGGAGCACCTGGTTGTAGGACTCGATCGGTTCGCGGGCGATCGGGATCAGCTCGCCGAACGTCTCCTCGATCGCGCGCGACCAGCCGGTGACGACGGGCGTGGAGCAGGCCGACAGCTCGAAGACGCGGCGCGCGCACATGGTCGGGGAGTCGAGCACGGAGTTGACGTTGAGGAAGACCTTGTACATGCGGTACGCGGCCAGCATCTGGTCGTAGGGGAGTTCGCCGACGATGTGCGGGCGGTACTTCTCCGGCCAGGCGTACTTCTCGTCGACCTCGCCGTTGCGGGCGAAGATGTGCAGGCCCAGCTCGCGTACCGGGTCGAGGACGGTCTCCATCTGCTCGCGGCGCTCGGGGTGCTTGTCGCGGAAGTACATGCCGGCGAAGACCACGTCGTGCAGGCGGCCCTGCTTCTGCTGGATCGGGTTGTGCACGCGGGGCTGGGCGGCGAACTGCAGCACGTCCACCCGGTCGTGTCCCAATGTTTCCCGATATTTCGGCAGCATGTCACCGTCGCAGGTGAACACGTAGTCGAACAGCTTGGCCGTGTCGATGAAGAAGTCGAAGTTCGGCGGGTCCTCCTTGTTCCAGAAGACCGTGGGGATGCCCTCCTGCTTGCACCAGGCCACCAGATCGCGCAGCGGGTCCTTGGGCGCGTTGGTGCCGGTCATCTGGTAGCGCCAGCGGCCCTGGTTGCCGTGCCAGGCCGACTCGCAGAACAGCAGGTCGGGCCGCTTCTCGGCGAAGATCTCCGGCCAGTCCTTGAGCCCGAACTCGATCTGGTCCCACTCGTAGCGGAAGGCCATCCGGGAGAAGTCGTCCAGGATCACGGCCACGCGCAGGTCGGGGCGGTTCACCGGGCCCGCCGGCCACTTGATCGCGGGCACGTCGACCAGCGGCGGGCGCTTGCCCGCCTGCTCGATGATCTCGGTCACCGCCTGCTCGGGCGCCTTGGGCGCCTTGTCGTGCGAGCGGACGGCCTTGATGATCTGCCCCGGGCTCTTGGCACCGAGCGCCTCACCCAGCTTGAACGTCCGCTTGGCCTGCGTGGCCTCCAGCTTCCATCCGGCGTAGGCGGCCTTGGCCTCGGCGATCTCCAGCCGTCGCCGCAGCTCCCTGATGTCGGCCTCGTAGCGCTCGACGAGCTTGCGCTCCTCCGGGAGCCAGTTGACGGGACCGAGCCGCTGGTAGGTCGGCTCTTCTGGGGTTTCGGCCATGGTGCTCGCCTATCGCTTCGCGGGGGTCAGTCGATGGTACGGCTGCGCCGTACCCCTTGTCCGGGTTTGTGGGGTTATTCGCCCCGAGTGCCCTGCGCGGCCGGAGACAGGTTGTCCCCCTTGAGCCACGCGGCCACGACCCGGGCGATCCGCGGGCCGGCGGCGCCGTCCCACAGGGGCGGCAGCTCGCCCGAGGGCGTCGCCGCGCCTTCGGCCAGCGCCTTGTCCGCCGCGGCCGGCAGCGAGGCCGGGGTGACCAGGCGGTTGGTGCCGTGGGTGATGGTGACCGGGCGCTCGGTGTTGGGCCGCACGGTCAGGCACGGGACGCCGAGCATGGTCGTCTCCTCCTGCACGCCGCCCGAGTCGGTCACGACCAGCGCGGCCCCGCGTACCAGCGACAGGAACTCGACGTAGCCGAGCGGGTCCACGACCTTGACCGCCGGGCCGTCCACGAGGCCGGCCTCCGCCAGCCGGGTACGCCCGCGCGGGTGGATCGGCACGACGAGCGGGATGCGCTCGGCCACGGACAACACGGAGTCGACCAGTTCCTTGGCGGCGGCCGGGCTGTCGACGTTGGCCGGGCGGTGCAGCGTGGCCACGGCGTAGCGCTCGGGCAGGCCGAGCCGCGCCACGATCGGCGCGGGGTCCAGCCTGGGCAGCGCGGAGAAGAGGCTGTCGATCATCGGGTTGCCGACGAAGTGCACCTTCTCCGGCGCGACGCCCTCGCGCGCGAGGAACTGCAGCGCGTCCGGCGAGGTGGTGAACAGCAGATCCGACAGCGAGTCGGTGACGATCCTGTTGACCTCCTCCGGCATGCCGCGGTCGAACGAGCGCAGGCCCGCCTCGACGTGCGCGGTCTTGATACCGAGCTTGGCCGCCACCAGGATCGCGGCCAGCGTGGAGTTGACGTCGCCGTAGACCACGACCAGGTCGGGATCGTGCTCGGTGAAGACCTCTTCGAGGCCGATCAGGAGCGCCGCGGTCTGCTTGGCGTGGGTGCCGGAGCCGACGGCCAGGTTCGCGAGCGGGTCGGGCAGCGCGAGGTCGCGGAAGAAGACGTCAGACATCAACTCGTCGTAGTGCTGACCTGTGTGGATGATGCCCTGACGCACACCGAGTTCGCCGAGTGCTCGGACCACCGGGGCGGCCTTCACGAAGTTGGGCCGGGCGCCCAGAACGTGAAGGACCAGGGGGTTCTCCCGCATTGACCTCGCCTTTCATTGCGAAACAGGGAAAAACGTTGCCTATGGTACGGTCACCGCGTGGTATCCGACGCCAGACGCAAGGTTTCCGCCAAGTCGGCCCGAGCGGGCGTCGGCGGACTACTCAAAGGCTTCGTCCAGCACCCGATCATCGTCTCCCGCGTCGTCGTGACGAAGGTGAAGTCGGATCCGGTGCGGGTGGCCCAGGCCGCGGCGGACGCGCTTCCGCCGGTGCTGCGTCCCATCGTGGGCAAGGTCGCCTGGCCCGCCGCGCGCAAGGTGCGCTGGGCGGTGCGGAAGATCAGCATGCGCGCGGTCCAGGCCCCGTGGAACGAGGCAAAGGCGCACTGGGACGCCGGCCGGATCACCGAAGCGGCCCAGGTGCTCGATCCCCACGTCAAATACCCCTTCGTCAAGCGCAGGGCCGCCTACTACCGGGGCGAGCTGGCCGCGATCAGCCCCGATCCGATCCCGCCGAAGCCGGCCGTGGCGATCGGGGAGCGGGTCGACGGGCGGGTGCTGCACTGCGTTACCAACGCCCTGCCGTACACGCAGGCCGGATACACCGTGCGGACCCACCGCATCGTCACCGCGCAGAAGGCCGCCGGGCTCGACCCGCACGTCGTGACCAGCTGGGGCTGGCCGATGCTGCAGGGACACGCGGACGCGACGCCGTTCGAGGAGGTCGACGGCATCCCCTACTACCGGCTTCTGCCGGACGGGCGGGGCGAGATGCCGTTCGAGACCACCGGGCGGATCATCCGGGGCGCCGACGAGGTGACCCGGCTGGTCGAAAAGTTGCGGCCCCAGGTTCTGCACGCGGCGACCGACCATCGCAACGGCTCGGTGGCCCACGCCGTACGTCAGCGGACGGGCACACCCTTCGTCTACGAGGTACGCGGGTTCCTGGAGGAGACCTGGGTCTCGCGTGACCCCGACGTGCGTACCGGCAGCCAGCGCGCGGTGCTGCAGCGCGAGCGCGAGGCGTTCCTCATGCGCGAGGCCGACGCGGTCGTCACCCTCGCCGAGACGATGGCCACCGAGATCGTCGAGCGCGGGGTGCCGCGCGAGAACATCTACCTGGCGCCCAACGCCGTGGACGACTCGCTGCTGAGCGTCTCCTACGACGGCGGCGCGTTCCGCCGGGACATGGGGATCGCCGACGGCGAGATCGTGGTCGGCTCGGTCTCCAGCATCGTCGGTTATGAGGGCTTCGCCACTCTGCTGCGGGCGGCGGCGTACCTGCGCGACCAGGGCACTCCGGTGCGCGCGCTGATCGTCGGCGACGGCAGCGAGCGGGAGAACCTCCTCGAACTGGTCAAGGAGCTGCGCCTGGACACCGCGATCCTGCCCGGCCGGGTCGATCCTGAAGAAGCGCTGAAAGCTCAGGCGGCGATCGACATCTTCGTCTGCCCGCGGGAGGACCTGCGGGTTTGCCGACTCGTTACGCCATTGAAACCCGTCGAGGCGATGGCGCTCGGGAAGCCCGTCGTACTCAGTGATTTGCCCGCTTTGTCGGAGCTTGTCGGCTCGGACGGCGCCGGTCTGCTCGTGCCGCCCGGAGACCCGGAAGAGCTCGCGAAGGCGCTGGCCGCGCTCCGCGAGGACCCCGCCAGACGTGCTGAGATGGGTGAGGCCGGACGGGCTGAAGTGGCCGCCAAGCGGACCTGGAGCCGCGTTGCCGAGACTTATCGAACGCTCTACCGATCCCTAGACGAACGATGACCCGGGATTTGCCTGCCGGTTGTGACGGGTTCGCTCGCATTAGGCGTGAGCTGAGTGGACTTGAGATAACCTTTGCGACCATGAAGTGTTGTTTCCGGCTCGCCAAGGTACAGCTGTGACAGAAATCGACTTGGCTGTCATCGGCCTGGGATACGTCGGCATGCCACTGGCCAAGGAGGCCGTGGCGGCTGGACTGCGGGTCGTCGGCGTCGACGTCGACCCCCGCAAGGTCGACGCGCTCAACGCCGGTCAGTCCTACATCGATGACCTGACGGACGCCGATCTCGAGCACATGCTGGACAACGGCTTCAGCGCCACGCTCGACGAGTCCGTGCTGGCCAAGAGCAACACCATCGTCATCTGCGTGCCCACCCCGCTGGACGAGGACCACCGCCCGGACCTGTCCGCGGTCGAAGGCGCCACCGGCACGGTCGCGCGCAACCTCACCAAGGGCACGCTCGTCGTGCTCGAGTCCACGACCTACCCGGGCACCACCGACAACGTCGCCCGCCCGCTGCTCGAAACCTCGGGTCTCATCGCCGGTCAGGACTTCCACCTGGCCTTCTCGCCCGAGCGCATCGACCCGGGCAACCCCAAGTTCGGCCTGCGGAACACCCCCAAGGTCGTCGGCGGCTACACCACGCCGTGCCGCGACCGCGCCGCCGCGTTCTACGCGCAGTTCATCGAGCAGGTCGTGCCCGTCAGCGGCACCCGCGAGGCCGAGATGGCCAAGCTGCTCGAGAACACCTACCGGCACGTCAACATCGCCCTCGTCAACGAGATGGCGATCTTCTGCGACGAACTCGGCATCAACCTCTGGGAAGCCATCGAGGCCGCGGCCACCAAGCCGTTCGGGTTCCAGAAGTTCCTGCCCGGACCGGGCGTCGGCGGGCACTGCATCCCCGTCGACCCGTCCTACCTTTCGTACACGGTACGCAAGCTCGGCTACCCCTTCCGGTTCGTCGAGCTGGCCCAGGAGATCAACGAGCGGATGCCGTCCTACGTGGTGGCCCGCGCGCAACGCCTGCTGAATCGGCATAAGAAGGCCGTGAACGGCGCCAAGGTCGTCATGCTTGGCGTGACCTACAAGGAAGACATCGCCGACGAGCGGGAGACGCCGGCCCTGCCGGTGGCGAGGGCCCTGCTGGAACTGGGCGCCGACCTCTCCTACGTCGACCCGCACGTCAAGGAATGGCTCGTGGACGGCACTCCGGTGCCGCGTGAGGAGGATCTGGCCCAGGCCGTAGTGGAAGCGGACGTGACCCTGCTGCTGCAGAAGCACGCCGCTTTCGACCTCGGGATGATCGAGGAGAAGGCCCGGCTCGTGCTGGACACCCGCGGTGTGCTCACCGAGGGTGAACGCGTCGAGCGGCTGTAGCGACGGAGGCTGCGCGCAGTGCACGTGCTCGTCATGACGGTGGTGCATCACCCCGAGGACGCCAGGATCCTGCACCGGCAGATCCGTGCGCTCGTCGATGCCGGTCATGAGGTCACGTACGCCGCGCCGTACACGGCGCGCGGAGTCGTTCCCCGCTCCTGGGTGAACAGCGTCGACCTGCCGCGCGCCGCCGAGCGCAAGCGGATCTCCGCCGTGCTCGCCGCCCGCAAGCTGTTCAAGCGGATGCGGGCCAAGGTCGACCTGGTGCTGATCCACGACCCCGAACTGCTGTTCGCGGTCTGGGGCGTGCGCAAACGCCCGCCCGTGGTCTGGGACGTGCACGAGGACACGCCGGCGACGCTCTCGCTCAAGCACTGGCTGCCGTCGTTCCTGCGCCCGCCGGTCCGCTTCTTCGCCAGACTCCTCGAGGGTACGGCGGAGCGTCACCTTCACCTGCTGCTGGCCGAGACCGCGTACGCGGGCCGGTTCAAGCACGCCCACCTGATCGTGCCCAACGAGACGTGGGTGCCCGACACCGTCACCGCCCCCGGCGGCGACCGGGTCGTCTACCTCGGCTGGCTGTCGTGGGCACGCGGCGTACGCGAGGCGGTCGAGGTGGCCCGCATCCTTCAGCCGTACAAGGTGGCGGTCGAGCTGATCGGCTACGCCGACCCGCAGAGCCGTCCCATGCTCAACGAGGCCGTGGCGGAAGGCGTGCTCGAATGGCGCGACTTCATGCCCAACGACGAGGCGCTCAAGCGGCTCGACGGGGCGCTGGCCGGGCTCTCGCTGCTCCACGACGAGCCCAACTACCGCCACTCCATGCCCACGAAGATCGTGGAGTACATGGCGCACGGCATCCCCGTGATCACCACCCCGTCGCCGCGCGCGGTGGAGCTGGTGGAGCGATACGACAGCGGCGTCGTCGTGCCGTGGCAGGACCCCAAGGCCGTGGCCCAGGCGGTGCTGACGCTCCGCGACGACGTGCGCGAACGGCAGGGCCAGGGCGCCCGCGGCTACGCGGCGGCCCGCGCCAACCACCACTGGCCGAACTCCGCCAAGCGGTTCGTGGCCCAGCTCGAGGCGTGGGCCGGGGTGAAGAAGTAGCTCTGGCTGTTTATTTCCGGCACATCACGAGGGCGGTAGGTTCCTGAACGTGCGCTGGCTCCTCGTCCTCCTGGGCGTAGCGGTCCTCGCCGCGGTAGCGGCTGTGGTCATCGTGCTGCCCTCCTCCTCGGAGAAACCGATCAAGACCAGCGGCAAGCCGGTCGTGAGCCCCACCAAGGAACAGCCGACGCCACAGGTCTCCGAGTTCAGCGACCCGTGCGGCACCTTCGACACCGACGAGAAGTACACCTACGCCGTCACCGGCTACTGGATCATGCCGAAGTCGAACCCGTGCACCTGGCGCCACCAGTTCCAGGAGATCCACCGGGTCGGCGGCGACACCGTCATCAGGATCGGGTACGGCATGCAGTACCGGCCGATCGACGACCAGGGCCGCATCCTGCGCCGCGACAACAACCAGGTCGACGACCTCTACGCCGGCTGCGTCGAGAACGGCAGGACCTGCCGGCAGGCGGCGGACGACGACCTCAAGAAGTTCAACCCGGGCAACCGGATCGCCAGGACCTTCGTCTACCGGACCGACGAGTCGTACAGCACGAGCATTTTCCGCTGCACCGACGTGGAACGGACCATCGAGGTCGGCAAGCGCGTCTACTTCCGCCTCATCGCGCCCATGGACGGCTCCGACGACGCGAGCTGCAACTTCGAGGAAGCCGGCAAGTACGACCTCATCCTCATCGCCGCGTCGAAGATGGACAGCCTCACCCAGCTCCTCACGCTGGGCGACCAGTTCGGCGTGCGCGTCTTCCCCGCGCTGCCGCTGGCCCCCCGCGACCAGAAGACCCCGACCAGGGCCAACCCCGCACACATCGGCGCCCTGACCACGCTCACCCGCCGCATCCTGCAGGACTACGGCGCCCGCTTCGAGGGCCGCGACGCGCTCGGCGGCGTCTACCAGCCCTTCGAAGTGCAGATGGGCGCCACGCTGGCCGGCAACCCCACGCTCCAGGTGTACGCCGACCAGCACGAGATCGTCGAACAGGAGCTTCCCGACAAGCCCATCCTGATCAGCCCCTACATGGACGCCAGGAAGCGGGTCGGGTTCGGCCAGACACCGCTGCAGGTGGCCGAGGCGTTCAAGGCACTGGCCAGGACCGGCGTCGGCATCATCGCCCCGCAGGACAGCCGGGGCACCGGCAAGGTCGGCCTCTTCTGGCCCGACCAGCGCGGCGACGAGGTCGACCCCCGCCTGCGGCCGCTCGTGGGCGAGAGCACGTACGGCGACACCTACCACGGCTCCAGCCGCGACTACTACCGCGAGATGTCCATCGCCCGCGAGCAGATGCTCGCGGAGGGCTTCAAGGTGGACCTCTGGGCCAACGTCGAAGCCTTCGAACCCTCCGGCGACCAGCCCTGCACCCCGCAGGGCACCCGCGGCAAGACCGACAAGAAGCGCCTCGACCAGGCCGTGACCATGGCCGGCCGCTACGTCCAGAAGGTCGTCTCCTACATGTGGAGCGACTTCATGACCTGCGGCGATCCTTCCCTGGAGAAGGAGATCATCAAGGACTACGCCCGCCCCATCGTCGTGGACGCCATCCGCCGCAACCGCGACATCCAGGACGGGATGGAGGTACGCGGCTACAACCTCGAAGGCGGCAGCGTCACCGTCGAATGGAGCGGCGGCACCAAGGACCTCGACATCGCCGGCGTCGGCTGGCTGGACAAGGTCCCCCAGGACCCCAGCCTCGCCGAGGGCCTGCAGACCGCATGGGTACCCTTCGACTGGTCGCAGGTGCCGCCCGGAGAATGGATCCGCATCGGGGTGAAGCTCCCCTCCGGACAGGCGGCGACGGAACCGCTCCGGGTCCGGATCAGCGTGTAACGTGCGGAGCATGGTGCCGAGCGTCCCGGTGAGCGTGGACCTGGTCGTGCTCACGGTGCGCTGCCAGGCACTGAGCGCGCTGGTCTGGCGCCGGGACAACCCGCCCTTTCTCCGGCGATGGTCGTTGTCCGGCGGCTTCATCCAGCTGGACGAGGACCTGCCGGACGCGGCCCGCCGGATCCTGGCCGAACGCGCGGGCCTGCCGGGCGCGCCAGTACACCTGGAACAGCTGCAGACGTACGGCTACCCGGACCGGGACCCGAGGCAGCGGGTGCTGAGCGTGGCCTATCTGGGTTTGGCGCCAGATCTGCCCGCGTCGGAGAAGGCGCACATGGCGTGGATCCCGGCGGCCGAGCTGACCGTGATGGCCTTCGACCACAGACGCATCATGCTGGACGCCATCGAACGGGCACGGGCGAAGCTGGAGTACACGTCGCTGGGCGCGGCCTTCTGCCCACCGGAGTTCACGGTGGCGGATTTGCGGCGGGTGTACGAGATCGTGTGGGGCAGACTGCTGGACCCCCGCAACTTCCACAGGAAGGTCACCAAGGCGGAAGGCTTCCTGGTGGAAACCGGATCCACCACCACCCGGGACGGCGGCCGCCCAGCCAAACTCTACAAACGCGGCCCAGCCGAACTCCTCCACCCGCCTATGCTCCGCTCTTAAGGGCAAGGACTTCGCTGCCGCTCAGACGCCCTTCCCGGCCCACCCGTTGCCCAACTGGGGTGTTGACCGGCTGACACCCGCCCCGCCACAAAGGTGGTCGCTTCGCTCCCGCGCTTCTCCAGTCGGGCCGAGGCCCGACCCCTGGTGGACTTCGCTTCGCTCAGGCGCTTCCTCAAGGGGCAAGCCCAGGTTTGGCCGGGCTGGACACGAGCTGCCGCCTGGACGACATCGCACCCTCCGTCTCGGACAACGTCCCTGCACGGTGTCCCCTGGACCCAGTCACTTGGGCCACCGTGCAGGGACGTGTGGCTCACCGCGAAACCGAGCGCACCAGCAACCCGAATCTGTTGATCACCAAAGCGGGCAGGAGCCCAGCCTCCGTCGCCTATGTCAACCACGTCCTGGACCCGGCCGTCGTCTCAACGCCCGGCTGATTGACCTGGTCAATGCCATGAATGCCGAGCTTGTCGCCGCGGCATTCGGGATGCACCCCGAAGGGCTCATGATCTATCTCGCTGATCACGTCGACTCGCCCCGCGTACCCGAAATATGAGCATGAGACATTGCAGCTCAGTGGCAGCGCAGATCGAACCCGGCCTCGTGGCCTCCGTCGAAGAACTCCACGATGACGCCCTTGTATCCATCTCCCCGCCATGATCCGCTCGGGTTGACATACACGGTGCCGGAAATCTCGCGACCTTCGACGCCTTCGACTGTGACGGACTGGAAGTAGCGTGCGATCTCGGCGTCGGGCAGCTTCGTGACCAGGGCCAGGTGGACCAGATAGTCGCAATGATTGCTGTTGCCCGACAAAAGACCCACCATGCTCGCCTGGGCACGCTGATCAGGCTCGGTTTGAGGTGGAAGCGAAAGCCTGCTCACCCGCTCCTGCAGCCGGATCAGCCTCTCGTCGTTCCGCCCCTCGGGGATCTTGAAGATCAGGACGGAGGCGACGACGAAGGCCAGGAGCGCAAGGCACACGAACAACGGCCACCTGCTTCGACGTTTCGGTAACGCCTCCGGGGCAGTCTCGGTCAGCACCATGCCATCCTCCAGGTCAACAACATGAGTCCGGTACTTGTGCTGATACTGCGGCAGGGGCGGTGCCCGCAAAGAGAGAGCGCGCCCATGATCTCAGAGGGGCACTGACCGATCACCTCTCATGGTGCCTCGAAAGAGGCCGAACCCGTGCAGTTTGGCGTCACCTGAACGTGGTCAGGGGCTCTCTTCCTGGAAGCGGGCCGGTCGCCGCCCCGGACGGGGCGGCGCAGCCGCTGGAACGGCACCATCGGATATCAGAACTGTCCGAATGCCTGGGCGGTTACCAGAGCCAGCGGCTCTCGGGGATCTGCCAGTCGGCGATCGTCGTGCGTTCGACGCGGATGACTCGTTGAGGTCCAGCCCATGAAGCCGGGTCGTGGAAGTTCGGCATTGTGACAGGTCCATCCTGTCTTCCCAGGTAGGTAGAAGGGGATGGCTTGGCCCGGTGGATGTGATCTCCGCTGTTGAGCGGCCAGGATCATCCCGGCAAGCGGTCCAAAGAGCTCGCGCGGTTCCGAAGTTCACCACCGCAACGTCTACATCGCAGGATCGCGACCCCCCGCTTCCTGGCCGATATACCGGGCTTTCAGCTCATTCATCAAGCTTTCGGAGTCCGCGTGGCTCATTCCCGTCTCGCCACGGATGAGAAGAATTGCCTGCTCCGATCGTCCTGCCGCGATCAGCTCACCTACACGGTCGGCAAGCTGATCGTCAGGCCATAGGGTGTCGTTCGCGCGGATGTGTGCGGCGGCGAGCATGTTGGCGACGTGGCGTTCCGCCTCCTCAAGCCCGAGCCCTGTGTCTTCATGGATGGTTCGAGCCGCATCTGCGCTCTTACCTTCGTTGAGGAGGACGGCCGCACGAGCGCGAGTCTCTTCCGGCAGCGGCATCGGAAGTCCCAACCGCTGCCAGGGCCACTGATCCGGTCCCCGTCCTGGAGAAAGGGCCGATCGGCGGCGGCGTCGTAGCATCACCATGAGCACCACGCTCACGAGGCTCAGCAGGAACACTGACCATCCGACCCAGTGAGCTAACCCCATGGCGCGATCGTACCTCTGAGGACAGAAGGTGCGATCTTAGGTAGAGCGGGCTGGGTGTGGTGGCGCTGCTTTGCTGGTGCGTTCAGATCGACGCGGAGCATGTGGTCGACGAAGGGCTTGTGCGGATCCAAGCGCGACGGGCGAGGCGGCAACTGACATCGCTTCCGCGCGATGAGGGCTGGTCCCCTCGCTGGCCCGCATGTGGATCTACTTCCCGTCTACGAAGTCAGGCCGGCGGGGGGAAACGGTGCAAGGCGCGGTGGCTGGACCTCGCCCTTCAAGTCTTGCAAGGATCAAGCGGTGAGCCATAGTGATTGCGGTCTGCCTGCCGACAGAGCCTTGTTTTCGTGCGATCTTTACGATACCGACCCTGTGTCAACGCCAATGACGCAAGGTAAGGTGTGAATGTGTTGATCAGGTTCGCGGCTGCCAACTACCGTTCGATCAGTGAACCCATCGAGCTCTCGATGGTTGCGATCGATCGTGATCGCGAAGAAGCGCGTCCGGTCTCGCTGCTCGGGGAGAGCCTTCTGCCGATAGCGGCGATCTACGGGCCGAATGCCTCAGGCAAGTCGAACGTGATCGACGCGCTCGTGTGGTTGCGCGATGCCGTGCGGCACTCTCTACGCATCTGGGAAGACGAGATCCCGATCGAGCCGTTCGCCTTCGGAGAAGGCCCGGTCACCCCGAGCAGCTTCAGTGTCGAGATCGCGATCAAGGGTGTGCGATTCGAGTACTTGCTTGAACTGGATCGTGAGCGGGTCGTTTACGAAGGGCTCTTCCACTACCCGGAGAAGAAGCGCCGGAGAATCTTCGAGCGGGAGGAAATGGAGCTGAAGCTCCAGCGAGGACTCGGGGGCCTGTCCGGTACGCGGGAACTGATGACGCAGCGCACCCTGGCGCTCTCGGTCGCGCGGAGGTTCGACGAGCCGCTCGTCACGGACTTCGCCGCGAGCTTCATGAGAATGCACGTGCTTGGGCAAACGGCCAGGCACCGAATGCGTGGCCTGCCGTACGGTGGGGCTCCGCTCTCGACGCTTCGATGGTTCGAACAGCCCGGCGATCAGCTCTCGCTGTTCGGGGAGAGCGAGCTTGATGCCGGGATCATCGGAGGTCGCGAACAAGCGCTGTCGCTGCTGCGGCTCGCCGATCTAGGTATCGAGGACGTGATCATCGAGGACCAGGACGAGAGCTATTCCGAGCCCAGGGGACGCGCTCGACGCCGGTTTCGTCTGCTCCACAGAACACTGAATGAAACCATGCCGTTCGAATGGCATGCCGAATCAGAAGGCACCAGGACGTGGTTCGCACTCATCGGCCCGGTTCTGACCGCGCTCAGGACGGGCACTGCCGTTCTCTTCGACGAACTTGATGCGAGCCTGCATCCGACTTTGTCTGCCGAGCTGCTCCGCATCTTCCACAGCCCGGTGACCAACCCGCGCGGCGCCCAGCTCGTCTTCACGTCTCACGATGCCAGCCTGTTGAATTCTCTCAACAGAGACGAGGTTTGGCTGACGGAAAAACGCCCGGACGGTTCAACTCGTCTCGGCGCGCTGGCCGACTTCGCGGGCGAGCGAGTACGGAAGTCGCAGAACCTCGAGAACGCCTATCTGCACGGAAGGTTTGGCGCGCTTCCCCAAGTGGATCAGTCCGCGCTGCTCCGCGCGCTTGGGCTGATCGGCTGATGGGCGCGAAGGGGCGGCCAAAGGGCGGCAGGCCACTGCGGCGGCAAGCGGAAAAGCGCCCTGAGCTTCGCACCATCGTGGTCTTCTGCGAAGGCCGGAATTCGGAGCCCGACTATATCAACGGCCTGAAAAGGCTTGCACACATAGCCGAGAACACCCGCGCTGAGCATCCACATCCATCTCGATCATGGCGTTCCGCTGACGCTGGTCCGCAAGGCAGTGGGGTACAAGAAAGATCCGGAAGTGGATGAATGCTGGTGCCTCTTTGATGTTGAATGGCCCCTGAATCATCCGAACCTCGCGCAGGCGGTCGATCTGGCGAAGTCCAACGACATCAAGCTTGCGATATCCAATCCGTGTTTCGAGATCTGGTTAATGCTGCACCATCAGGCTTGCGGCGCCTTCATGGACACCGAGTCGGCGGAACGGTCATCGCGCAGGTTGGATGGGAGGCCCGGTAAGAGCATCGACGCCGAGGCGTACATGCCCATGCGGAAGAAGGCTGCGCGTCATGCCGAGAGGCTTGACGTCCGGCATGATCTGAACGGAACAGTCTTCCCGCACAACAATCCATCTTCTGGGATGTACAAGTTCCTGTGGAGTCTGGAGGGCAAGGATTGAGGTGTCATCTGCCGACATCCGCGGGTAACAGCGGGGCTGTGTCCGATTGCCGAGTTTCTCGATGAGCAGGTGGGGGGACTTGCGCCGTCCGGAGATCATTTTCAGGTCCACGCTCGACGGCGAGTACCGCAGCGATCCGACGATCACGTGTGTCGCGTTTATGTGACTGTATAGAAGAGCGAGTACTGCGAGCCAGAGCCGTTGAATTTCGCCTCCAGCTGTCCATGGCCTTGCTCGGATGCTCTGACCGTGTGCGTTCCGAGGCTGTCGTCGGGATCGATGGGCTCGGTGTCTTCGTCGAACAGTTCAATGGTCATGGTGTCCTGATCCAAATGGAAGCTCTTTGAGATCGTAACCGTGTGCCCCGGTGAAATGGGGACCGCATCGGAGTTCGGCCATACGCGCGAGCCGTTTACCTTGATGTAGACTTCGTCTTCTTCGCTGTCCTCCGTGCGAAGGCACGAGAGATGTGTCAGGTTAACCGAGGTCATGATGGAATTCCTTTCGTTGCTCGTCCGACGATGGAGTACCCTGGCAACGCCCACGGAACACGACCATCGAATAAGAAGTGGCGACTGCTTGACTGTCGGGCTCCGCATGGGAGCGCCCCTTGACCTGCCAAAAGCTCTCTGCGAACTAAAACGGATGACGTGGCTGGGGTATCGTCGTGATCGTGCAGAGGACGCCGCAGGAGAAGAAGCTTCTGAGCTACGCCAAGGACCGCCGCAACGCGTACGGCGAGAATGACAAGAGTTCTCGCAAGAACATCCGCCGCAACAAGCGCACCCCCCACCGGGCCAACAGGCACCGGGCCCACCAGATCCTGGAGGCCGCCATCGGCGCCGTGGACGAGGTCGTGGAGGAGCAGGTCGAGTTGCGTGTCGGGCGGCGGCGGCCCAAGGAGTGGCGGAAGGTGGCGGACGTTCCGCTGGGGGAGATCGTGCGGGCCAAGCTGGCGTGAGGAGTACGCACGCCATCGAGATGGGACCTGGCGTGGTCGTCAAGCGCTACCGGTCCGTCGAGCATGGGCAGCCGGAGCGGGAGTGGCGGGCGCTGGGGTTGCTCGATCGGTACGCGCCCGGGCTGGCGCCCGTGCCGGTGAGTGCCGATCTGGACGGCGAACCGCCGAGTGTGGTGATGTCCCGGGTCGCCGGGTCGGCTGTGGACGAAGTTGTCGAGGGCGTCCTGGCAGACGCTTTGGCCGAGGCTGTGGACAGGGTGCAGCGGGCGGTGCCGCCGGCCGTACTGGAGAAAGTGCCTGTTCGGGCTGGTGATGCGGTCGCTCTGCTTGCGCGGGTTCGGGGGTGGTTGGCGGCGGGGGAGGAAGTGGGGGTGGTCGCGGAGGCGCATCGGCGAGCGGACGCGCTTCGCCGAGCGGACGCGCTTCGGCGAGCGGACGCGTGGGTGCGGCGGCCGGACTTGGCGGAACGGCTGGCGCGGCCGGGCACCCCGGTGTTCGGTACCGGTGACGGGAATCTTGCGAACTACCTGTGGGACGGAAGCCGGATCCGCCTGGTCGATTTCGAGTACGCGGGTCGTAGTGACCGCGCCTTCGAACTGGCCGAGGTGCTGGAGCACGTCTCGGTCTGGCGTGGCGGCGTCGGCGGGATGGATGGCGTGCTGGATCGGTTGGAGCTGACGGCCGGGGAGGCCGCCAGGCTCATCGAGTGTCGTCGGCTGCTCGCCTTGTTCTGGTTGCTGCGCACGCGCGCGGAAGCACCGGCGCAGCGGATGCTCAGCCTGCTCTAGCGGGGGCGGGGACGAGGGTCCAGCCGGCCGCCTGCTCGCGTTGCCGCCAGTAGCCGGCGAAGCGGCCGTCCAGGGCGAGGAGTTCGGGCAGGGTTCCCGACTCCACCACGCGGCCGGCCTCCAGGAACACGATCTGGTCGGCGCGGGCGATCGTGCTGAGGCGGTGGGCGATGATGAGCGTCGCCCGGTCCCGGCCGGTGGATTCCAGGGCGCCGATGATGGCGCGTTCGTTGTTGGTGTCCAGTGCGGCGGTGGCCTCGTCGAGCAGGAGCAGGGGCGCGTTCTTGAGGAGGGCGCGGGCGATGCTGACGCGCTGGCGTTCGCCGCCGGACAGGGAGGTGCCGCGTTCGCCGACGCGGGTTTCCCAGCCGTTCGGGAGGCGGGCGATGACCTCGTCGAGCTGGGCGGCCGTGGCGGCGGCGCGGATCTCGTCCTCGGTGGCGGCGGGGTTGCCGAGGCGGACGTTGTCGTACAGGCTCGCGTCGAACAGGTACACGTCCTGGAAGACGATGCCGAGCTGGCCCATCAGGACGGCGGGGTCGTAGTGGCGGACGTCGTGGCCGCGGACGTGGACGGCGCCGGCGCCCACGTCGTGGAAGCGGGCGATCAGCGCCAGCAGGGTGCTCTTGCCGGCGCCGGAGGGGCCGACCACCGCGGTGGTGGTGCCGCGTTCGACGGCGAAGGAGACTCCGGCGATCGTGTCGTGGCCCGGCTCGTAGCCGAAGTGGACGTCGCGCAGTTCCAGCGCGGCGGCGTCGTGGCGGGGCAGGATCTCGGCGTCGCCCTGGAGCGGGTCCAGGGCGGGGGCGTCGAGGATGGCGTGGACGCGGGTGAGGGTGCCGCGCATGTTCTGCAACGCGGGGGACAGATCGGCCAGCGTCGTGAACGGTTCGATGAACCGGACGATGACGATGATCACCGCGACCACCTCGGCCGCGTTCAGCTCGCCGGAGACGCCCAGGGTGACGGCGGTGGCGGCCAGCCCCAGGAGCGCCGCCTGCGTGGCGAATCCGAAGACGAGCTGACCGGGGATGCCCAGTCCGATCAGCCGTAGTGCGGCCTTGCGCTGGCGGGTGAGTGCCCGTCCGATCGCGGTGCCTTCCACGCCGGTACGGCCGGCCGTACGCAATGCCGGTTGTGACTGCGCCAGCTCGATGATGCGCTGAGCGAGCTCACCGGAGGCGGCGTCATAGGAGGAGTCGGCGGCGCGCAGCCAGCGCCCGCTCAGCCACAGCGCTCCCAGCAGCAGCGGGACGGCGGCCAGCGCGACCAGGCCCAGCGGCCACGCGACGAACAGCAGTCCGGCCCCGATCAGCGCCGGCAGGGCGAGGGCGTTGACGGTCGGCGTGAGCAGGTGCGTGATGCCCTGGCAGAGTTCGCGGCCCGAGGAGGTGAGGGCGCGCTGCGCGCCGGTGCGCCGCTCGCCGGTGAACCAGCCCAGCGGGATGCGCTGGAGCCGGTCCACGATCTGCGTTTCCAGGTTGCCGAGCAGGCCGAAGCCGATGGTGAAACCGGCCCCGGTGACGGCGTAGTCACTGGCCCATCCGGCGGCGACGAGCGCGGCCAGTACGGCGATCCACGGGAGCGCGCCGGCGGGGTTCGCGGAGAAGAGGGCGGACAGCAGCGGCACCAGGCTCAGCATGGCGCCGGCCCGCAGGAGGGTGCTCAGCGTGAGCAGGCAGGCGTAGCGCACGGCGGCGCCGCGGTCTCCGGCCAGGCGGAGGGTCTGGAGGATCATGCGGAGGCCTTCGGCTGCTCGATGATGGAGGTGGCCTGCCACAGCTCGCGGTAGAGGCCGGGTTCTGTGACGAGGCGCGCGTGGGCGCCCTGCTGGACGATCCGCCCGCCGTCCAGCACGACGATGGTGTCGGCGCCGGCCACGGTGTGCAGCCGGTGCGCGATCACCAGCACGGTACGGCCGGCCACCAGGTGACTCAGCGCCTCCTGAACCTGGTGCTCCGATTCCGGGTCGGCGTAGGCGGTGGCCTCGTCGAGCACGAGCACGCCCGGGTCGGCCAGCAACGCCCGCGCGATCGTGAGGCGCTGCGCCTCGCCGCCGGACAGCCGGGCCTCGTCGCCGAGCACGGTGTCGTACCCGCCGGGCAGCCGGGCGATCCGCTCGTGGATCTGGGCGGCGCGGGCCACTCGCTCCACCTCCTCGCGGGTGGCGTCGGGGCGGGCGAGCGCGATGTTGTCGTGGACGCTGCCGCGGATCAGCGCGACGTCCTGGAAGACGAAGCCGACCGTCCGGTACAGGTCGGTGAGGGGGAGTTCGCGGAGGTCCACGCCGTCGATGGTGATACGGCCGGCGGTGACGTCGTGGAAGCGGGCCAGTAGCGCGGCGAGCGTGGACTTCCCGGCGCCGCTCGGGCCGACGAGGGCGGTGACGGTGCCCGGCCGCAGTTCGAGGTCGATGCCGGACAGGACCTCGTGCTCCGGGGTGTAGCCGAACGAGACGCCTGAGAAGCGCACCGGGCGTCCTTCGCCGGCCGGGAGTGGCCGGGGCGCGTCGGGTTCCGGGAGTTCGGGCTCGTCGAGGAGCAGTCCGATCCGCTGGGCGGCGTCGAAGCCCTCGCGGACCGAGCCGAGCCCGTACCCCGCGGCGAGGAGCTGCGCCCCGAACGTGACCCCCAGCAGCAGGAACGGCAGCAGATCAGCGGCGCTCAGCACCCCGCCGGCCACCATCAGGCCGCCGGTCACGATGATCAGCAGCAGCGAGGTCAGCGGCCGGGTGACCAGGTCGACCACGGTCTTGCGACCGCCGAGCGGGCGTTGCCACGCGTCGAGGAAGCGGGCACGCTCCTCCAGCGTGGCGCGGAAGCCGCCGGCGGGCCCGGCGTCGTAGGCGCGCACGACGGCCAGCCCGTCCACGTACGCGACCGCCTCCGAGGCGACCCGCGTCTCCCAGACCGAGAACCTCGGCAGCGCCGCGCCGGAGGCCGCCACCATGCGCCCGGTCAGGACGCCGTAGAAGGCCAGCGGCACCAGCAGGATCGCGGCCAGCCCCGCCGAGACGGAGAACAGGTAGCCCAGCACGGCCAGCGGCGTGACCACCGCCGCCACGATGTCGAGCACCGCGTGCGTGACCAGGTAGTGCACGCTGGCCGCGTCGTCCTGCACGGCCTGCTTGATCTTGCCGGAGGTGCGGTCGGTGAACCAGCCGAGCGGCACCCGTGCGAGCTTGCGCACCACGCTCGCCCTGACGTGGTGGCCGAACCCGGCGTCGAGCGCGTGCATGGCCAGCACCAGCACCCCGGCCAGCGTCGTGCCCACGCCGAGCAGTACCAGTGCGAGCAGCCCGAGCTCCGTCACGCCCGCGGCCACGGCGCCGCCGGCCAGCAGGCGGCGGCACAGCTCGGCCAGGATGAGGTACGGCGCGAGCTGCAGCAGCGAGACGACGGCCTGGAAGGCACCGGCCAGGATGAGCCGCGACTTCAGCGGCGCCAGCAGCCGGGCGCCGGCCCGCGAGCGCCACTGCCCGGTCTGCTTGGGGGCGGGCGGCGTCCGCGGCCGCTCCTCGCTTTCGGTGGGGCGGTCCACGCCCATGGCCTTGCCTTTGATCCAGTACGCCCGCGACTTCACCTCGGCCTTCGGGAAGCCGAGCTCCTTCAGCCGTTCGCGTACCCGCTTGGTGGCGGCGGACTCGGCGGTCACCCACGCGTACCAGTCGGACCAGTCGCGATCCTCCACGGCGCGGGCGAGCACGGAGTCGTCGCCGGTCGCTTGCACCCACGTGACCCGGGCGCGGGGGTGGGCGGTGAGCGGGATGTCCAGGTCGTCGTCGTGGAAGCGCTCCAGGATGACCTCGACCGGGGTCGTCTCGGGCACCGCCGCCAGGATCGCGTTGATCCCGGGCAGCGCTGCCGCGTCGCCGACCAGGAGGTAGCCGTCGGGCTCCGGCGTGGGCGCGGTGAACTGGCCGGAGGACCACCGGCTCACCTGGACGGTGTCGCCGATCTTCACCTGGCGTGCCCAGATACAGGCGGGGCCGGCCGGCTCGTGCAGGACGAACTCCAGGCTGACCTCGCACGTGTCGGTGTCGGGGGCGACCAGGGTGTAGCCGCGCTGGTGCTCGCGGCCTTGGCGGTCCGGGTCGGGGGCCCACATGCGTACCCAGCTCGCCGGCTCGATCGGCGGGCCGTCGAACAGCGTCGGGGCGTGGAAGGTGATGCGCCGGAAGTGCGGGGTGATGTCGGTGTACGACACGACGGTGAGCGTGTGCTCGTCGGCGCCGAACGCCTTCATCACCACCCCGCCGTAGCCGCGGGCCATCTCAGTGTTCCTCTCGTAGTGCGGTGGCGAGGTCGGCCACGTCGCGCCCGGGTGGGAGCTTGGCCACCAGCCCTTCGGCGAGCGAGGTCAGGACCAGCTCGAAGTAGTCGTCGGCGGTATGGGCGGGGATGCCCAGGGTGGCCGCCCGCACCAGTGGCGAACCGGCCATCGCGGCCAGGGCCTCGCGGGTGCTCTCCTCGGTGCCGGGAGGGTCGAGCCGGGCGTGGGCGTCCTGGGCCTGTTCGGCCGCGGCGATCCCGATGGTGACCGTGGCCACGGCGGAGCTGAGGATGGTGGCGGCGGCGGGGGCGTATCCGCGCCCGGCCAGGGCTCTGATCTGCGTTTCGAGCAGCCGGACGCCGGACGGGCCGCGTGGGAACAGCCGTTGCAGGTACTGGGCGGTGCCCGGGTGGGCGAGCGTGAACTGCCGCAACTGTCGGCCGAACGCCACGAGGTGCGCGGTGGTGGGGCGGTCCGGGTCGTCGTGGAGCGTGAGCTCGTTCAGGATGGCCTCGCCGACCAGGGTCTCCAGCGCCGCCCGGCTCGGCACGTGCCGGTAGACGGCGGTGGGGGTGACGCCGAGCGCCTCCGCGACCGCCTGGACCGTCAGCTCGGGCAGCCCGATGCGTACGCCCGCGGCGACCACGTCCTCGTGGCTGAACGTGGCTGTCCGCCCACCAGTCCGCACCGCTCACTCCTATAGGTAAGGCTAACCTTAGTTATGGCCCATAACTTAGGAGACGGGCAGGCGTAGCGCAAGAGGCGCGGACCGGGGATTACAGTGTGGCCATGCCTCGTTTCCGCGCCATTTTGGACACCATGCCCGCGTACAAGGCGGGCAAGGCCGTCGTCAGCGCCGACGGCCGGTCCCACAAGCTGTCCTCGAACGAATCCCCCTATGACCCGCTGCCTTCGGTCGTCGAGGCGATCGCGGAAGGCGCGCGGCAGATCAACCGCTACCCCGACCCGGCGTCGGCACGGCTGACCGAGGCGCTCGCCGGGCGCTTCGGGGTTCCCGCCGAGCACGTGGCCCTGGGGCCGGGCTCGGTGACGGTGGCGCAGCAACTGTTCGAGACCGTGAGCGAACCTGGGGCCGAGGTGATCTACGCCTGGCGTTCGTTCGAGGCCTACCCGCTGCTGGCCGACCTCGCCGGGGCGGTCTCGGTACGGGTGCCGCTGGTGAACGAGGAACACGACCTGGACGCGATGGCCGACGCCATCACCGACCGGACCCGGATGATCTTCGTCTGCACCCCGAACAACCCGACCGGCGTCCCCATCGGGCGGGCCCGGCTCACGGCGTTCCTGGACCGGGTGCCCTCGAACGTGCTCGTGGTGCTGGACGAGGCCTACCGCGAGTACGTGCGCGACGAGGACGTCCCCGACGGGCTCGACATCTACCGCGAGCGGCCCAACGTCTGCGTGCTGCGCACCTTCTCCAAGGCGTACGGCCTGGCCGGGCTGCGCGTCGGCTACCTGATCGGGCACGAGCCGGTGGCCGCGGCCGTACGCAAGGTCACCATCCCCTTCGCCGTCAACAGCCTCGCCCAGATCGCCGCCCTCGCCTCGCTGGAGGCGGAGGACGAACTGCTGGCCAGGGTGGACGCGGTGGTCAAGGAACGTACGCGGGTACGGGAGACGCTCATCTCGCAGGGATGGGAGGTGCCGCCCACCGAGGCGAACTTCGTGTGGCTGCGGTTGGGGGAGCGGACGTTGGAGTTCGCTTCGGCCTGCGGGATGGAGGGCGTGGCCGTCCGGCCGTTCGCGGGGGAGGGGGCACGGGTGTCCATCGGAGACCCGGAGGCCAACGACACCTTCCTCAAGGCGGCAGCGGCGTTCCGCTGACAAGGGCAAGGCGCTCCGCGCGTCTTCCGGCCCACCCGTTGCCCAGCTAGGTGGTTGGCCGGTTGGAGCCCGCCCGGAACGCGAGGTGCTCCGCTTCGCTCCGCGCGTGTTTCCAGCCGGGCCGTGGCCCCGGCCCCTGTCGGTCCTCGCTTCGCTCGGGCTGCCTGACTTTGCGTGCGCGGCTTGCGCGGTGTGGTCTACCAGGACGCCATCGCCATCCTGGTAGACCCGCGGGCTAATGTAAGCCGACCGTGCTCCCAAGTGCTGTGATCGTCCAGACGAACTCGTCTCATGGAATCATGTGGCGGTGACATTGAGGCCGTGGAAGGACAGATTGATGGTCACCGCCGTCATGCTGGCGATTTTCGCTGTCCTGGGCCTGGCGGTACTCCTGTGCGTGTTCATCGTCTTCAGCATCGATTTCGTGTGATCAGGGACCTGGCGTTGGCACAAGTCGGCCGAGGCCGACCCCGCCAACCGGGGTGGAGCTGAAAGACAAGCTCCATCAACGCCCCGGCCACGACGTCAGCGTGATCCTTTCAGGCGGTGAGGCCATCCACGGATTGACTTACTCCTCCAGGGAGAGGGCCTGGCTGGGGCACACGTGCACCGCTTCGCGGGCCTTCTCGACCAGCTCGCCGTCCGGTGTCTCGTTCAGCACGATGATGGTGGCGTCGTCCTCGCTCTGGTCGAACAGCGCGGGCTCGGTGAGCACGCACTGGCCGGCGCCGACGCACCTTTCGGTGTCCGCGATGATTTTCATGGCCTTCTCCTCCTGAGGTGGGGATGTGCTACCAGGTCACCGGGAGCTCGTACAGGCCATAGATGTTCGCGTCGTCCTTGAACGGCAGCTTGTCGACATCCACCGCCAGCTCCAGCGTGGGCACGCGGCGGAACAGCGTGTCGAACACGATCTGTAGCTCCATCCGAGCCAAGTTCTGGCCCAGGCACTGGTGCGGCCCGAACCCGAACGCGACGTGGTGGCGCGCGCCGCGCTCGATGTCGAGCTCGTCCGGGTTCTCGAACGCTCGCGGGTCCCGGTTGGCCGAATGGCCGAGCGCCAGCACTCCTTCTCCGGCGCGGATCAGCTGCCCGCCGACCTCGATGTCCTCGACGCACAGCCGGGCCGTCGCCACGTCGATGATCGTGAAGTACCGCAGCATCTCCTCGACCGCGTTGAGCGTTTTGCCTGGGTCGGCCTTGATCATCGCGAGCTGCTCCGGGTTGCGCAGGAACGCCACGGTCGACAGTGAGATCATGTTCGCCGTCGTCTCGTGGCCGGCCACGAGCAGCAGCAAGCCCATGCCGGCCAGTGCCGTCCGCCGGTAGGTGCCGTCCGCGCGCAGCTTGACGATCTGGCGCCCGAGCAGGTCGTCCGGTGGGTTCTTCTCCTTCTCCGCGACGAGGTCGGCCATGTAGCCCTGGATGGCGCTCATGGCCGCCCACCGCTCCTCGGGCGGCGTCGACTGCTTGATCACCGCCACCGTGTGCTTCTGGAAGAACTCATGGTCGGCATAGGGCACACCGAGCATCTCGCAGATCACCAGTGACGGAACCGGCAGCGACAGCGAGTCCACCAGGTCACCGGGCCGCGGCCCGGCCAGCAGCGCGTCGATCCGCCCATCGACGATCTCCTGGATCCGCGGCCGCAGGGCCTCCAACCGGCGTACCGTGAACTCGCCGAGTACGGCCTTGCGCGCCGGCCCGTGCTCGGGCGGGTCCATCGCGATCAGGAAGCGCTCCTCGTCCGGCCGCCGGGACGCCGCCTCGCCCTCGACCAGCGCTGGGAAGTCCGGATGCTGCCGGTCGGCGCTGAACCTCCGGTCGTTCAGCACGGTTCGCATGTCTTCGTGGCGGCTGACCACCCACGCCCACCCGCCGTCGGGCAGACGAACCCGCGAGACCGGTTCTTGTTCGCGGATCTCCTCATACGCCGGCGGCGGCGCGAACGGGCACGTACGGGCCATGGGGAACTCATGCTTCTCGGTGGTGGTCATGACATTTCCTTCCACGACGTCACGGACAGGCGATAGAGGCTGGACAGCGAAGGCCGGGTGTGACCGGGTTGGCTCTGGGATGATCGGCACATTCAGCCTCGACCCGTCCCCTCGCGGGCGAAGTTCGGTTCCGCCGCTTCCAAGCGCGGTACCGAGATGCCCAGCCGTCGTGCTTCGGCCAGGGTGTCCCGGCAGACTTCGCGCGGCTCCTCGGCGTCGGGGTCGGAGTGCGCCGTGAGGCTCACGCGCGCGGGCGCGACATGAGCGGTCAGCCAGGCGAGCACGGGTGCCGTCAGCCAGGTGGGCGCCCGGAACGGCAGCACAGCGCCCCGGTGCCGTCGCAGGTCGAGGCCGCGCGCCTGGAGGAGCGGCAGCAGTTCGCGGCCGGCCAGCAGCGCCTCGCGCAGGTCGCCCCTTGCCCCGGCCAGCTTGGACAGCGAACCCAGCCGCAGGCCCTGCGTGAACATGCCGGCATCCGACGCGAAATGGACCCACAGCCAGCCGCGGAAGTCGGGCCGCTCCTTGATCCGGAGCCCGGCCTCGCGAAACGCCTGGCGCACGGCCCGTTCCCGGTTGGTCGGGGGCCGGTCGAGTGTGCCGAAGATGACCGACGGCAGCAGTGCCCCGTGGAGTACGCCGTCCGCGCCGAAACCGCCACCGGCCTGGGGAAAGCCCCAGGCGATCTGGCCGGCGGGGAGTGCGCCGATGGCGGCGAGCGGCTCGGTCCAGAGGTTGCCGAAGATCAGCACCGTGGCCTGGCCGACACGCGGGGCCAGGAAGTCCGTCGCCTCCGCGAGGCGGTGGTGCGGCACGCTGAGCACGATCAGGTCGAAGTCGTGGTCCGGCTCCAGCGCCTCGCGGTAGAGCACCGGCCACTTCTCGGCGACACGCTGCCCCCACACCCGGCGCCGCATATCGAACAGGTCGAGGTCCACCGCGTCCCCGTACGTCGCCGCGCGGCCGGGCCGTACGTAGAACTCGACGTCATGTCCCGCCTGTTGCAGAACCCAGCCGTAGATGGTGGCGATCACGCCTCGGCCGAACATCAGGATCTTCACACTGCACCTCGTGGGGTACGATCGATTTGGAGGCAATCTCCACTTTTTCAAGATATGGAGATCATCTCCATTTGTCAACGCGAGGTAGCGCATGACCGCCGACAAGCCACTGCGGGCCGACGCCCAACGCAACCGTGATGTCCTGATCGCCAAGGCACGAGAGGTCTTCGACGCCGGGGACTTCTTCGACCTGCGCTTCGACGACTTCGCCCTGCTGGCCGGGGTGGGCACCGGCACGCTGTACCGCCACTTCCCCACCCGGGAGGCGCTGGCCGAGGCGGTCTACCACGGGGAAGTCGCCGCGCTGTGCGACCGCGCCCGCGAGCTACAGGCCACGCTGCCCGCGGCGGAGGCTTTGGCGACCTTCCTACGCGGCATGGTCGACCACATAGACGCCCACGAGGGCCTGGCCCGGACATTGGCCACGCTCATGGCCGATCGCTCGGGCGCCCTCGCCGAGGGCAGCCGGTCGCTGGAGCAGGCCGTCACCGACCTGGTGGCCGCCGCCGTACGGGACGGCGCCGTCCGTGACGACGTGGACGCCGGTGCCGTGATGATGGCACTACACGGTATCGGTGCGGCCCACGACCGCCCCGGCTGGCGGGCCGAGGCCGACAGTCTCATCACCCTCGTGCTGGACGGGCTCCGCAGCTCGCACTCAGCTCAGGCGGCCAGCAGTACACCATCGAGTTGAGGCACCACACCGAACCCGGAAGCCCTTCCCCTGTGCCTGGCCTCTGTGGTCAGTACACCTAGGCGTCACTCGTCGGCGGCCTTGGTGATCTCCCTGACCTCGGCCAGGAGCCTGGTCGCCACCTGGCGGTCGGTGGCGGCGGCGACCGGTGCGATCTGCGCCACCGCCATCCGCCAAGATTCGTCAGTGATCACCTGGAGCCGCTGATAGCCGCAAGTCACCGAATTGAATAGTCCACAGCTCGCCGAATCGATGGCTCACACGTCCTCACTCGAGCGGCGCTCGTCCGCGGCTGCGCGTGACATCTTCGGTCGTGGCCCGCTCGTCAGCCTCCTGAGCGGTAATCGCGCCGGCCCCGTACACCGCGGCGCGACCTTCCGTCGTGTGGCTGGCGGCGATCTCGCGCAGCGCGCCACGAGCAAGGACAGCAGAGACGCTGAGCCCGTGTTCCTCGGCGTGCTTGCGTACGGTGCTGAGGATCCATGCATCCACACTGAGTGACGTCTTCTCCAGGGCCATGTCCGGAGTATGCCCGCGCGCGGTAGTGCTCGGGGAAAGAACGGATGCCGGGTCGGGCTGGTGCCGGACACGGTTCCCTGGGGGTGCCTCCATGTGTCCCGCGAGAAGGCCCCCGAACCTCGGGCATGTCCTCCGCCGTCAGTGCTGTGCGTGCTGTCACTCTGCAGCGGAGGACGCCGCCGATTCTGGCTGGCCGGGGCGGCGGGCTTGTGTCAGCCGATGTAGGGTTCCCGCCGTTCTGGATCGAAGGCGTGCTTCAGCCGTAGCTGCTGCGTCGGGTGAAGAGGCAGCTCGTCGATTTCGCCACGAGTGACCCAGCGGACCTCCCGTGCCTCGTCGGTGGCCTGCGCCGTGCCGCCCACGGGCCGGGCGCTGAAGCACACGTTGAACTGCTGACGCACCTCGCCGTCGCTGTAGGCGATCACATGCCGGGGGTCGCTGTAGATGCCAACGAGGCCCGTGATCTCGACGGCTACCCCCGTCTCCTCCAGGACCTCGCGCACCACCGCGGCAGCAATCGTCTCGCCGACATTCATCACGCCGCTTGGTAGCGACCACAACCCGCTGTCGCGCCGTTCATGCAGGAGCACACGGCCCTCATCGTCGACGACGACCGCCGAGCCACCGGGCACAAGCGAGTTGGGGATCGGCGCCTTCGGGTCGTTGTAGTAGTCCGCGCGCGCCATGCCGACCGACCTACCCAGCCGCGACAGCCCTCAGTCGCGTGGTTGTGCTCCAGATCTGCTCGAACTGGTCGGCATATCGGGTGAAGACGCCGTGCGGCGACAGCTCGCGGAGGTGGAGGGCCGGGTGCTGGTAGCCGCGAGCCCGATAGAGATACGGAGTGACGACCATTTCGCCGTCGAACCGGTAGATCGACGAGTAGAGGTGCACTTGGTGGAGACCGATGCGCACGCCGGGGACCTCGCGCAACTCTCGCAGGTGGTTGAGGGCGTTCCGGATGCGGCCGGGCAGGGTGCCGCCGAGATGTTCCAGTTCGTCCCGCTCCCTGACGTGCTCGCACTCGGGATCGGCGAGAGCGATTCGGACGCGGGCACCAGCTGCGCATTTGGCGGCGATGAGCTTCGGGAGGTCGATGTGCTGCTCCCAGATGAACAGAAAGCAGTAGCCCACGATGTCGATGTTCTCGCGAGCACCGGCCAGAAGGGACCCCCAGAGCGAAGCCGGAACGTCGACGCGATGCGCGTAGGCGCCAACGACTTCGCTCGTTACCATGCCGCCGGGGGCTTGGTCCGGCCGGGTCACAGGCCACAAAGTGGCTTCGTCCTCGCTGACGGCCGCGGCAATGGTGAGCCGGTTGGCGCGATGAGGAACGCGGCCGCCTATCCATCTGGCCACCGTCTTGACATCCACGCCCGCGGCAGCCGCGAGAGCGGCCCGGGTCACACCCGATCGCAGCATTGCAGTGAGTAGACGCTCATTCGTGGGGAGAGGCATGGGGCCTTTATACGGCTCCAGGACGTCCCCGAAACGTCCTTCGGGAGGTTCCGGCGTCCCTCGCTCTTCCGCACGCTGTATGACATGCGCAAAGACATGGACGCCTCGGCGTCACCGACGAGTTCCGGCTCGCCGACGCGCACATGGCAGCGGTGATCGCGAGGGCCAGAGCCACCCATCCAATCGTCCGCCATCGCCGGACGGCCCGTCTCAGGAGGACCAATGAGCACGGCACCACCCGCCCTGGACTTCTTCTGGGCCGAGATCACCGGCAAGTGCCAGCTGGCTTGCGCCCACTGCTACGCCGACTCCGGCCCGACCGGAACACACGGCACCATGACCATCCACGAATGGAATGCCGTGATCAGCCATGCCGCACAGCTCGGCGCCCGCATCGTTCAGTTCATCGGAGGCGAGCCCACACTGCACCCTGGCCTGCCAACGCTCATCGGCCACGCGCTGCGCGAAGGGCTGGAGGCCGAGGTATACACCAACCTCGTCCACGTCACCCCCGCGACGTGGGAGGTCTTCGCCCAGCCCGGCGTACGGCTGGCCACCAGCTACTACACCGACGACCCTGACCAGCACCAGCAGATCACCGGCCGCATGACCCTGCACCGCACCCGTACCAATATCGCCCAAGCCCTCACCAGAGGCATCCCCATCCGTGTCGGCATCATCGACATCCATGACGGTCAGCACGTCGACCAGGCCAGGGCCCAGCTCGTGCAGCGCGGCGTCACCAAGATCGGCGTTGACCGAATGCGGCTCCTCGGGCGACCGGCCCAGCAGGCGTGTGACGCCTCCGAACTGTGCGGCCGGTGCGGCGACGGCATCGCCGCGATTCTGCCCGACGGCACCGTGACGCCCTGCCCGCTCGCCCGATGGATGAGCGCGGGCAACGTCCGCAACGACCATCTGAGTGAGCTGTACGCTGACACCAGCCGGCTCGCCGCCAAGGCGGGCCTACACCTCCCGAACCGCATGCCACCGTGCAAGCCAGATGGCGACGGCAACTGTGAGCCGTCCTGCCGGCCCGGCTGTGACCCAGCACTCGGCTGCCAACCCCCCGGCCCTGGCGGTGACCCTCCCCCGCCTCCGCCGGACGACCGACTCAAGGCGGCTTCATGATCAGCGCACCTGACCCGACCGGCATGGCAGCACACCTGGTCACCGCCGACGTTCTCGACCCCGCCCAGCCTCGCCAGCGCATCTGGCTCCGCGCGATCGAACAGGTGCCGCGCCACCTGTTCGTGCCCGTACGCGCCTTCGTGCAGCCGCAGTACGACGAGCCGGACCACATCATCGACCGAGACGTCGACCCTGACGTCTGGCGCCGCGCCGTCTACTCTCATACTGCGATCATCACGCAGCGCGACGACGGCGCGGCCGCACTCGACGACACGACCGCGTACCCCACGTCATCGCTGTCATCTCCCCACGTGGTCGCCAAGATGCTGCACCTGCTCAACGTGGACAAGCATCACCGGGTGCTGGAGATCGGCACGGGAAGTGGTTGGACGGCGGCCCTGCTCGCTTGGCGGCTCGGCAACAACCAGGTGACCACTGTCGAGATCGACGATGCCGTCGCCGCCACGGCCGAGCAGAACCTCAAAGCCGCGGGCTACGCGCCGACCCTCGTCGTCGGAGACGGCGCGTTCGGGCACCTGGGCGGTGCCCCCTACGACCGGATCCACGTCACCTGCGGTGTCCGCGACGTCCCACACGCGTGGGTGGAACAGACGCGACCCGGCGGCTCAATTGTCCTGCCCTGGATGCCTGTGCCCGGCCGTTGGGGCCTGCAGCTCCGTCTCGACGTACTCGACGACGGCAGCGCCGTCGGGACCTTCGGCGACGACTGCGGGTTCATGATGCTCCGCTCGCAGCGAGCCGCCCGCGAGTGGGCAGCGCCGTCGGACGACGGCGTGGAGAGCACCACACGGACCGACCCGCGGGAGGTGTCCGCGGCGCTCGGCGGCTCCTTCGCGCTCGGGCTTGCCGCGACCGCACCCCATATCGTCGTCACTTCCGCCGAGAACGAACAGGGGGATGCATGGGCCATGAGGCTTCAGGACCTCACCGGCGACGGCTGGGCCGTCGTCACGGCCCGAACGGGGCAGGACACCAGAGTTGTGCAGAGCAGCGCCCGCCCGCTGTGGACGCAACTGGAAACGGCCTTCATGGAATGGTTGCGCGCCGGCCGGCCAGAGAGGTCCGCGTACCGGATGCTCATCTCTCCAGCCGGGCAGCACGTGCGGCTGACGCAGGTCCGCTCGACCACATAGATGCCAGGACCTTGACCTTTGAGGACGCCCGAGGAAAGAGCTTGTGCGGCGTTCGCGGCCACCCGGCGAGAAGCGCTCAAGCCCGCACCTGGTGCTCGGGATCAATGAGCACGCTGGCCTCCGTACGCGCGAGCCGCGCCGCAGGCGCGCATCATCAAGGCGCCCGAGCGGAGCGAGGTCCGTTGACCGGGGCGGGCTCCAACGGCCCAACCACTTAGGTGGGTAAGGGGTGGGCCGTCGGTAAGGCGCCCGACCGCAGGGAGGACCTCGCCCTTAGTCGTGGGCGAGCAGGCGGGACAACGTGATCAGGTGGGAGGAGTTGGTGGGGGTGAAGTTGGTGTATTTGGCTGCCACCAGCGCCTTCACCTGCGTGTCCCACTCCGTGAGCTCGATCCACGAGTGCAGGAAGTAGTCGGTCCCGTTGGCCGCTCCGGTGCCGTCCACCCGCAGGCTGAAGACCGGCGCCGTGGTGGAGCCGTTCCACATTTTGAGTTTGAGGGTGTTCTTGAGGGCGATCATGTCGGCGGTGGTCATCACCTGCCCGCGCCGGTACGACTCCAGGAACGCCGACAGGTCCACGTTCGCGTGGGAGAGGTCCTCTTTCATGGTGGTGTAGGTGCCGTAGTTCCAGATGTACGCGCCGCCGGAGCTGACCAGGTTCGACTTGGCCCACTGGACGGTGGAGTTGGCTTTCTGGAGGTAGGCGGGGTCGCCGTTGAGGCTGTGCAGGACGGTCAGCAGGTTGGCGAAGCCGAGGGCCATGTTGAAGGGCAGGTCGTTGCCGGTGCCGGTGTGGGAGAGGGTGTCGACGTTCGGGGGCTGGCGCCAGGTGGTGCCGTTCCACGTGTTGCCGAGGTAGGCGCTCTGTTCCCAGCGGGGCACGATCTCGGTCTCCAGAAAGCCACGATACGCCGCCGCTTTCGCGCTATATCCGGATAAGGCGGGGGTCTGGGCGACGAGCCTGGAGAACTCGGCCATGGGGCTGCCGATCATGGCATCGTGCACCATGTACGGGAAGCGGCCGCTCAGCTTCACGTCGTCGAAGGACGCCGATCCGGCCACCGTGTAGGAGGCGTGCTCCAGCCACACCCGAAGCTGCGGCCCACCGGTGGGCAGCTTGCACTCGACCTGCTTGAACGTCCAGCTCGTCGAGGTGTAGTCGAGCGCGCAGATCGTCGTCGACCCGTTGCGCAGCACGATCCGCCCGGTCACCGACCCGGCCTTCTTGCCCCATCCGCGCAGAACGTAGGTGGATCCGCCCTCGTAGGCGCTGTTGACGTTCTGGTAGAGCTTCTTCCACTTGGTCTGGTCGGAGACCACCCGCACCGACTGGGTGCCCGCGACCGCGTCGGTCGTGCGATAGACATGGCTGCCGGTGTCCTGAAAGCGGGTCCACGAAGTGGGAAGCGCACCGTCACCGCTTTCGAAGCCCGTGTTGGCGATCTCGACCGGCGAGTACCGCTCGGTGCTCCACCCGAGGAACCCGTCACCGTCCACGTCGTCGGCGTTGGCGATCACCGTGTCGGCGTGGGTGACCAGCTTGTCCAGCCAGGCGGTGTCCTGGGTGACCCGGTAGACGTCGAGGTAGCTGCGCATGATGTAGCTCTCGCCCCAGGCCAGGGTCGCGCTGCTGCGGTCGTTGTAGACGGAGGCGCCGATCTGCGCCTCAAGCGCCCTGTACTTGGTGAGCCAGGGGCTTTCCACGGAGTGCGCGCCGCTCAGCGCGAGCGTCCCCGCCACGACCAGGTTGAGTAACACTACGACCCCCTTCGGGCGTGCCAGTTGAGGTAGGCCACACAGCCCAGATAAGAACCGAGCTGCGGCTGTACGGCGCGGCCGTCATAGATGGCCCGCGAGTGCGTGAACACGGCCTCGTCCCACTGCGCCACGGCCATCCACCGCGGCGCCTGCAGATACTGCCCGGCGGAGGTCGTGCTGCCGGTGCCGTCGACGCGCTGGTAGGCGGTGGCGATGCCGTCCGCGCCGGGCGGCGCCACGAGGTTCTTGCTGTAGGTACGCGCGAAGCGCGCCATGTCCGCGCCCTTGTAGAACAGCCGGTTGCGGAAGACCGCGGCGGCGAACTCGACGTCGATCGCCCCATGGCTGAGGTCCTCGATCTGCCGCGCGGGTCCGCCGGAAGGCGTGAACTCCGAGACGCCGTCGGCCTTGCCGAACCCGTTGTAGGTCCGCCCGAACGACGGCCAGTACGACCACACGTAGGCGTCGTCGGCGTCGGCCTCGACCTCGCGCAGGAAGGTCCTGGCCATGCGCCGCGCCCGGTCGGCGTAGAAGGGGTCGCCGGTGGCGGCGGCGAGTTCGGCGTAGGTCTGGCCGAGCGCGAGACTCTGGTTCGTGGGCTGCTCGGTGCCGTCGTAGGCGAGCGGCGTGCCCTTGTTCCACACGAAATACCCCCGGCCGTCCTCGGTCTGCCGCCACTCGTCGTCGTGGACGGCCGCCGCGTCCCGCGCCGCCTTCAGGTACTCCACCGCCTTGTGCCGATATTTCGGTATGGCCCGCAGCCGCGGACTCCGCAGCACGAGCTTGGCGAACGACGCCATCGGATAAGTGATCATCCCGGTGTGCACCGTGAAGATCACCGGCTGCGACACGAACGCCGTGGCCCCGAGCGCGGGCACGGCGTTCCCCGCGGGCGCGGCCCGCAGCTCCCGCGCCGTCACCAGCGTCGGCGTCGGATAGGCGTCGAGAATCCGCCGGACCGCGTAGTCGGCCGCCGCCGGATCCAGCGACAGGTCGGTGAAGGTCGCCACCAGGTTCGTCCGGTTGTTGCGCACCTCCAGCGTGAACCGGTCGGCGGAGCTGCCCGCCCGCACGGTCGCCACCGCGTTGTCGGCGTAGGTCAGGGCGGTGCGGATCTCGATCAGCGCCTGCCCGCCCGCGTCCTTCAGCGTCACCAGGCCGACCGTGTAGGGCGCCATGGCCCGCCAGCCGGGCAGCGAGCGGCCCCGGTGGTCGGTGACGCCGCGGACCGAGTCGCGCCCGGCCAGCACCAGGTCGATGTTGTGGATGAGCCGGTCGAGGTAGTGGGTGTCCTGGTAGGCCTCATACATGCGGACGAAGCCCGCCAGCACGTACGACTGGCCCCAGGCCAGGCCGCCGTGCTCGTTGGTGCCGGACGGCTGGCCGGCGCTGCCGCTCTCGTGGAAGGTCCGGTCGAACAGGTCGAAGGTCTCGCGGGCGGTGTAGTCGTGGGCGGAGGCGGCGCGTGCCGTACCGGGAAAACCAGGGAGAACGGCCGTGCCGGAGAGAGCGAGGGCGCCGAGCGTGAACTGGCGGCGGGACAGACGCATCAGGACCTCCGGGCGAACCAGTTGAGATAGGCGACGCTCAGGAGCGTGGAACCCGCCTGGGACTCCACGGCGTGGTCGTCGTAGACCTTGCGGGCGTGCGTGAACAGGCCGGGGTCCCACTGCGCGACGGGCATGAAGCGGGGCGCCTGCAGGTACTGCCCGGCCGGGGCGAGGCCGCCGCCACCGTCGATGTAGAGGAACGTGGTGGCGACGCCGTTGTCGCTGGTGGCCAGGTTGCGGGTGTAGGTGCGGGCGAGGCGGACCATGTCGTGGCCGCGGAAGCCGAGGCCGGCGCGGTGGGCGGCGCCGGCGAACTCGACGTCGATCCCGGCGTGGCTGAGGTCCTCCATCTGCTGCGCGCCCACGGGCGGCCTGCCGTACGACGGCGTCCATTCCGAGACGTCGTCGGCCTGGGTGTAGCCGCGGTACATCACCCCGGACGCCGGCCAGTAGGGCCAGACGTAGGCGTCCTTGTCGTTGGTCCGCAGGTCGCGGCCGAACGTGCGGGCCATGGCCCGGGTGCGCTCGCGGTAGCGGTGCTCGCCGGTGGCGGCGGCGAGTTCGGCATAGGTCTGGCCGAGGCCGAGCGACTGGTTGTGGGGCTGCTCGGTGCCGTCGTAGGGGACCGGCATGTGCTTGGGCCAGATGAAGTAGCCGCCGTCGTGCCACTCGCGGTCGTGGATGGCCGCAGCCTCGCGGACGGCTTGGAGGTACTCACGCGCCTTGTCCCGATATTTCGTGATGCGTTGGAGCCTGGGGCTCTGACGGACCAGACGGACGAAGGCGGCCATGGGATACGTGATCATGCCGGTGTGCACGGAGAAGTGCACGGGCGCCGCCGCCATCGGGAACGTGCCGTGCGCGGGCGCGCCCGGGGCGAGCCGTTTGGCGGTGACCATGTTGGGGGTCGGGTAGGCGGCCAGGACGCGCTCGACGGCGTTGTCCACGGTGTCGTCCACGGTCAGGTCGGTGAAGGTGGAGACGCGCTTCTTTTTCGGGTTGTCCACCACGATCGTGAAGCGTTCGGCCGAACTGCCCGCCTTCACGGTGACGACGGCGTCGCTGACGTTGGTGAGCGCGCTGCGGACCTCCAGGACCGGCGTGCCGGCGGCGTCGAGCAGGATGACCCCGCCCGCGGTGTAGCTGGTGTTGCGCCAGCCCGGCAGCGACAGCCCCCGGTAGTCCGTCACGCCGCGCACCGAGTCACGCCCGGCCAGCACCAGGTCGGCGTTGTGGATGAGCCGGTCGAGGTAGTGGGTGTCCTTGTAGGCCTCGTACATCCGGATGAACGCGCACAACACGTACGACTGGCCCCACCCGAGGGCGCCCAGTTCGTTGGTGTGCGTGGGCTGCCCGGTCAGCCCGCTGTCGTGGAAGACCTTGTCGAACAGGTCGAACGTCTCCCGGGTGGTGTAGTCGTAGCCTGCCGGGCGCGCGGTGAGGGGTAACCCCAGAGCCATCGCGCCCAAACCGAACTGCCTGCGGGTCAACATCGCGGTCAGCCTTTCACTGCGCCTCGCATGCCTTCGAGGACGTGGCGTTGCATGAGCATGAAAACGACGACCACCGGGATGATCGAGATGATCGTCCCGGCGGCGAGGGTCCTGACGTCGGTGCCGGTGATCCCGGCCAGATAGGCGATCCCGAGCGCGATCGGGTACTTGGCCGAGTCCTTGAGCACGACCAGCGGCCAGATGAAGCTGTTCCAGACCGAGATGAAGCCGAAGATGGCGAGGATGGCCAGCGTGGGCCGGGCGGCGGGCAGCATCACGTGCCAGAAGATGCGCAGCTCGTGACAGCCGTCGGTGCGCGCGGCGTCCACGATCTCGCGCGGCACCCCGGCGAACGTCTGCCGCAGCAGGAAGATCCCGAACGCCGACAGCAGGCCGGGCAGGATCACCCCGGCATAGGTGTCGGCCAGGCCGAGCTGCGAGACCACGAGGAACCGCGGGATGAGCATGACCTCGCCCGGCAGGAACATCGTGGACAGGATCGCCAGGAAGATCAGGTTCCGGCCGCGGAAGCGCAGCCGCGCCAGCGGGTACGCGCACAGCGCCGAGACCAGCACGTACGCGGGAACCATCGCGCCCACGTAGATGACCGAGTTGAGCAGATAGCGGGGGAACGGGATCGCCGTCCACGCCTCCCTCACCCAGTCCAGGACCGGCGGCCGGGGGATGATGTCGGGCGGGAAGGCGAAGACCGCCTGGTCGGACGGCTTCAGCCCCGACGACAGCAGGATGAGGAAGGGGCCCACGAAGACCAGGGCGATCGCCGTGAGCAGGACGTACATCCCGATGTTGCGTGTTCTCACGACTTCCCCCTGGTGAGGCGGTGGTTGAGTATCGCCAGCGCGATCATGACCACCCAGAGCACGAGGCCGATGGCGCTGGCGTAGCCCATCTCGTAGTGCTCGAAGCCGGCCGACCAGATGTAGTAGCCGAGGGTCAGCGTCGCGTCCTGCGGTCCGCCCCGGGTCATGACGTACACCGAGGTGAAGGCCTGCATCGCGTCGAGCATCTCCATCGTGAACGCGACGGCGATGTACGGGATCATGAGCGGCACGGTGATGCGCCGCAGCCGGTCCCAGGCGGTGGCGCCGTCGACGCGGGCCGCCTCGTAGAGCGAGGTGTCGATGGTCTGCAGCCCCGCGAGGTAGATCATCATGTAGAAGCCCATGCTCTTCCAGCCCTCGACCACGATGAGCGCGGGCAGCGCCCAGAACGGGTCGAGCAGGTACTGGATCGGCTGGTCCAGCAGGCCGGCGCCGGTGAGGATCCAGTTGAGCACGCCCTGCTGGTTGAAGACGTACTCCCAGGCCACGGCCACCGCGACCATCGAGGTGACCACCGGCAGGTAGTAGAGCATCCGGAAGGTCCTGATCCCCGGCAGCTTCTGGTTCACGAGTACGGCCAGCAGCAACGGCAGCACGACCAGCAGCGGGAACAGCCCGATCAGGAACAGCACCGAGTTGAGCGTCGCGGTCCAGAACTTCTCGTCGCCCAGGAGGCGCACGAAGTTGTCCATCCCGACGAAGGCGGGCGGCGAGACCACGTCGTACCGCATGAACGACAGCTGGATCGCGGTGACGGCGGGCCAGACGAAGAAGACCCCGAACAAGGCCAGGGCCGGGAGGGCGAAGAGGTAGGGGGTGTACCACCGCTGTCCGGGCATTGGTAGTCCTAAAGATGGATAACGGCGGGCCAGAATTTTCTGCAGCGTACATAGCCCAGGGATTGACGGCAAGAGCGCGTCCTGTCATTGTGCCGAAAGTAGCGATTAAGGACGGCCACATGTCAAGCAGAAGCTTCTTAGTAGCGGCTCTCGCGTTCTCCCTCTTCGCGACCGGCTGCGTCGCCGGCACCTCCGGAGCCGCGGAAGGCGGTAACGACCAGCCCTTCGAGGGCGAGGTCGAGTTCTGGACGATCAACCTGAAGAAGAACTACAGCGACTACATCAACGGCCTGATCGCCGACTACCAGAAGCAGCACCCCCAGGTCACGGTCAAGTGGGTCGACGTGCCCGGCCAGGAGAGCGCCACGAAGCTGCTGGCCGCCGTGGCCAGCGGCGAGGTGCCCGACGCGGTCAACGTCAGCTCGATCGAGCTGGGCCGTTTCACGCCGTCGCTCGAACCGCTCGACGCCTACTTCACCCAGGGCGACCTCGCCGACTTCCAGCCGAACCTCGTCGAGCCGCTGCGTACCGGCGGAAAGCTCTACGCCGTGCCCTGGTACAACGGCGGCTCGCCCGTCGCCATGTACCGCAAGTCGGTGATGGACAAGGTCGGCTTCGACCCCAGCAAGCCTCCGGTCAGCTACGACGAGGCGCTCGCGCTGGCCGACAAGGTCTTCGGCAAGACCAAGGTCAACGGGTTCAACGCCCTCCCCGACCACAACACGCTGCGCTACTACGGCATCGAACTGCTCAGCCCCGACAAGAAGAAGGCCGTGTTCAACACGCCGCAGGCCACCGAGGTGCTGGAGAAGTTCAAGAAGAGCTACGCGGCCAAGGGCATCGCGCCCGGAGCCGTCTCCAAGGACATCCGCAACCTCCCGCAGACGCTGGAGAACGGCCAGGTCGCCTTCAAGGCGCACGCGAACGCCGCCGAGCTGCTCAACGTGCAGAAGAACGCGCCCGACGTCTACAAGGACCTGCTCGTCACCGCGCCGGTCCAGATGAGCACCGGCGGCAACCTGCTGCTGGCGCAGCAGGCCTTCTCCATCCCCAAGGCGTCCAAGAACAAGAAGGCCGCCGCGGAGTTCATCAAGTACTTCACCAACGGCGCCAACCAGCTGGCCTTCTGCAAGATCGTGCCGATCTACCCCTCGACGGTCTCCTCGACCAAGGACACGTTCTTCACCGACGTCTCCGGCGACGACCCGATGGCCATGGCCAGAAGCGTGATCGTGAAGGGGCTGCCCCAGCTGAAGTACACCCCGATCGGCACCAACAAGGACGCGGAGCTGGGCGAGCTGCTCTCCGAAGAGGTGCGGGCCTTCCTCACGGGTACCAAGAGCGCGAAGGAAGCGCTCGACACTGCAGAGAAGCGATGGAATGACGCACTTGCCTAAGCTCAGAGTAGGGATCATCGGCGCCGGGATCATGGGCCGCGGGCACGCCGAGGTGCTCACCGCCCACCCCGACGTCGAGCTCACCGCGGTCTCGCGCAGTCCCCTGGGAGAGGCGGCCGTCTACTCCGACTACCGCGACCTGATCGCCTCCGGGACGGTCGACGCCGTCTCGATCACCACGCCCGACCACCTGCACGCCGACATGATGGTCGCCGCCGCGCGGGCCGGGCTGCACATCCTGGTCGAGAAGCCGTTCACCACCACGGTCGCCGACGCCGACCGCGCGGTCGCCGCCATCCGCGAGGCGGGCGTGATCGCGATGTGCCTGTTCAACCACCGCTGGGTGCCCGCGTACGCGCAGGCCAAGCAGCAGATGGAGCTGGTCGGCGAGCCCGTCGTGGGGTACGCCCGCAAGGACGACACCATCTACGTGCCCACCGAGATGATCCGCTGGGCCGACCAGACGAGCTGCGCCTGGTTCCTGTCCAGCCACGACATCGACCTGCTCAGCTGGCTCTACGACGACCGCGTGGTGGAGGTGTTCGCCACCGCCCGCCACGGCAAGCTGCGCGGCATGGGCATCGAGACCCCCGACGCGATGCAGATCCAGGCCCGCTTCAGCCGGGGCGCCGTCGCCACCTTCGAGTCGGCCTGGATCTACCCGAACACCTTCCCGACCATGGTCGACAGCTACGTCACCGTGGTCGGCGAGGACGGCGTCATCCAGCTCGACCGCCAGAAGGAGAACATCCAGGTGGCCACCGCCAAGGCCTACGCCTACCCGCGCAACATGCTCCAGCGCGTCGTGCACGGCGTGCCCGCCGGAGCCTACCGCGACGCCATCCACCACTTCGTCGACTGCGCGCGCACCGGGACCGAGCCGCTGATCAGCGTCGAGAGCTCGCGCGACGTGACCGCCGTGCTGGCCGCCGCGCACGAGTCCGCCCGCACCGGGCTTCCGGTGAGGCTCGCATGACCGCCTATGTGGAGAAGCCGCCGCATGTGCACCCGACCCGGATGCGCCACATCCCCGACGAGGATCTGCCGGAGCTGGGCCGTACCTGGAGGTGGCGGGCGCCCGTCCCCGCGGGCATGCCGGCGGACGCCGCCGACGACCTGATCGGCATCGAGGTCGACTTCCTGGACAAGGGCCACGGCCGCTCCCGCCTGTACGGTTTCCACTACCTGCGCTGGATGACCCCGCTGATCGCCGCCTACTCCGAGACCGGCGAGCAGCGCTACGCCGACACCTGGGAGCGCCTGTTCCTGCAGTGGTACGCCGACCGCGACCGGGTGGAGGGCGACTGGCCAGGCCTCGACGTGATCTGGTACTCGCTCGGCGTGTGCGCCCGCGGCATGTACCTCACCCACGCCCTGCACGTCTTCGGCACGGCCCTGGGCGAGCGGTGCCGGAGGGAGATGCTGAAGACCGTCATCGGCGGCGCGCGCTGGTCGGCCGAGGAGCACGACGAGTTCCGCCACGGCAACTGGCAGTTCGCGACCGTCTGTGAGCTCCTGCACCTGGCCCGCGTCTTCGCCGACCTGCCGGAGGCCGGGTCGTGGGCGGAGGTGGCGCTGGCCCGCATCCACGAGCACCTGGAGCGCGACGTACGCGCCGACGGCGGCCACCACGAGCGCTCGCCCGGCTACCACGGCATGTGCCTGGACGCGCTCAAGCGGGCCGCCGCTGTCGAGCCTTCGCTGGCCGCCCACCCCCGCTACCCGCTCATGCACGACTGGCTGGCCGCGCTGACCACGTCGGGCGGCTGGGTGCCGCACCTGCAGGACAGCGGTGTGGTCTGGCCGGTGGACATCGAGCCGCTGTCCGGTCCGGTCAACCTTGAGGCCAGCGGGTACGCGGTGCTGCGGGGCGGCGGCTTCCACACGGTGATCAACTATGGGCCTTATGTCGGGCACGAGCTGGAGCCGCACAGCCACCACGCGGCGCTCGACTTCGTCATCGAGGGATGGGGCGTGCCGCTGGCGTGGGAGGGCGGCGGGCCGCCGTCTTATGACGATCCGGGCTACTACGACTGGTACCAGGCGACCAGGGCGCACAACACGTTGCTGGTGCCGGGGCAGGAGTATGTGGAGGATCGAAGGGCTTCATGCGACCTGTTCCGGATTTTTCCTGATAAACAGGTCTTCGAGGGACATCATCGCGGCTACGAGCAGCGCCACGACCGGCGGATCGTCTTCGTGCCCGACCCCGGCTATTGGGTGGTCTCCGACCGCATCGACGCGGAGGCGATCTGGCAGCTCCACGGCCTGTCGCCCTGGCGCCGCCACGGGGACGGGTTCGTGACGGAGAAGGGTCCCGGGCTGCTGGCCGTACCCCTGGAGGAGCCCGACGAGGTCCTGCATGGGAACGGTCCCGCACGCATCCCCGACCCCGAGGCCAGGACCGCCGAATACGGCGAGATCCACACCCTCGGACTGCGCCGCGCCGACGGCCGGTTCACCGTCGGCCTCTTCCCCTTCCGCGACCAGCCCCCCACGGTCCCCGACGGTTGGACGGTTCATGCTGATCGACGCTGACGCGATGCTCGGCCGACACCCCCGCAGGGACGTCGGCCAGGGCACGGTCACGCAGGCGCTGGCCAGAATGGACCGTTTCGGCATCGCCGAGGCGCTCGTGAGCCACAGCTGGTCGTGGCTGCACGACCCGCACCAGGGCAATCTCAAGGTCGTCAAGTTGACGGAAGGACAGCCCAGGCTGCGCCCCTGCTGGGTGATGCTGCCCGACACCTGCGACGAGACCGCGAACTTCGTCACCTCCGCCCTGGACAACGGCGTCGCCGCCGTCCGCGCCTACCCCGCCGACCACGGCTACGACCTCGCGGGCAAGGACACCGCCCGCCTGCTCGACGCCGTCGCCGAGGCCGGGCTGCCGCTGCTGCTCGACGCGCCGCAGGTCGGCTGGCCCACCGTCGAGGCCGTCGCCGCCGCCCGCCCCGGCCTCGCCGTCGTCGTCGGCGGCCTCGGATACCGCCTGCTCAGGCAGGCAGCGGGCGTGCTCGCCCGCACCCCCAACGTCCATCTCGGGCTGGCCAACCTCTCCTCCCACTGCGGCCTCGAATGGCTCGTCGAGAGGTACGGCCCGCGCCGCCTCGTCTTCGGCACCGGCGCCCCCGCCAGAGACCCGGCCGAGGCGCTCACCCGGCTCCTCTGGTCGGAACTGGACGACGAGAGCGTGGCCGCCATCGGCTCCGGCAATGTGCTGGGCCTGCTGCGTCAGGAAGCGAGGGCCGCGTGAGCATCGAGACCGCCGTGTGGAGCCGCCGACCCCAGACCGGGGTACGGATCGTGGACGCGCACGCGCACGCCGGGCCGTACAGCCTGTTCTTCATCCCCGAGGCCGGGCCCGAGGCGATGGTGCGGGTCATGGACCGGTGCGGGGTGGCGCACGCGGTCCTGTCCAGCCACCTCGCCATCCAGCTCGACGCCACCGAGGGCAACGCGCAGACCGCCGAGATCGTCCGGGGCGCGCCCGACCGGTTCACCGGGTACCTGACCGTCAATCCCTGGCAGGATCCCGTGGGGGAACTGGCGCGGTGGGGGGACGATCCGTGCTTCGGGGGCATCAAGCTCCATCCTGACCTGCACGACTATCCGCTCACCGGGCGGCGGTACGCGCCGGTGTGGGAGTTCGCGCAGCGGACCGGGTGCCCGGTGCTGACGCACAGCTATGACGGCTCGCCGTACAACGATCTCGGGCAGGTGGAGGAGGTGGCCGCCCGGCATCCCGGGGCGACCATCCTGGCCGGGCATGCCGGTGCCACGCCGCTCGGCTTCGACCTCGCGATCGAGGCGGCGCAGCGACAGCCCGGACTCATCCTGGAGGTCTGCGGCTCCTTCAACAGCGGGCCCGACATCGTCAGAATGGTGTCGGAGGTCGGAGCGGGCCGGGTGGTCTACGGCTCCGACTTCCCGTTCATCGATCTTCGCATGTCGCTCGGCCGGGTAATCTTCAGTGGCCTCGCCGAGGAGGACCGTGCGGCGGTCCTCGGCGGGACGATGACGCGACTCCTGCAGTGGCGATCCGGACTGGAGAGATAACGATCATGGATCGGTTGCGATCCGAGACACGGTCGAGGGTGGCCATCGGGGTCGTCGGGCCGCCTGACCTGGTCGAGCAGATCATGATGATCGGCGCCGACCTGCCCGCCGCCGCCGACTGGCGGCTGGTGGGCGCGCCGCTGGCCGGTGAGCACGAGACCTACGAGAAGTTCTCCAAGATCGCCGACAGTATCGACGTGGCTCTGTTCACCGGGCCGCTCCAGTACGACCTCGCCCGGCAGGGCGGCGAACTGCCCATGCCGGCCACGTTCGTACCCATGAGCGGGGCCAGCCTTTATGCCGCTCTGCTGCGTGGAGTGCTCGCCGACGGTATCGATCCGGCCAGGGTCAGCATCGACTCGCTGCCCGCGGCCGATGTCGAAGAGGCTTACGGGGAGATCGGGGTCAGCACCGCGGGAGTGCACCTTTCCGAGTACGACCAGCCGGAGTCCGCCCGTGGGTTCATCGGCTTTCACGAGCAGCTTCATCGGCAGGGGGTGACCACGGCCGCGCTGACCACGATAAGGAGTGTGGCCAAGGCGCTCACCGCCGCCGGGGTGCCGGTGCTGCGGATGCTGCCGACCTCCCACACGCTGCGGCTGGCGCTGAACACCGCCGCCCTGCTCGGTACGGGGAGCCGGCTGGAGGAGGGCCAGATCGCCATCGCCGTGGTCGAGCTGGCCGCATCCGCGCGGCCCAGCTATTCGGGGCCCGGTAACTATTGGCAGCAGGAACTGAAGCTCTCCCTTCACCAGTCGCTTCTGGCCGACGCCCGGGTGATGGGGGCCACCGTGGTGCCGCGCGACGAGAACAGCTACGTCGTCACCGCCACGGTCGGTGCGCTCGCACAGGCCACCGACGGGTTCCGGGTCGCCCCGTTCATGGACCGGGTGCGGTCGGAGGCGGGGGTGCCGGTCGAGGTGGGGATCGGGCTCGGCACCACCGCGCGGGACGCCGACGCCAACGCGCTGGTCGCCGTGGAGAAAGCCCGGAATGCCGGGGCGGCGGCGGCCTACATGGTCAGCGGAGACGGGACCGTCCTTTCCCTGCCACTACGGCAGCGTAGACGGGCCGAAAGCGAGCCGGTTACCGCTACCAAGGGGGCCAAGCTCCTGGAACGCCTGGTGGCGGGGCTGGGCGATGGGCCGGAGGCGCTGGTGGTGGATGCCGAGATCGTGGCCGACGTGCTGGCGGTGGCGCCTCGGTCGGCTCGCCGGGTTCTGCAGAGTCTGGCGGAGGAGGGGCTGGCTTGGCCGATGCCACCGGTGAAGGGCTCCCAGGCGGGCCGCCCCCGCCAGCCGTACCGGTTGGTCCGCCCTTAAAGGTCCTCGCTGTCGCTCGGGCGCTTCGTCTGCCCCACCCGTTGCCCATCTGGATGGTCAGCCAGCTGGACCCCACCCCGACCGAAAGGACCTCGCTCCGCTCGGACGTCCTGCCTGGCCCCACCCGTTGCCCATTTGGGTGGTCAGCCAGCTGGACCCCATCCCGGGACAATGGTCCTCGCTCCGCTCGGGCGCCTTGATCGAGCTTGCGCGTGTGGTAGGGCACCGCAGATTCCACCGGAGCCGGCCGACTGTGCCACATCGAATCGCCCTGAAGACGACGGGCGGCCACCATGCGTCACCGGAGGTTGTCGAGAGGCGCCCCTGTCCAGACACGTAGTCGGTAGCCAGGGGAGGGTGCGACTGGGTCGTCGGCGGGCGGCGCGAGCCGTGGACTCACATGAGTAGCCAGATCATCGGGTAGAGATCGCATGCGTCCCCGCACATCGTTCTCTAGGCTGTGGCCATGAAGGGAGGTGGCAACGATGGTCGTTCGCAATGGCCTTATCCATGACTTCCGCTACGTCACTCCCTTGTACACGAAAGGGCAGGCAGCCGATCTCATCGGCGTGCCTCGGCAGTCGTTCCGCAACTGGGCGGTGGGTTATGCCTACAAGCATGTGGACGGTCTGGTCGTGGCGGCCGATCCGCTCGTGACGACTGCGGGCGCGAAGGGGCCGACCGTCCCCTTCGTTGGCCTGGCGGAGGCGTACATGCTCGCTGCGTTCCGCAGCGCCAAGGTGCCCATGCAGCGGATCCGTCCGGCCATCCGCTGGCTGGAGGAGAACATCGGCCTCGGGCAGGCACTGGCGAGCGAGAGGCTGATGACCGACGGCGCCGAAGTGCTGTGGGACTTCCGGGAGCAAACGGATGATCCCGCCGAGCGGGAAGCGATTGACGGGCTTGTGGTCATCCGCAGTGGCCAGGGGGTGTTCCGGCCGGTTGTCCGAGACTATCTGCGTCGTGTCACGTATCAGGATGGATGGATGCGGGTGATCCATCTCCCCGCGTACGAGCGGGTCGATGTGACCGTCGACCCCTGGGTCAACGGTGGTCAGCCCACTCTGGCGCGGCGCGGAATTCGCGTTGCCGACGTACTTAGCCGCCTGGAGGCCGGAGAGGACAGCCGAGAGGTCGCCGAGGATTATGACCTGCGGCTGAACGAGGTCAACGCGCTCCATCCCCGAGCCGCTTAGGAGACGAATGGCGTGCGAGGCGAGGGAGTCTGGGCTGGCCTTCTTTCTCGATCGAGGCTTAGGCTCACGGATTGTGCCGAACGCCCTTCGCGCCGCCGGGTGGGTCCTGGAGACCATGGACGAGCGGTACGGGAAGGATGAGTCTCAGCAGATCGAGGACGTGCGGTGGATTGAGGAAGCCACGCTGCGCGGAGACATCCTCCTGTGCAAGGACCTGGCTATCACGCGTAACCTCGTCGAAGCGCGGGTGATCTATATGAGTGGCGCTCGAATTTTTGCCCTCTCCAACGCCGGCATTGTCGGAAGGGAGATGGCCAGTATCTTTCTCACCAATGAAGCAAAGATCATCCACATGGCGCAGAGGGTAACTGAACCCTTTGTGTTCGCGGTGGGAGCCGATGGACTTCGACGAACCCGAGTCCGATACCCGGTCGAGGGTTCAGATCTTTGAGCCGGGCCTGACGCACGAGTGGGATCGGCCTGTGTTCGTTTAGTTGTTGGTGTTCGCGCGGGCCATCATTCGCAGAGGGTTCTACGACGCTGGGCGGTCAGCCCCGGCGCGTGCAACGCATGTCGGAGGGTCGACACCAACAATCCCCAATGGACGCGGAGCACCGAGTTCCTCGCCGGAACGGTGGGGGTGTGAGATGCGCTCCGACCGCTGGATCCGGCTCACGACGACCGCGAGCGTCTTTGCTGGTCGCACTGATCGCCGCCGTCGTCTCATTCCGTCACATGCACGAGCTCGCTCTGCTGCACGGCGAGGATCCGCTGGCCGCTGCCCTCCTCCCGGCCACCGTGGGTGGCACGATCGTCGCCGCCTCGATGTCCCTGCTTCCCGCCACCCGGTACGGCTCACGCGGTGGGCTGCTCCCGTAGACCCTGCTCATCATCGCTGCCTGGCGAGCCTGGGCGCCAACGTGGCGATCGCTGAGCCATCCTGGATCGGGAGAAACGTCGCGGCTCGAGGCCCCGGGGCAGGGCTCACGGCGGCGGGCTCCTGACCGGACACTTCAGCAGCCCGCATGGCGCTGGGCGCAAGAGAACCTCCATCCGGATGGAGACCTGCCCAGTGGTGAGGCCATTGCGGAGGCCTTCGAGCGCTCAGCTGGCTGGGGTCGCTTCGTCAGGTAGGCAGGCCTGGCCGGTGAGCTGGGTTGATGAAGTGAATTCGCCCATTCGTAGCAGGCGTGAGGCATACGCTCGGCGTATGACCATGGACGGGGCGGCAGAGCGGGGTGGAGAGCTCAGCGGCCGTATACCCGGTCACGGCATAGATCAGTTTGTTCTGCACGGTCGCGAAGAACGTCCTGGACCGCTGCGCGGTGGGGTCGTAATCACCCGCGGCCGCGAACAGATCCCGAAGCTTTTGGTAGAAACGCTTCTCCGAGGCACGGATCTCACGGATCCGCTCAAGCAGCTCATCGAAGTAGTCGAACCCGCCAGGGTTCTTGAGCCGCTCGTCATTGAGGACGAACCCCTTGACCAGGTATTCCCGCAGCACCGTGGTCGCCCACGTGCGGAACTGAATGCCTCGCGCCGACCGGACCCGGTAGCCGACCGCCAGGATCATATCCAGGCTGTAGACCTGCACCTGCCGACGAACCTCACGAGAGCCCTCGGTCCGAACTATCAAGTCCTGCTTGATAGTTGCCTCCGAGACCTCGCCGTCCCTCAAGATCGCGAGGATGTGCAGGTTGATGTTCTGCACGGTTCGATCGAACAGCTCGGCTATCTGGGCCTGCGTCAGCCAGACAGTCCCGTCGACCGCTCGGAACTGGATCTCCGCACGCCCGTCCTCGGTCCGATAGAGGATGAGCTGATCGTCAAGCGCGCTGACCCAGCGCTGCCGAACATGGGACTGACCTCCTGGCAGGGGTCGCGGGTACGCAAGGGCGACGTCGGTACGGCGAAGAACTACCTGACCCAGGACGAGGTCACCGACCTGAACATGCTGACTACGCAGTTCCTGGACTTCGCTGAGTTGCGTACTCGCCGCAGGCAGCAGATTTCGCTGACCGACTGGCTGGTGGCGACGGACCGGTTCATCGAGGTGAACGAGATGCGCGTGCTGACCAGCGTGGGCAGGGTGTCGCACGAGGAAGCCGAGCGGATCACGCACGAGCGGTATCTGACCTTCGACGATCAACGTCGGGCATTGGAGAGGTTGCGCGCCGAGCAAGAGGCTGTTCAGGACGAGCAAGAACTATTGAGGTGGGCGGCTGCTGACAGCATTGAGGAGCTGGAACAGATCGACGACTCGCATGAGGAAGAGTAGAAATTTGTACTGATGGCGCCTTGTGAATCGGCGCGTCAGATCGCCCCGAGAAGTTGTCGCACCCGCTCTGTCGCGGCGTGCTCCTCGCCATAGACACGACGAAGGTCGGAGAGCAACTTGGACAGCGTCAGTCTTGCCTGGTCAAGGCGACCGGCGTCGCGCTCCAGTTCGCCGATCTGCCGCCTGAGCTCAAGAGCTCGCGGATCGTCTTCGCCCGAGGTGTCGGCCAGGAGCGCGGTCATGAGGTGCAAGGCCAGGTCGAGGTCACCGAGGTGGGCCTGGCAGATAGCCTCTTGGAGCCGGTGGTGGAACGCTTGACTCGGCTCGCTGGACTTCGCGAGCTGCCGGTATTCGAAGGCGGCCTGCTCGTAATCCTCAGCGGCCAGGTAAGCCTCGGCGAGCTGCTCGCGCAGGCCCTGCACGCTGGGGGCGTGGGTTAGGGCTTCTTTGAGCAGCGAGACGGCTTCACCGTAGCGCGAGTCTCTGATCAGAGACCTCGCATCGCGCCGTGCCCGTCTGATGTCACCTTCGCTGAAGTCATCGCGTAGCGTCGCCGGGGCGCTTACCTTAGGCGCCGGTTGTCCCACGACGGTCGTGCGGCTCAGAGCGCGGGAGTAGAGCATCAGCGGGCTCGGGGACTCCGCCGTCATGTCACCGAGTGGACCGGGTCCCGAGAGGTACGGCATGAGCCGCTCGTAGACCTCGCGCATGTCCTTGGGCCGGTTGGCCGGGTCCTTCTCCACCATGGCCAGCAACAGCTCGTCGAGTCCTCGCGGAATGTCGGCCCGATACTGGCCAGCCGGTTCGGCCGGTGACGTGACGTGCTGTGTCTTGATGTTGTGGTCGTTGGCGCCGGTGAACAGAGGGCGGCTGGTGGCAGCTTCGTAGAGGACGCATCCGAGGGAGTAGACGTCGGTACGCCCAGAGGCGGGTTGGGCCTCGATCTGCTCAGGCGACATGTAGGCGGCGGTCCCGAGCTGCTGACCAGACATGGTCAGCGTGGTCAGGGTCGCGTCGTGCAGGAACGCCAGGCCGAAGTCGAGGACCCGTATTGAGCCGTCGCGGCAGAGCATGAGATTGGAGGGCTTCAGGTCCCGGTGCAGAATGCCCTGAGAATGGGCCGCGTCCAGAACGGAGGCGACCCAGCCGATCGAGAGTGGGGCGTGCTCGGCGATGACATCATGCAGACCGTTGCCCTCGATGAACTGCATGATCATGTAGTGGCGGCCGTTGTCTGAACCGAAGTCGTAGAGCGCGGGGACACCGGGATGAGCAGCCTGGACAGCGCCTTGGCCTCCCTACCGAACCTCTCGACGAGTTCAGGGGTCGGGAGCAGGACGAACTTGATCGCGACGCGGCGGCACAGCATGGTGTCCTCGGCACCCCACACCTCACCCATCCCACCACGGCCAAGGCGGAGTGCATCAAGGCGATAGCGGCCGAGGAAGTCGTGCACGGCTGGCTCCAAAAGGGGTTACTCGGGTGTCAGGCTCCCGTCGGGGAGCCCGCTAATCCCAGCGGGGACAAGGCTATCGCTGATCTCTCGCAGTGATCTCGTGGTGTCCTCAAGCGTAAGAAACTGAGCGAATGTCTTGCCGTACCGGCGCTGCTCCTCGATCGCCAGCCTGGGCAGTGAGGCCCGCCGCGGGTCCAGCCGTACGGTGGAGCCGGACCGGCTCTCGGCACGCAGGCAACCGGCGAGGAAATAGGGATCGAGGCGCTCGGGGTCTGTCCGAAAAGCAGCAACTGCGGCCCGAGTACGGCTCCCGCCTGAGTCATCACCCGCGGCACTGAGCCGCTGGCCGTAAGCGTCGAGGCGATCACGTCGCCCTTCTCGATAAGGACCAGGCCGGGGGAGTCGCTGGTTCGGCCGGTGGGCACCCGGTTGAGCAGGAGATCCTTTGGCATGAGGACGGGGACCTGGCTTCCTTCCCCAAGTTTCAGTGATCCCTGGAGGACGGTGACGACACCGGCGCGCGTCAGCTCACCCAGGCACCAGGTGCGCCCAGATGGCGTCCTTCAGCTCGTCGCTGGCCTGCGGCGTGAGCATCAGATCCTTCAGTTCACCGAGATTGATCGGACGCGAAGGTACTCCATGCGCGATGGAGCGGCCGTCTACCGAGAGCTGGTTCGGGCCAGCGATCAGCAGCTGGAACGCCCTGTTCGCCGTGCTCAAGGCGTTCTGGCTGAACTTCGTCGAGGCAGTGCTGTCCTGCAGGTCGATAGCCATGGTGTCTCCCTCGTGAGGTCGGGCCGGATCGGTCCGTCAAGGTCTCGACCACCGGATGGGAGGGACTCAGAGCGTCGATGGGAGAAGCGCGGAGACGAAGAAACTGCCGAAGCCGCTCCCATCTGCTAGCTGACCTGCGGCGATAAATAGATCTTGGAGTGACGCTCATGTAGCGCCCCAAGGCCGCCAGCCCGCATCTGACCTGCTGGTATGTGCTCGGCTGAGCGGGCCGTCCAAGTTCTCGTCAAGCCGTCGCGCTGCGCCTGACGACGGTGGATGCGGTTCGTGGCGCATGCCTCACCGGTTGAGGTTGTAACACCTGCGGCCGCAGAGCGATGAGACGAGACATGTGGCTCGTGCCTGATCTTCCTTGATTGCCGAGGGGTTAGGTGAAGCCCGACAGACCTGTGCATACGGGAGTCGTCATGGACGCGTACCGCGAGCTGCAACAGTTCGGTCACTTCGATCAACTCGGGTTGAAGCTGCTTTTCAAATTGATGCGGGAAGAGGTACGCCGGTTTCCGGTGCTGGAGCCCGGCTCGGGGTGGACCGAGGACTCAGTGTGGGATTTGGTGCAGAGGTTTTTCGTCGCGAAGGGGCTCCAGGTTACGGCTGCGGTCTTGGCACAGACAGCGGACCTTCCTTCGATGGAGCGCTACCTGCGCAGGTCGATACGGAACTTCCTTGTGAGCGAGGCACGCAAGACCCCGGTGGGGTCGGTGCGACGCAAGATCGAGGATTTGCTGGCCGCGACGTCGAAGTTCGAACAGGTGCCGTCCGGTACTCCCGGTGCCGGTCGCTGGCAGTTGGTCGGGGCGCAGTTCGCCCCTTACGCGGGAGAGTTACGGCCATTAGTCGCTGCGGCGTACTCGGTACCTGGAGTACACGCCGTCCGTTGGTCTGGTGAGCGGCGTGCGCCGCTGGCCAGTGACGATTCGTTGGTCGCCATCTTGGAAGCGGTGTTTTCGGCGGCCACCGGCTCACTTGAGGTTGCAGCGCTCACATGGATCTTTCTGCAGCGTTTCGCAGCCGCCGCGGAGTATGCCGACGCAACTCTTGATCAGACGGCGTTCGACTTGGCTGTCGCGCCGTTCGAGGATCGACCTGATGTTCTCGTCGAGGTTGGAGAGCGAGCTCAGGAGGTGTTTGCCCAGTTGTCCCCGTCGCAGCGGGCTCTGCTGCCGCATCTGAACAAGTCGGCGGGTGACCAGATGCAGGTCTTAGGCGTCGGCCGGACCCAAGCATACGAAGCGGCCAAGAAGCTCAAGGCTGTATTGAGTGAGCTGGTGCCCGATGATGACCTGCGCGAGAACGTGATGCTGGAGGTACTACGGCTGTGTTTGGTCAATCCGTAAGGGAGCCCGGACGAATGGGGCCGTTTCGGCGTCAGCCATGGTGTAGGCCGTCAACCCGCTCGATGGAAGGGTGACCGTCGTGACATCCAGTGAGACCGGCCGAGTGCCAGAGCGTCTGGTTGCTCTGGCGCAAAAAGCAGCCGCTCCCCAATTAACGGAGGCGGCCCTCGTACGCCGATTCGGACCCCGCTCAACCTGGGTGCCGGCGCGCGGGCAGATCTGGCGTGCTCTCCGTGACGACATCGGTGTGTTGGTACTGCTCCTTGCCGTAGACACCAACTCGGTGACCGCCGTTCCTGTGACGATCGAGCTCATCGCAGACAATTCCGAAGCCATGCTGATCGAGGATGAGGTCACTTCTCTCCAAGGTGCAGTAACCGTATGGCCAGGGCTGCGCCGGCAGCTACCGTCCAGCACGCTGGACAGGCCCGTCGACATGGTGGGCGCCGATCTCTTAGGACGGATCGTCGACCGGGTAACGCGACCAGGAGAGGTACCTGGGGCCGCCAGCTCATGGTCGGTCGATCCGGCGTTGTCCGAGGCCAAGGCCGCGTTGGAAGACGATCTGGCAGCGATGGCTGAGGTGACCGCGACTGAGGCCGAAACAACCGAAACGGAGACCACAAGCGGTATCAACATCGACGCTCTCGAGCCAGAGGTGCTTGATGAGGTCGCTGCACGGCTGAATGTCCCGCTCCCAGTCGTTCTCGACCTGATTGACGGCAAGCGGGCGACGACGGGTCAAGAGGCCGCCATCATGCGTGAGATACTCGGCGCCGCGCCTACAGCTGCTCCGCCTCCGCTGGGTCTCGTCAGGGAGCTCAACCAGCCTAGGTGGCGAGGTCTGGCCCGGCAGCGTAGGCGTCGGGAAGAGCTCACCGACAGTGAGGCCCGTCTCGCCATGGCCTATGAGGTCAGTGCGATGGCGGCGCGGCAGACCGGTGATCAAGAACCTGCTTGGCCCGATCGGATTCGCCGATGGGCGGAAGCGCATCAGCTCGATCCGGACGCCGCAGAATGAACGTTCTTCGTGTTGAGGCTGTTGCACAAGCGCACCGCATGCTGCAACTTCTCGAGAAGAGGTGGCCGGGCGCAGCTGGGCGGCTGAATACCGACGCCCTCAATGAACTCGACGCTTGGCCCGACGTGCAAGTCCGCAGGGTCCCTGACGAGATGATCGGGACGCGATGCTCTGTCGCGGGCGGGTACGTACACTCCACTACCCCACCTACTCTCACCGTCACCGAGTCGCTGAGCCTCCGGCGTCGACAGTTCACTGCCCTCCACGAACTCGGGCACCACCTGCAAAAGACGGACGCCAGGCTGGCCCTTGCGGTTCGCCGGCAGTCGGCGGCCCCTGAAGCGTTTGAGGACGCTGCATGTGACGTGTTCGCCTCGCTGGTGCTCATCCCGGACGACACGCTTCAGCCCCGTCTTGATGGCCGGTCGCCATCCGCCGGCGACGTCGTCTCGTTGTTTGAGCGGACGCAGGCGTCCCGTGCCGCCTGCTCTGTTCGGATCGCTGAACAGTTGGGCACCGACGGCATTGTCGCGGTACTGGATAGCGCGGGGACCGTATCGTTTGCCGCCACCCATGGCGAGGTCTACCCTCCGGCCCGAGGCTGGAGTCAGGCAGACACGCCGTTGGTCCGGGCGGCCCTGCACCGCCACACCAACGTGCAGGTCGACGACACCTACGTGCAATACAGATCCGGATCGACCAGCGTTCGGCTCTACGGTGACGCCGCATGGTCGGGCGACTATCTGATCACCGTTGCCGTCCTGGATCGGCCAGGCTGGAAGTCCTTCGCTCTGCCGCGCACCGGCTCCAGCGGCTTTGTCTCTCGGCAGGAGCTCTGCGAGGTCTGCGAGGAACAGTTCTTCCCGGCGGAGAACTGCTCGAAGTGCCGCACCTCGCGCTGCCCGGCTGGGCATTGTGCCTGCACTTACGCAGCCGACCGCCAGTGCGAGCGGTGTTTTCTCACCCTGAATCCGAATCAGTTCGCCAGCCCCACGGCGCGGATGTGTAAGGAGTGCGCGGAGTAGCCGGACGGACCAGTGAGGTTCGGCGTCAGTAGGTGTGACAGGGGCGAACGGGCCCCTCTAACACCTGAAGGGACCCTCACCGTGGGTTACACCAACGACTATCTGACATCCGTCGGCAGCGACATCGCTGCCGACGACGCCGCATTGACCGAGACCCGGGGACGGCTCGCGCTTGTCCGCAAGATCGCGATTGGCTTCCGGGGAGCGCACCGTACGTACGCTTCTGGGTCTCTGGCACATCACACCATCAACGACCCGGTTACTGACGGCGATGGAGGCGTTGTGCTGAACCGGAGCTACTACCCTCAGCTCGGCCCGGACGGTGGTGGGGAGGCGCCCAACAGCGTTGCCGCCGATCTGTGTGCTCTGCTTGGGCCCGAGATTCGGAACACCTACCCGAATGCCCGATGCGGAACCTCGAAGCGCGGGCCGAAGATCACTTTCGGCGAGCCTGTTAACGGCCAAGACCCTTCCGTCGACCTGGTCCTCGCGCTCACGCGCCGCGAGGGCAGTGGGCTGTGGATCCCCAATCTGCACATGGATCGCTGGGAGGCCTCCGATCCGGAGAAGCACGTCGAGCTCCTCAACGGTGGCACGGTGGCGCTGCGCCGCACCCGCCGCCGGGTCATCCGGCTGGCGAAGGCATGGAACAAGCAGTGGACCCTACCGGGGCTTTCCTCGTTCCACCTTTCGGCGCTGGCTCTTGAACATGTCACACCGGGCATGAGCGTCGCCACCGGGCTGCACGCCGTTTTTGATGAGGGAGCGACCTTCCTCGCCACCGGTTGCAACACCCCGGACCCCGCTGGGGTCTCCAATCCTCTGAAGCTGATGAAGGGCGTTACCCGCGAGGCCGTGGTTCAGCGACTGCGTGCCGCGGCCGACGCAATAGCCGACGCTTTGGCCCATGACGACGATGAGACCGCTGTACAGTCCGCCCTGCACAAGGTGTTCCGAAACTATGTCGAGGCACCGGCGAGCGATCAGTTGGCGGCGGTCGTTGCGGAGATGCGGCCCCGTACGCCGATTACCACGGTCGCGCTAGGGCTCTCCGCTCCGGCGGTTGTAATTCCGCCGACTCGGGCATACGGCGGGCGCAGGGCGTCGTGAGACGAGTTCATTCCTATCGGCACCCCGCCTGGTTCGAGCGTCCGGTGAATCGCCTGAGGCTCATCGCCGACTTGCATGCTGTGGGGGATGACGTCGCTGTGGTGAGGACCGTTAAGGCGAGATCGGTGGCCGGACGGCGAAAGGGGTTCGCCGTCCGAGTCACCCTCACACCCACTGGCCTCGATGCACAACGGGTGACCGTTGCGTTCGCCGTCAACAGCCCAGACACCCCGCAGATCTACGTGCCCGGCCCCAGCTCGCCTCACCGCTACGACGACGGAAGCCTCTGCATCTGGTATCCAGGCGACCCGCTCTCTCAGCGCTGGCGCTGGTACGACGGTGGCGTTGCCCTCGCCGGGCACATCTGTGCTCACTTGATCCGTGAGGCCTGGTGGCACCAGACCGGGGAGTGGGTGGGAGAGGAGGTGCCCCACAGTCCACAATCACCCCTCGCGTGGCACGCAGGCTAGGCCAAGACTAAGAATATGACCGGCCCTACCCTCGACCTGTCCAACGCTGTTGCACCTGCGATGTCCACCACAGGGATGCCAACTGTTCAGCCGTCAACCGTAAACATCGCTGTGGCCCCTGCCGTGGGTGACGGCCTCCTCGCCGCAGTGCTGTCCGGCGCGGTTGTCGCCGCTGTGGTGACCGCCATGATCAATTCAGTTCTCGCCCGGCGTAGCACCCGTCTCGAGGAACGGGCACGGGTCCGCAGCACCCTGGCGGAGGCATACCAGGCATACGCCGACTACAAGGAGTTTCCCTACGCTATCCGCCGCCGTCGTACGGACCAGAAGGAAGCTGAGCGAATCAGGTTGTCAGAGGAACTCCGCAAGGTGCAGTCCCGGATCTCCTACTACCAGGCATGGACCCGTGCCGAGTCACCAGAGACCGGCGCCGCCTATAGCGAGTTGATTGCCGCAGTGCGCAAGATTGCCGGCGGTGCGATGCACGAGGCATGGAAGGTCCCCGGGCTTGAGAATGACGAAGGCATGAACATTGGCCCCGATCGCGTCGACCTCACGGACCTGGGGCCATCGGAGGAGAAGTTCATTGCTAGTGTTGAGCAGCACGTGGCTGCGATCACGTCTCCCTGGTGGAAACGCACCGGTACCTTGGCACGGACATCGGTGTTGGCCCTCAGAGAACGCTCGACTCCCAAGGCGTGATCAAGTGTCGGGCGGAGTCCCACTGACCCGTGTGGCGCCTCTTGGCCCATGGTGACGAAGTTTGGTTCCAATCGGCACTGATCAAGTGGTATTTCAGTGCATGGGAACGGGTGGCCGTCACGGGTCACCGTAAATGAGCAAGAACCAAGGACCGTGGTCTAAAGGCTCGCGTGCTGCTGAGAGGCGGTTGGTGCCGCTCTCGGTGTGGCTGTGTTCTGACACCACGGTCGGAACGCCGAAGACCGAGGGACAGCCCGCGCACTACCGAAGCAGTATGCGGTCGGCATCACCAGGCTGTAGGGCGGGAGTTGGCGCGGCATCTGATCGATGCCTGTTCTCGTCCGGGTGGGGTCGTCACGGATGTCTTCACGATGAGCGAGACGGTGCTCGTGGCGGCGGCGGAGATGGGGCGGCTGGGGGTCGGGTGCGTTCCGCGTTTCCCGGTCGCGCAGCATCTCGTCGGTCGGCTGCGGCAGGTCCTCTCAGCGGAGCAGCGGGCGGTGGTGAGGGTGCGTCCGTACGGGCCGCAGGAACTGCGCGAGGCTCTACTCGGGTTCGCGGGTCGGGTCGAGTTGCTAATCGCGGCGCTTCCGCCTTATCCGGAATCGGATGGCCGGGCGATTCGGCGTTGGTCCCGTGCCCGTTGTGCAGGTCGGAGCGACCGACGCTCAGTGCGCCGCAACTGGGGCGGTTTCTGGAGGATGCGCGGCATGTTCTCGCGCCGGGTGGTCACGTGGCGGTGATTACGACGGCGCGGCATGAGCGGGGTCGGCTGGTGGACCTCGCGCCGGGGATTATCCGGCGCGCAGATGCGGCCGGGCTGGCCTATGTCCAGCACGTCATCGCGGTTCGTGTTCCGGTCGAGGGGGACGCGCTCGTTGTTCAGCCGGAGCCTGCGGAGTTGGCGCAGCTGCGCCGTGTTCAGTCTGCGGAGTTGCCGCCGGTTGCGTCGGTACACGCGGACGTTCTCCTGTTCACTCGGACAGGCTGAGGCGTTCCGATGAACGAGAATGTTCTGCCGTCGGTGCTGGCCACGGGCCAGCTGCAGTCGCGGGTCCAGCGGCGCGGCCGGTATATCGCGGAGTCGATGAGGCATCCGGGCAAGATGCTCCCGTCGATCGCCTCCCAGGTGATCTCCGCCTTCACCGAGCCGTGGGATCTGGTGGTGGATCCGATGTGTGGGATCGGGACCACGTTGGTGGAGGCGGTGCATCTGGGGCGGCACGCGGCGGGGATGGACTACGAGGAGGACTTCGCCGGCCTCAGCGCTGCGAACGTCCAGCACGCCCGCTCTCAGGGTGCTGATGGATAAGCCAGGGTGACCTGTGGGGACGCACGGAACATCGCGGCCGTGCTCGCGGATCTACGGGGCATGGCCTCGCCGCCGTACGGCGTCCGGACACATGGGCATGTCCGCTGTGGAAGCCGGGAGGGCGGCGGACCAGTCAAGAAGTCGAATCACCGGTACTCCATCGACAAGGGCAATCTTGCCCAGCGGCCGCTGCTGCAGCTGATGGAGGCCTTCGCAGATTCTCGCCGGTTGCGAGGAGCTGCTGCGGCCCGGAGGAGTGGTCGCGATCACGGTTCGGCCGATTCGGGTCAATGGGCGGCTCGTGGATCTTCCCGGTCAGGTCATCGAGACCGCGGAGGCGGCTGGCCTGGTGCCCACTCACCGCCTGGCGGCGTTGTTGTACGGCCTGCGGGACGGTGAGCTGGTGAATCGGGCGTCGTTCTTCCAGATGCTGGAGGCGTGGAGGGGCCAGGAGAAGGGGCGGCCCGTGTACGCGGCAGCGCATGAGGATCTCCTCATCCTGAGCAAGCGAGGGGCCCAGGGATGAGGGCCGCCCCTACTCCGGCCGCGGGGCCAAGCACGAGGGCGCTAGCCTTCTCTGTCCACAGGCTGTGTGCGGCCGTCAGCGGCTGGACGGGCCGAGTGGTCGCGTCCAGGTGGTGATTGACATCGGCCATCGAGTCGAGCGGTCATGTGGGTCCGCCGGGGTGGGCGGGCCGGTAGGGCCCGGTCCGGTCGCCGGTGGGATGCGGGGACTCGTTCCGAGCCGGGGCGAGTCGTGAACGGGGCAGGGGGCGGGCTGCGGTTGGTGGTGCCGGGGGAGGAGTTGAAGCTCACCCCCGGCGCGGCCGGCGTGCTGCTCCGGAGCCTGCTCAAGGCCGTCGCCCGCGTGAAGCAGCCGCAGACCGCGGAAGAGGGGCAGCAGAAATGACCATAAGGTTCGGCTTCGACGGCCAGGTGTCGATCGAGGGCAACCAAGACCCAGAAGCATCGAGGGCTTGGCAGTTGCATCGGGCGCGGGCGCTGATCGAGTCACGGGGCGGCGAGATCGTCGCGGAGTTCTTCGACGTCGACAAGTCCCGCTCGATCCCCTGGCAGCTCCGGCCGTAAGCGGCGGCGTTGATCGAGGAGTTGAAGGATCTGCGGCGGGGCTTCGACGCGGTGGTGATCGGGGAGCCGCAGCGGGCCTTCTACGGCAACCAGTACAGCCTCACATTCCCATTCTTAGAGCACTTCGGGGTGCCACTGTGGGATGCCCGAGGTCGGTGGGCCGATCGATCCGGTGAATGAGGCCCACGACATGATCATGGGTGTCTTCGGCGGGTTGTCGAAGGGCGAGCGGAACCGCATCAAGATCCGGGTACGGGCCGCGATGGCGGCCATCACCGCGACCGAGGGCAGGTTCTTCGGCGGCCGTCCGCCGTATGGGTACCTGCTCCAGGACGCGGGGCCGCACCCGAACCCGAGTAAGGCGGCCGACGGCCGGAGATTGCGGAGGCTGGTGGCCGATCCGGTCGCCTCGCGTGTGGTGCGGTGGATCTTCAGCGAGTTCCTGTAGGGTCGGGGCTATCTGGACATCGCCGAAGATCTGACGCTGCAAGGCATTCTCTCTCCGTCGGCCAGTGATCCTGAACGGAACAAGCACCGGGATCAGCAGGCGTGGTCGAAGTACGCCGTCCGGGTGATCCTCACCAATCCGCGCTACACCGGTCACCAGGTGTGGAACAAGCAGCGCAAGGATGAGGTCCTGCTGGATATCGAGAACGTCGCGTTGGGGACGACGACCAAGCAGCGGTGGAACGCCAAGAATCAGTGGATCTGGTCCGAGTATCCGGTTCACGACGCGATCGTGAGCGTTGAGGAGTACTAGCGGGTCCAGGAGATCCTCTCCAGGTGGGCGAACGGCCAGTACAGTCAGCGTCCGCAACCGACCCAGCGCCCGTACGCCTTCCGGGGCATGCTGTTCTGTGGTTACTGCGAGCGTCGGATGCAGGGCGACTGGAAGAACCGGCAGGCCTACTACCGGTGCCGCTTCCCCGCTCAGTACGCCGTGGTCAACGAGCTCGACCATCCGAAGGTCGTCTATCTGCGGGAGGCGGAGATTCTGGATGAGGTGGACAGCTGGCTGGGGACCGTGCTCGGGCCGAGCAGGCGATCGACCCGAACGAGGCGGGCCTGATCGGTCTGTGGAAGCGACTGTCGCAGTGTGATCGGAAACTCAGCCAGTACCGCTCGGCGCTCGACGCCGGAGGCGACCCGAGCGAGATCAGCTCGTGGATCAACGAGACCAAGAGCGAACGAGCCCGCCTGGAAGGGGAGTTGAAGGCCGTTCCGGCCGCGCAGCGCATCAGCGCCGAGGAAATCCGATCGATGCTCGAAGAAGTCGGCGATCTGGTGCGGCTCGTTGGGGAGGCGGGCGCGGAGGACAAGGCCGCGCTCTACACGCAGCTCGGTTTGAAGCTCACGTACTACCCCGGACAGCAATATGTGGAGGCCCGGATCGAACCGGAACCGCCACAATGTGCGTGCGGTGTGTGTCCGAGGGTCGACACCAACCACATCCCAACGGACCCTGACTTGCCGGAACGTTGGGGTTGTGAGGTGCGTCCCGACCGCTGGAACCGGCGTACGGTGGCTGCGAGCTTGGCGAGTCTGAGCGCAACGTTGCTGCCGCTGAGCCGTCTCTGATTGGCCGGGTCATCGCGGTATGGCCCTCCTTGTGTTGATCGGCGCCTACGCGATGCTCATGTGTCAGATCCGTCGTTTCGCGAAGCCGCACGAATCCGGTGATGATCCGGAGCCCGAAGCAGTAGCAGTACCGTCGCGCGCCGGATCGGGCGTTTCAGCAGCATGCGTGGCGCTGGCCAAGACAACCTCCTGCCGGACGGCGTGCCGATCGGCACACTGGGGCGCCTGGCGAAGAAGGCGGGCCTGACAGGTGAACTGGGCTATACGCCATTCGTAGGACGGCCCACTTGCCTGCCGTATAACGTCCGTGTTACGACGTGGGAGAGGTGCAACTGGAGCCGGAGGTCGACAGTCGACACTCTCGGCCAGGACGATCAGGAGACGGCTGTCTTCTATGTCGATCTTCTGGTGGGGTGGGGCGCGCTGCTCGGCGAGCCGTACACCAGGCAGTTGCACGGCAAGCTCCGGGAACTTCGCTTTCATCTCTCTCGCGAGACCATGATCGCCTCGGGTAGGAGGATCATCCTGCTCACGGTGTTCAAGAAGCAGCGGATGCGTGAAGCTGGTGAGATCGAGCGGGCGATGCGGGCCATGGGGCGGTGCATCGCTGAGGCGCACACGGCAGATGAGGAGTAATGGCCATGGGGGAGCGCAAGGCGTGGGCCGACAAACGTGCCGAGATCATGAGCCGTCCAGGCGCCGGTGCCGCATATGAGGCTGCTCGCCTCCGGTTCGAGTTGGGGGAGGCGGTACGGCAGCGCCGCGAGGAACTCGGGCTCACGCAGGCTGAGCTGGCTGAGCGGGCCGGCCTGAAGCAGCCGGCGGTCGCGCGTTTCGAAGCGGGAGGCACTATGCCCACCATTCCCATGCTGGAACGTCTCGCCCAAGCACTCGAAGTGCGGCTCAACGTCCAATTTCAGCCACTCCAGCAGGCCTGCTAATCCCGGCCTACGCCGATGGTTAGGCTGATCCTCTTCGCGCCCCCGACGTCGTAGACCGCGGAGGGCGAGACTGCGGTCGAGGGCCAACAGCCGAACGGGGATCTCCTGGGAAACTTGGGCTGGCGCTACACGGGATGCGCAACCTACTCATCCGGCTCGGGTCCAGCCTCAGCCGCGCGGCCAAGCACCCAGGCCCGTTCGCCACTGGCTGCGACGGCCCAGCACATCATGTGGCACCCACGGGTGAACGTCCACATCCAACCGTTCGCCTCTTGGCCCAGGGGCCTGATCGGCTGTCGTCCGGAATGGACTCGCGTGGCGCGCGTCAGCAATCAGGGCCGTCCGGCAGGGGGTCAGGCGTCGCCGAGGCGGACGCGGGGCCCGTATTTCCGCAGCAACACCGCGTTGTGGGCGTCGCCGCCCGGTGTGTTGGCTGAGCGGAAGATCGGGGGAGTCTCGCCGGCGGTCAGGTGGTGGCCGACGACTTCGGCCACCAGCATCTGGGCCGCCAGTACGCCGGTGAGGTTGGAGATCGGGCAGATCGTGGTGCCGTCGGGCAGGGGGAGGGCGGCGTCGCCGTACGGGGCGCCGTTGTCGATGGTGATGTGGGCGAGGTCGGCGAGGCGTGGGCCGGACGGCAGGCGGGACGTGTGCGCGCGGGAGGTGATCGCGATGACCTGGTGGCCGTGGGTCACCGCCAGTTGCGCCATTTCGACGATGGCGGCGTTGCCGCCGGAGTTGGAGATGATGACGAAGATGTCCTCGGGCTGGATGGGGGCGAGGGCCCAGATGCGGGCGGCGAGGCCGGGTTCGCGTTCGATCTTCGGGTCGAGGATGTCGGCGGGGGAGGCGTCGCCGTAGTAGGCCACGTCGCGGATGCCGAGCTGGTTGGCGGGGACCAGGCCGCCGGCCCGGCCGACGAGTTCGAGGGCGACGGAGCGGGAGTGGCCGGTGCCGAACGCCTGGAGTACGCCGCCGGCCCGCAACGACTCGTAGATCAGGGCGCCGGCGCGGGCGATCGTGTCCCGTTCCTTGGTCACCAGCCGGTCGACGGCCGACCTGGCGACCTCCGCGTACGCGTCCTGATCGATCACGCTTCCTCCAATAGCTGTCGTGCGGTGTCGGCGAGCGTCTCGGCGCTGCCGGGGGCGACGGCGCTGACGAGCACCTCGTAGTCGGCTCGCCCGTACGCCTCGGCGGTGGGCAGGTAGCCGGGATAGCCGTTGACGTAGCCGAGGACGGCGATCGGGCCGCGCCCGTTCCGGATGTTCTCGGCCACTCCGAGGAACGGCTCGCCGGGCAGCCCGACCAGCCCCAGCGCCCCGACTCTGGCCACGCTCACGTCCACGGTGATGGTGTCGGTGATTGACGGGGTACCGAGGGCTCTGGCGCGTACGCCTTCCAGCCTGCTGCGCGCCAGCCGGGCGGCCACCGGGTCGCCCGCGGCCGTGGCGTGCTCGTAGTCGGTGGCGAACGAGCCGAGGTCGGCGTCCCGCTGGGCCCGGCGCAGGTCGCGTCGTGCCCGAGCCGTCCCGATCCGGTCGGTACCCGCCCAGGCCTGGTCACCCGGCTGAGCCAGCAGCTCGACGCAGCGGTCGGCGACCAGTCCGCCGAGCCGGTCCAGTTCGGCGGCGTCCTGGCCGAGGCGGGTGAAGCGGGTGCTGACGTTCCCGGCCGCGCCGGTCGCCACCACCACCCACACACCGTCCCCGAGCCGCGCCCGCAACGCCCTCCGCACCGCCCCCGCCAGGTCCGCGCTTACCAGGAGGTTGCTCGCGGGCAGCACGGTCGGATGCACCGGCAGCACCACGATCACCCCGGCCGGCCCGCCGTCCCCTCGCACCGCGATCACGTCCAGCGGCACCGTCCTGGCCGCGTCGGGCCGGCTGCGGTCGGCGCCGACGCCGTGCAACTCACCGCGATGAGCCGTCCCGTCCGCCGCCCGCTCACTATCCACAGCCCTGTGTACGGCGGCGCGCACCGCACCGGAAACCCGCTCCAACCACGGCCCGGGTGTGACCCCGCCCCCGGGCACACACCCGGTCTCGGGACCCGCATGGGTATGGCTGGCCGCCAGCCAGAGCTCACACACCGGCGGGACACCCCCGTCCCGCCCGGCCGGAGGTCCCGCGTGTTCTTCCCGCGCGAGAGCCGCGTGCTCGTCCAGGTTCACGGCCCGGCGGGCGTACTCGGCCAGGTCGGTGTTGACGCAGATCACGTCGGCCACGGCCAGGGCGAAGCGGCGGTCACCGTCGGACCAGGTGACCGCGCTGACCCCGAGCGGGTCGAGGGTGCCGGTGGAGGGGCCGGGGCGATCGATGTACCCGCCCATGGGGGTGCCGTCGGGCACGGGTAGTTCGGCGAAGCCGTATCCGACTCTCACCGGGCCGCCTCGTGGTGGGTGACGGTGGCCAGGGGCGCGTAGGGGCCGAGGCCGGGGGCGGCGGCGAGGAGAGCGGCGCCGGTCAGGCTGTCACCCGCCGCCTGGCCGATGCGAGCCAGGGGCAGACGGGCACTCAGCTCCGACTCGAACCCTGCTCGCAGCCGTTCGTCGCGGAGCAGGCGTCCGGTCCAGGCGACGGGTACCTCGCCGGTGAAGTGGCGTGCGGCGGCGGCCACGGTGCCCGCCAGCTCCGTGGCCGCCGCGTCTACGATCTCGCCGGCCGCCGCGTCGGTGGCGGCCAGCTCGAACACGTGCGGGGCGAAGCGGGCGATCCGCGCCACCGCGTCGGGTGCGAGGTAGAGGCGGTGGGGCAGCGTGGCGAGATCACCGAAGACCTCCCGCGCCCGCACCGTCAACGGCCCCGCCGGTCCCCTTCCGTCAAAGCCCCGGCAAGCGGCATCCAGCCCCCGCCGCCCGATCCAGAACCCGCTCCCGGCATCCCCGAACAGAAACCCCCACCCATCCACCTGCACAGCCGAGCCGCCACCCGGCTGCTGAGGCCCGTCTGGCCGAGCTGGTGGGATGCCGAGGGCGATCGCGCCGGTTCCGGCGGCCAGGACCACGCCGGTCCCGGCCGGAAAGGCGCCCGCGTGCGAAGTGACCACATCCGTAGTGATGATCACCCGCCGCGACCGCTCCAGCAACCGCCGAGCCAGCCGATCGGGCGAGTCCAGCAGCGTGGTCAGCCCCAGGCAGACGGTGTCGACACCCTCGGGCACCTCCAGCCGGGCGAGCACGGCGTCCACAGGCGACCCTTCGGCGTACGAGAGCCCGGCCAGTTCCCTGACCTCGCGCACCCGCCCGCGAGAAGCCAGCGCGACCCGCAGCCCGGTCTGCCCGCCGTCGATCGCCAAGTCCATGACACCCCACCCTAGTTACGGTCCAGGCCGAAATCTAGCCCTGCGATACTCCGTGGGCGAACACCCCACATGCCGCCGAAACGCGCTGCGCAATGCCTTCGTACTCGGATACCCGGTATGCGAGGCGATGACCTCGACAGGCAGCCCCGAACTGGTCAGCAACCGCCGCGCATGCCGTAGCCGCAACCCGGTCAGATGCCGCAGAAACGTGGTCTGCCGCTCCTCCGCGAACAGATGCGAGATATAGAACGGGCTCGCGCACACGGCGGCCGCCACATCAGCCAGCCGCAGCCCGGGATCGGTGTAGTGGTCGGCGAGGTAGGCCTCGGCCAGGCCGAGGATGTCGCGCCTCAGGGTGGCGGGCAGCAGCCTGCCGAGCCGTTCCTTCAGCCAGATGTGCAGGTAGGAGCGCTCGTGGATGTCGCCGACCGTCACGATGTCCTCGATCGGCAGCCGCGCGCTGGCCTCCACCCAGTCGGTCGAGCCGTCGGCCAGCCGCGCCGGCCCCGCCACGTCCACCACGAACAGGAGCTGGCCGATGAGCCAGTTGCGCAGAATGCGCGGGTCCACGCCGGGTTCGCGGGCGCACCGGTCGATCCACCCGGCCAGCAGCCCGGCGGCGCCGTCGCGGTCGCCGGCCCGGACCCTGCGGGTGAGCTCCTGCTCGATGCGCACCGGCGGCGCGGGGGCCGCGGGGAGGGTGTGCGCGCCGGGCAGTTCGATGACGCGGTCGCCGCCGAGCACGAGCTTGTAGTCGTTGGCCCGCCTGGCCTCGCGCTCGGCCTCCAGCGGACCCGATCGGGGCGGCCCGATGCTCACCGTGGCGGTCCAGGCCGTTTCGCGGACGATCCGCGCGCGTACCTCCTCGGCCAGTGTCGCCGCCTCGGACATCAGCGCGTCGGGGTCGGCGCCGGTGAGCAGCACCAGCCACTCCTCCGGCGGTTCCGGGCGCCACGTGACGCCCGGACGGCAGGTCGCCGCCTCGGCCACGGCCCGCGAGGCCCGCCGTAGCTGGCCCTGCGCCCATGGCCGGCCCTGGGCCTGCTCGGAGGCGATGAAGTCGTCGATGTCCACCAGGGCTGCGACGGCGTAGGTCATGCCCCTACTTTAGGCGGACCGAAATTTGACCGTATTGACAAGCGTGCCGACGCCCTCGACCGTGGCCCGCATGGTGTCGCCGTCCTTGAGCGGGGCGATGCCGGCGATCGTCCCGGTGGCGATGAGGTCGCCGGGCATGAGCGTCATCCCGTCCGACAGGTCGGCGATGAGCCGCGGGATGCCGAAGACCATCTGCTTGGTGTTGGCCCGCTGCCTGACCTCGCCGTCCACCTCAAGCGTCAGTTCCAGCGCCTGCGGGTCCGGCACTTCGTCCACGGTCGCGAGGTACGGCCCCGCCGGCGCGAACGTGTCGAACCCCTTCGACTGGTCCCAGGGGACGTTCCTGGAGATGTTGGCGAGCTGGAGGTCGCGCGCGGTCATGTCGTTGATCACGGTGTATCCGGCGACCGCCTCCTTCCAGCGCTCGGCCGGCAGGTCGCGGGTCCGGCGGCCGATGACCACCGCCAGCTCCACCTCGTGTTCGAGGTGCCGGGTGCGGGCGGGCGCGATCACCGGCTGGTTGTGCCCGGTCAGCGCGGAGGGCGGCTTCAGGAACAGCACCGGCTCCGGCGGCACCTCCATGTTGCTCTCCTCGGCGTGCGCCGCGTAGTTGAGCGCCAGGCAGCAGATCTTGGTGCAGGTGGCCACGGGCGGCTCGAACAGCACTCCGGCCTCGTCCAGGACCGGCCGGCGCCGTGCCACCTCCTCGGTGAGGCGGTCGAGGCCGTAGGAGTCCAGGAGCGCGACGGGGTCGTCGGTGCCGAGGTCGGCCAGGCTGATCAGGGCGCCGTCGCGCTGGGCGACCAGCTCGACGGGGGCGGAGGCGGTCCGCCGGATGCGTCCAAGGAACATGGTTCTCACCCCATCAAGCCCATTGGCAGCCCACAAGAACCGAAATTTGCGGTGACGACCCGCTTCTTGCCCTCTTGCTGGTGGTCTGGGGGAGCATCCCCTTTGATGGTCGGCATGAGCCGCACCCTGGACGCCAGCCGCGACCTCTACGCCACCGCCCGGCAGTACATCGCCGGAGGTGTCTCCAGCGACGCCCGCCGTACGTCGGGAGTGCCCCTTTACGTCGAGCGCGCGGCCGGCTCGCGGCTGTGGGACGTGGACGGCAACGAGTACGTCGACTACGTCCTCGGCCAGGGCCCCGCCCTGCTCGGACACTGCCCGCCGGAGGTCGTCGAGGCCGTCGGCGCCCAGGTCGCCCGCGGCATCGTCTACTCCGCGCAGCACGCCGCCGAGGTCCGCGTGGCCGAGCGCCTGTGCGCGATGATCCCCTCGGCCGAGCGCGTCCGCTTCAACACCGTGGGCTCGGAGGCCGCGCACGCCGCCTGGCGCCTGGCGCGCGGCCACACCGGCCGCCGGAAGATCCTCAAGTTCGAGGGCCATTACCACGGCTGGCTGGACCCGGTCCTCTACAGCGTGCACCCCGCCGTGGATCTCGCCGGCCCCGCCGACGCGCCCGTCCCGGTCTCCGGTACGGCCGGCCAGCCCGAAGCCGCCGACCTGGTCATCGCCCCCTGGAACGACCTGGCGACCCTGACCAGGATCATGGACGCGCACGCCGGCCAGATCGCCGCCGTGGTCTGCGAGCCCGTGCTCTGCAACACCGGCGCCATCGCGCCCGAGCCCGGCTACCTGGAGGCCGTACGCGAGCTGTGCGACCGGCACGGCAGCCTGCTCATCTTCGACGAGATCATCACCGGCTTCCGCCTGGCGCCCGGCGGCGCGCAGGAGTACCTGGGCATCACCCCCGACCTGTCGGTCTTCGGCAAGGCGATGGCCGGCGGCATGCAGGTCTCCGCGCTGGCCGGGCGCGCGTTCGTCATGGACTCCATCTCCGGCGGCAAGGTCGCGCACGCCGGCACGTTCAACTCCCAGCCCGTCGGCATCGCCGCCGCCGAGGCGACCCTGCGCATCCTGGACGAACGGCGCGAGGAGGTCTACGGCACCCTGTACGCGAGGGGGCGGGCGCTGATGGAGGGCATCCGCGAGGTCGCGGAGAAGGCGGGCGTGCCGCTGCTGGTGGACGGCCCAGGCCCGGTCTTCCAGACGTACTTCACGGACGCGCCGGCCGTACGGGACTATCGGGATTTCGCCCGCACGGACCGCGCCAGAATGGCGCTCCTACACGCGGCGCTGCTCGAGCGGGGGGTCAACATGGTCCCCAGGGGGCTGTGGTTCCTGTCCACCGCGCACACCGAGGCCGACCTCGCCTTCACCGTCGAGGCCTTCGACGGCGCGCTGCGGTCGCTTCCGCTCGGTTGAGATCACCAGCGCGACGCCGACCAGGATGACGAGGCCGCCGATCATGATCTGGGGCGTGATCACCTCGCCCAGCACGATCGCGCCGAGCGCGACGGCCACGGCCGGGTTGACGTAGGCGTAGGTGGCGACGAGGGAGATCGGCGCGTTGCCCAGCAGCCACGAGAACGCCGTGAACCCGATCAGCGACCCCACCAGGATCAGATAGACCAGCGCCAGCCACGACCGGGAGCTGACCGCGCCCACGTCGAGCCGCTCGCCGAGCCCGGTACCGAGGATCGCCAGCCCGATCCCGCCCACGAGCATCTCCACGGTGGAGGTGGCGAAGGCGTTGGCGGGCATCGCGATCCGGCTGGACAGGAACGACCCGATGGCCCACGACACGGAGGCCAGCAGCACGATCACGATGCCGCCCGTCGCGGCCGCCTCGCCGCCGGTCAGCGAGAGCGCCGCCACGCCACCCAGGCCCACCAGCACGCCCGCGAGCGTCAGGGCCTTGGGCCGGTCGCGCACCACGAACCTGAACACCACCAGCCACAACGGCACGGAGGCGACGAGCAGCGCCGCGAGTCCGGTCGAGATGTACTGCTCGGCCACGGCCAGCATGCCGTTGCCCAGCGTGAGCAGCAGCAGGCCCGCGACCGCGGCGCCGGTGAACTCACGCCCGGTCATCCGGAACGCGCTCTTGCCCTTGCGCAGCAGCAGGAACCCGCCCAGCAGCACCGCCGCGGTGATGAACCGCATGGAGCCGCTCAGCATGGGTGGAAGAGACTCGACCGCGATGCCGATGCCCAGGTAGGTGGATCCCCACACCACGTAGACAATCGCGAGTGCGCCCCACACCAGGAGCGAGGCACGCCGGTCAGTGGCGTTTGCTTGCATAGCTCATGACAATAGCGCCGCCGACCGACATTTTCGGCCTTGGCGGGATATTAGCGATAAGAGGCATCTACGCCACTCGTGGGGTCGCGCGCGGACCGGCAGGATTTCGGACATCGCCCCGAGAAAGGAACCCCGGAGATGTCCGCCGTCACCAGCGTCGCCCCCGCCCCGAACGCCGCCGCCCTCGCCCACTTCGCCGCCCGCCTGGCCTTCGAGACCGACGTCTCCGACGTGGCCGCGGACCTGGAGTCGGGGGCCCCGGGCGTGGTCGTGATCGACTCCCGCAGCGGGGAGAGCTGGGACCAGGGCCACATCTCCGGCGCCCTCCACCTGCCGACCGCCGAGATCGCCACCCGCGCCCGCACCCTGATCCCGGAGGACGTGACGGTCGTGACCTACTGCTGGGGACCGGGCTGCAACGGCGCCACCCGGGCCGCGCTGGAGTTCGCCAAGCTCGGGTACCGGGTCAAGGAGATGATCGGCGGGTTCGAGTACTGGTCCCGCGAGGGCTTCCCGGTGGAGACGTCCGATGGGGTGGTCCGCAACCCCGTGGACGCGCTGACCGCACCGGTCTCGGGCATCGCCTGCGCCTGCTGAGACGGGCGGAGAAGGATTTGGTGCCCCCGTCCGAATCAGTCGATCGGGGGCGAAGAAAACATACCCCACCCGGCCGCAATCAACCCCGATCATCCCCCCGGCGAGTCGCCAAAACCCTCACCCCAAACCCCTAAAACCCCACCACCAGGCAAGCCTCCCAACCCGCCCCACCCCGAAACCCCCGCCAGGCCCCGCGGGCCGGACTCCGCCGTCTCCCAAGCCCGCGTGGACCGGGCTTCGCCTCCGGCCAAGCCCATGGGCGGGGCTGCGCCTCCCGCGAGGCCGATGGGCGGGGCTGCGCCTCCATCAAGCCCACGCGCCGGGGTTCGTGTCCCGCCAAGCCTGTGGGCCGGGCGTCGCCGCCTCCCAAGCCCGTGGACAGGGGCTCCGCCTCCCGTCAAGCCCTTGCGTCGGCTCCTCCCCACCCGGGGCATGGGCCGGGCTTGGGGGCAGAGCCGGGTGGAAAAGGCCGATCCCGCCTCCTGGCCGATGAGCCGGGAGGCGGGATCGGGTTAGGGCCGGTCCGCTGGTGACGGGGGCCGTTGCGGTGGGGACCACGTCCGACGTGAGAAGCGATCCCCCCGATCGGCGCCCGCCGACGTCGGCGGGTGGCGTGGGCGGTGGCGGCGCCGTAACGGAAAGAGCCCGTCACGGACAGAACGCCAAGCGGCCCCGTGACGGAAAAGGCCGTCACGGGCAGGCCGCACCGAACACCTCAGAGTAGGAAGAAAGACACCTCCAGAAGATCGTCGGGGTCCGCCGTCCGCGAAAGGGGAAGGGGGGACGGCGGACCGTTCAGCGGGGACCGAGCTTTTCCACGATCAGCCGGTAAAGCTGGCGGGGACGGCCAGGCTGTGGAGTGCGGTTGGGCGGGAGCGGCCACGCAAGCCCCTCGTCAACCAACGTGCGCAGCAACCGCCGGGCGGTACGCGGCGTGACGCCGAGCATGCGCCCGGCCCCCTCCGCGTCCACCACTGTGTCCCCGCCCTCCAGCTTGGCCGCCAGCCGTGCCAGGACCTCCACGCCCTTGGGTTTGAGCGTGGTGGATCCCTGCGGCGGCATCCTGGGCGCCGGGATCAGCGCGCGGCCCTCGCGGTCCACAGCGAATCCCTGTGCCTGTTTGCCCGCCTGCGTGCGCGCCAGGGCTGCCCTGGCGTGCGACTCGGCGTCATGCGTGGTACGCCCCATCCCGACGCCCACCTCTACCGCCAGCCCCAGTTCCTCGCGGATCCTGGAGGCGAACGGCAGCACCCTGAATCCGTCTGTCGCGGCCGTGATCGAGCCTCTGGTGGCGGTCACCAGGTAGGCGTGATCGTCGATCGGCCAGACGGTGGCGTTGATCCGGTTCGCTTCCTGGACCAGCAGCCGGTGCAGTGACAGGCGTAGCTCGTCGCGCCAGTAGCGGGGTGCCGCGCGCCGCACGGGTTCGCGCAGCGTAGGCACCTCCACCAGCACCACGGTCAGTTGCGACTCCTCGAGGCGGTGGTGCGCGCCGAGGAGTGCGGCGGTGTGCAACGCTGTGCGCACCGCGCCCGAGGTGGGCCTGATCCTGATGACCGGGACGCCTGCTGTCTGCAGGCGTTCGGCCACTGTGGGCAGGCAGGTCAGGGCGCCTGTGGTGGCGCCCTGCCGCAGCAGACGCTCGTGGTAGGCCGCGATCGTCCCGGTGGCTCCGGGTTCGTCGCGGCTGTGCACATCTGTGGCTGCGATGCCGAGGTCGGTGTAGGCCTCTTCGACCTCGGCCCGTGAGACCACGTCGATGCTGACCCGTTTGGGGTCGATCCGAGTGTCCAGCGCCGCCTTGGCCAAAGCAGCCACCAACGCGCTGCCGCCAAGCTGCACGTAGGTCGCCGGCATGGTCAGCACACCTGATCGCCGGGCCAGGTCGTATGGGACCGGGCTGGCGAACAGGCAGGCGTCCACACCGGGACCCAGCCGTGTCACCTTGTCGGGCGCCTCCTGCTCATCTCGATAGGCGGCGGCCACAAGGCGGCACGGCAAGGGCGCGGCTGCGTGACCCATCAGCATGACCCGCTCGACCAGATCGTGCGGGCCGACCACGCCAATGGTCAGATCCGGTGTCATGGCGCCCGGGCGTGACACTCGGGGAGTTTCTTCGGCCCTCTCGACCAATGTTCGTCCCATCCTGCCGTCCGTTGCAGTGCTCTCTTTTGGAACGATCGCTCGCGGGGGCCGTAATGTCACGCCCGACTTTTCCGGAAAGCCGTTCTGGTTGACCGCCCGGTGAGCTGTTTTAGCAGCTCACAGCGTATTTCACAGGCTTTTTCAGCGTCCTGAAATCTCTCGCGTAATGTCCGCTCCCAGGGCCCGCATTCGCTCGGCGAGATGGGCGTGGCCGCGGTCGATGAGGTATCCGGACTCGATGACCGTCTCGCCCTTCGCGGCCAGTCCGGCGAGAACCAGGGCGATACCGGAGCGCAAGTCATGGGCGGTCACCTGTGCGCCGTTGAGCGGAGTGGCGCCGCGCACAATGGCTCTGCTGCCCTCGACCTCGACGTCGGCGCCCATCTTGTTGAGCTCGCCAGCCAGCGCGAAACGGCCGTCGAAGATGCGCTCGTGGATGTAGCTGACGCCCTCGGCCAGGCACGCGACGGTCATCATCGGCGACTGCAGGTCGGTCGCGAAGCCCGGGTAGGTGTCGGTGATGATGTTGATCGGCCGTAGCGGCTGGCGGTCGCAGCGCACGTGCAGCACGGCGCCCTGCGTGGCGAACTCGACGCCCATCTGCTCCAGCTTGTAGCGCACGACGCCCAGGTCGAGGCCGGTGCCGACGAGGCTGACGTCGCCGCCGGTGAGCGCGGAGGCCATGGCGAACACGCCCGCGTCGAGCCGGTCGGGCATGACCGTGTGCTCGACGGCGTGGAGCTCCTCGACGCCTTCGACGGTGATGAAGCCGGTGCCGCCGCCGCTGATCTTCGCGCCCATCTTGGTGAGCATGTCGATGACGTCGAGCACCTCGGGCTCCAGCGCAGCGTTCTCGATCACGGTGGTGCCCTTGGCCAGGGCGGCGGCCATGATGAGGTTCTCGGTGCCGGTGTGCGAGGGCGTGTCGAGGTAGAGCGTGGCGCCGGTCAGGCCGGAGGCCTTGACGTGGATGACGGTCTCGCCCTCGTCCACGATGGCGCCCAGGCGCTTGTAGCCGAGGTAGTGGAAGTCGAGGTTGCGGCTGCCCAGGTTGCAGCCGCCGACGCCCTCCACGATGGCCTCGCCCAGCCGGTGGAGCAGGGCCGGGGTGAACAGCACGGAGCCGCGGAAGCGCCGCGCGATCTCGGCGGGGAGGACCGGGCTGGCCAGGCTGGAGGCGTCGATGACGAGGGTCCGCTCGGACTCGTGCAGTTCGACGTAGGCGCCGATGGCCTCCGCGAGCTCCACGGCCCGGCGTACGTCCTCGATGATCGGCACGTTGCGCAGGACCGTACGGCCCTTGGGGGCGAGAAGAGCCGCACCGATCATCGGCAGCACGGCGTTCTTCGCGCCCTGGATGAAGGCGGTTCCACGCAAAGCGTTGCCACCGCGCACGCGGTATCGGACCATCCGTGCGGCTCCTCGGGAAGTTATGGGTCGGGCTTGAACGGGCCAACAGTAGCCGCTCGCCACGCCTGCCCCGGCCGAATCACCCGCTAAATGGCGTACCAGTGAGCCGCTCGTATGCCTCGAGATAACGCGCTCTGGTGCGATTGACTACTTCGTCCGGCAATGCGGGGGGAGGGTTTCCAGAGGATTTGTCCCAGCTTGAATCGGGTGACGTCAACCAATCACGGACATACTGCTTGTCAAAGGACGGTTGAGGACCACCGGGCTTCCATTCAGAGGCCGGCCAAAATCGCGAGGAATCGGGTGTCAGGACCTCGTCGGCGAGCGTGAGAACACCGTCGTGGTCGCGGCCCAGCTCGATCTTGGTGTCGGCCACGATGATGCCGCGCTCGCGGGCGATCTCGGCGCCGCGGGTGTAGACGTCCAGCGTGATCCGGCGCAACTCGCGCGCGGTCTCCTCGCCGACCTTCTCCACGACCTGCTCGAAGGTCATCGGCTCGTCGTGCTCGCCGACCGGCGCCTTCGTGGTGGGGGTGAAGATGGGCTCGGGGAGCTCGGAGCCGTCCTCCAGGCCGGGCGGCAGCCGTACGCCGGAGACCTCGCCCGTGCGCTGATAGTCGAGCAGGCCCGAGCCCGTCAGGTAGCCGCGCGCCACGCACTCGACCGGCACCATCTCCAGCGGCCTGCACACCACGCTGCGCGCGTCCGGGCCGTGGGTCACCAGGTGGTTGGGCACGACGTCCTTGAGCTGCTCGAACCACCACAGCGACAGCTGGGTCAGGATCGCGCCCTTGTCCGGGATCTCGGGTTCGAGTATGTGGTCATAGGCGGAGACGCGATCGGAGGCGACCATCATCAGCAGGCCTTCGTCGGTGACGTAGAGGTCGCGTACCTTGCCGGAGTGCACGTGCTTCATCGGGCGATGTCCGTCCTGTAGTGCGAGCCGCGCAGGTTCACCCGCGCGACCAGGTCGTAGGCGTTGGCTCTGGCGCTCGCCTGGTCGGGGCCGGTGCCGACGACGCTGAGCACCCGGCCGCCCGCGGAGACCACCTGGCCGTCGACGAGCTCGGTGCCGGCGTGGATCACGTAGGCGTCCGCGGTCGGCTCCAGCCCGGTGATCACGTCGCCCTTGACCGGATCGGCGGGGTAGTTCTCGGCCGCGACGACCACGGTCACCGCCGCGCCCTCGCGCCAGGCGAGCTCACCGGCCGCGCCGAGCGCGCCGGTGGCGCAGCCGAGCAGCAACCCGCCCAGCGGCGTGGCCAGCCGGTCGAGGATCACCTGGGTCTCCGGGTCGCCGAAGCGCGCGTTGAACTCGATGACCTTCGGCCCCTTGGCCGTCAGGGCCAGACCCACGAACAGCACTCCCCGGTACGGCAGGCCGCGCCGCCCCAGCTCCGCGATCGTCGGGTGCACGACCTCCCGCATGACCTGCTCGGTGAGGTCGTCGGGCGCCCAGGGCAGCGGCGTGTAGGCGCCCATGCCGCCGGTGTTGGGCCCTTCGTCGCCGTCGTAGGCGCGCTTGAAGTCCTGGGCCGGCCGCAACGCCACCGCGTCGCGCCCGTCGCACAGCGCGAACAGCGAGACCTCCGGCCCGTCGAGGAACTCCTCGATCACCACCCGCTCGCACGAGGCGGCGTGCTCCAGAGCCGCCTCCAGCGAGCCGGTCACCACCACGCCCTTGCCCGCGGCCAGCCCGTCGTCCTTGACCACGTACGGCGCGCCGAACTCGGCCAGCGCGGCGGCGGCCTCCTCCGGCGTGGCGCAGGTGCGCGAGCGGGCGGTGGGCACCCCGGCCGCGGCCATGATCTCCTTGGCGAACGCCTTCGACCCCTCGATCATCGCCGCCTCGCCCGAAGGCCCGAAGACGGGGATGCCGGCCGCCCTGACGGCGTCGCCGACGCCCGCGACCAGCGGCGCCTCCGGCCCGATCACGACGAGGTCGGCGCCGAGGCGGACCGCCAGCGCGGTGACCGCCGCCGGATCGGTCGCGGCGACGGGATGGGTGGTGGCGACCTGCTGGACGCCCGCGTTGCCGGGGGCACAGTGAAGGTCGCTGACCTGGGGATCGAGGCTGAGTGAACGGCACAGGGCGTGCTCACGCCCGCCGGAGCCGATGACTAGAACGCGCACGAACCCCATTGTCCCAGGCCCGCGCCGTCCTGACCGCCGAGGGCAGACTTAGGCGGCGGCATGGGGAAGTTTTGTGGAGTTCTGCCGGTTCCCCTGGGTCGTTGGCGAGTATCGTCAGCTGAGTTGACCCCCCTGTGGTAAGTTAGGGCGGCTTTGCGGCGTCTCTTGTGATTGGAGGTGGTCCGGGATGAATCCTGGTGATCCCAGCAGTACGTGCTCGTCCACGTACGCCGTGCATACCCCCGACCACTCCAATCCGGCAGCCTGATCGTGCCACCACGCCATTTCCTTGATTGAGGTGACTCTTCACTACGCGTGGGCAGGCCCAGGTCGGGCGGAAAGGGACTGCCATGCGCTCGTCCACCCTTTTCCGTCGTATCAACCGCCACCCCGTCAAGAAGCCCCACGTAGCGCGCCAGCTCACCAAGCCCGTGCGTGAGGCCTGTGTGCCACCGGTCGACTCCATCGTCGAGTACGGCGCCTACATAGGCGGCGAGAAAGTCGTCGCCCCGGGCATCGTCGAGTCCCTTGAGCTGGTGCGCGAGCACAACAAGACCGGGTCCAGGGCGTTCGTCTGGGTGGGCCTGCACGAGCCGGAGGCTCCCGAGGTGGAGTGGCTGGCCGAGGTCTTCGGCCTGCACCCCCTGGCCGTCGAGGACGCCGTCAAGGCGCACCAGCGGCCCAAGGTCGAGCGCTACGGCGACTCGCTGTTCCTGGTGCTCAAGACCATCGCCTACCTCGACCACGACGAGCTGACCGCGACCAGCGAGATCATCGCCACCGGCGAGATCATGGTCTTCCTCGGCGCCGACTTCGTGGTCACCGTGCGCCACGGCGAGCACTGCCCGCTGACCGAGGTACGCGACAAGCTGGAGAGCCGCCCCGACCTCCTGGACCGCGGCCCGGCCGGTGTGGTGCACGCCATCTCCGACTACGTCGTGGACCGCTACCTGCAGGTGGCCGACCTGATGCAGCTGGAGCTGGAGGAGGTCGAGGCCACGGTCTTCGCCGACGTCAGCTCCCGCGACATCAACCGGATCTACCAGCTCAAGCGGGAGATGCTGGAGATGAAGCGGGCGGTCACCCCGCTGCAGTCGCCCATGGCGGCGCTGCCCCAGCGGCGGGTGATCCCCTCGGAGATGCGCGAGTACTTCCGCGACGTCAGCGACCACCTCGCCCGCGTGTGCGAGCAGGTGGAGTCCTCCAACGAGCTCGCCAACTCGATCCTCCAGGCCGCCCTGGCCCGCTCGAACACCCTCGCCAACGAGGACATGCGCAAGATCTCCTCATGGGTCGCCATACTGACCGTGCCCACGATGATCGCCGGGATCTACGGCATGAACTTCGACTTCCTGCCGGGCTCGGACCAGATCTGGGGCTATCCGGCGATCGTGGCGCTCATGGTCACCGTCTGCACGTTCCTCTACCGCGGCTTCCGGCGTAACGGCTGGTTGTAGAGCTAACCTGTTGCCGGTGTCAGTGCAGCGAGTCCAGACCGAGCGCTGGTTCGTCCGCCACGGTGTTCCCACGATGATCGAGGGCTACGCCTTCCGGCGTGACGTGCTGCCCAGGATGGTGCCGCCGCTGGCGTTCGTCGCCCTGGTCTCGTTGTTGTGGCTGGTGCCGCTCAAGACCATGGGGTCGGGGCTGTGGCTGCTGCTCGGCTGGGTGGTCGTCGTGGCGGCGGCCGTACGCCTGGCCGGGGTGGTCTCGGCCCGGAGGCCGGCGCGCTTCTCGCCCAGGATCACCGTCGTGGTCCTGGTCGTCTACGCGCTCATGCCCGTGGCCGTGCCGCTGCTCCAGGTGGTCGTGGACGGCGACGTCACCCCGCCGGTCGGGCGTTGGCTCGGTGTGCTCGGTTTCGTGCTCTTCTTCGCCGCCGCCTTCGCCGCGACCGTGCTGGGCACGACGTACGGCTTCGGCGCGCTGCTGGGCAGGGCGGTCCGGCGTACCCTCTCCGACCTGGGCAACAGCGTTCACCTGCTGGGGCGGGCGCTGCCCGCGCTGTTGTTCGTCACGTTGTTCCTGTTCTTCACCGGTGAGCTGTGGCAGGCCGTCAACCGCCTGGAGTGGTGGCGCCTCGCCCTGGTCGTCGTCCTGTTCGCCTCGGTCGCGGTGCTCGCCTCGGCCTCACGGCTGCGGGAGGAGATCGGCCGGGTCGAGCAGGACTTCAGCGCGTCCAGGCTGGCGTCGGCCTGCCGGAACACGCCGCTGGCCGGGGCGCCGTTCGAGGAGCTGACGCACGACGGGCCGCTGCGCGCAGTGCCGCTCAGCGGCCGTCAGGAACGCAACGTGCTGCTGATGCTCGCCGTCCGCCAGCTCGTGCAGGCGGCGGTGCTGGGTGCGGTGCTGTTCGGCTTCTTTCTCATTCTCGGCCTGCTCATGGTCACTCCGGAGACGGCCGAGCAGTGGATCGGCTCGCGGCCCGTCCCCTCGCCCCTGTTCCCCCTGCTGCCGGTGGCGCTGCTGCGTATCGCGACGCTGTTCGCCGGGTTCGGCAGCATGTACTTCGTCGTCACCTCGATGAGCGACAGCGATCATCGCCGGCAGTTCTTCGCGCCGATCATCGACAAGATCGAGCGGGCCCTGGCGGTACGCGCGGTCTACCTGGCCATCGGCCGGTGAGGAGCCGGTCAGACGGCGACGGGCTTGAGCGGGCTGACCGGCTCCGGCAGGTCCAGGCCACGCTCGGCCCACAACGTACGCATCCTGTCGGGGTAGTCGGTCACCACGCCGGCCACCCCCAGGTCGAGCATGCGCGCGGCCAGGGCGGGGTCGTTGACGGTCCAGACCGCCACGTCGAGCCCGGCGCCGGCGCACTGGGCCATCAGCGCCTCGTCCACCATCACGTGCTCGGGCGAGAGCGTCGTCGCGCCGGCCGCTGAGGCCGCGGCGGGGAGGTCGTCGCCCAGGCAGCCGTGCCAGTGGAGCGTGTCGAGCTCGATCAGCGCGAAGCGCCTGGTGTCCCGCGCCTTCTTCGCGGCGTGGGCGATGATGCGCCAGTCGAAGCTCAGGATCGCCGCGTTGTCCAGGCGGCCGTGCCGGTCGAGCTCGTCCAGGACCAGGTCCGTGAACAACTCGGGGTCGGGGGTCAGCTCGGGGCGCGTCGGGTCGGACTTCAGCTCGACGTGCAGCCGGACGCCGTCGGCCTCGTAGGCGTTGACCAGGCCGAGGACCGCGCCGAGCGTGGGCATCCTGGTGTCGGGGACGGCCACCTGGGTCAGGGCGAAGGGGTCGTCGGGGTGGCGCGGCAGCCGTACGCCGACGTCGAGCATGCGCAGCTGGGCCAGGTTCAGGCCGTTGATGGGCTTGCCCACGTACGGGAAGTCGGGGTCGCCGGCCGTCAGCGGCCGGGTGTCGGCGCTGGTCACGGCGGAGACGGTGAGATCGTGGGTGAGCACCAGCCGCCGGTCGGAGGTGAGCGCCACGTCCAGCTCCAGGGCATGGACCCCGAGCTCCATCGTGCGGCTCAGCCCCGGCAGGGTGTTCTCGGGCCAGAGTCCCCTGGCTCCCCTGTGTCCATGAATCTCGACGCGCACACCGGGGACCATACCCTCCGCCCGTGCCGGGCAGGCGGTGCCACGCCGCGCCGGTGAGATTGCTCGCACCAGGAACTTCCGAGCCAGAAAAGCGGATATATCAACCTAAGCTGGTCTGTCATGAGCGTAGACATCGTACGGGCCTGGGCACGGGGCTGGGCCGTCTCACGCGCCACCAAGCAGCCGGTCGAGGAGCTCTGGGGTCTCCGCGTCGACGTCGGCCTGCCGGGACACGTCGTACGCCACATCCTCCCGAAAGCCTCACCAGCGGTTCTGCGCCACCTGGCGGGAACACTCGACGCACCCGGCACGTGGCTCAAGGTGTGCGCGCCCGCCGAACAGGTCGCGCCCTCGCTCACCCCGGCCTGGTCGGTCCAGGTGCCGGAGTTCATGATGACGGCGCGGCTGCGCCGTACCGAGGTGGCCGCGCCCGGCGGCTACACGCTCGCCGTCGTCCAGCGCGGCCAGGTCGTCACCGCCCGGCTGCTGACCGGCGACGGCGAGGTCGCCGCCCGCGGCCAGCTCGCGCTCACCGGTGCCACCGGCGTCGTCGACCAGGTGGAGACCGCGGCCGGCCACCGCCGCCGCGGGCTCGGCAGTGTCGTGATGAAGGCCCTGTCGTCCGCGGGGGCCGAGCGGGGCGCCACGACGGGCGTCCTGCTGGCCACCGCCGACGGCAGGGCCCTCTACTCCACACTCGGCTGGCGTCTTCACACCGTGGTCACCGCCGCCGTGGTCACAGCCTGACCAGCATCTTGCCGACGTTCCCGCCGCCCAGCACGTCCAGGAACGCCTGCGGAGCCCGCTCGATGCCCTCGGCCACCGTCGACTCGGTACGCAGCGAGCCGTCGGCCAGCCAGCCCGCAGCCTTGCCGATCCACTCGGGGAAGCGGTCGAGGTAGTGGCTGACCAGCATGCCGCGCAGCGTCGCGCTCTTGTGCGCCAGGCTGAACAGGTTCGCCGGGCCCGGCACCGGCTCGGTCGCGTTGTAGCCGCTGATGGCGCCGACCATCGCGATCCGGCCGCCGACCTTGAGCGCGTCGATCGCGGCCACGAGGTGGTCGCCGCCGACGTTGTCGAGGTAGACGTCGATGCCGTCCGGCGCGGCCTGCGCCAGTTGCCCGGCCACCGAGCCGGCCCGGTAGTCGATCCCGACGTCGTACCCGAAGTCGGTCACCAGCCGCTTGGCCTTGAACGGCCCGCCCGCCGAGCCGATCACCCTGGCCGCGCCCAGCTTGCGGGCGAGCTGGCCGGCGACGCTGCCCACGGCCCCGGCGGCCGAGGAGATGAAGACGGTGTCGCCGGGCCGTACCGGGGCGACCTCGGTGAGCGAGACGTAGGCGGTCAGGCCCGTGGTGCCCAGCACGCCCAGATAGGCCTCCTCGGGGGCCAGGTACGGGTCCACGACCGTCGCCTGCGCGGCGTCGACCACGGCGTACTCACGCCAGCCCAGGAAGTGCACCACGGTGGCGCCCACCGGGATCTCCGGGGCGCGTGAGTCCACCACCTCGCCCACGGCCGAGCCGTCCAGCGGCTGCCCGATCTGGAACGGCGGGATGTAGGACTCCACGTCGTCCATGCGGCCCCGCATGTAGGGGTCCACGGACATCCACGTGTTGCGCACCAGGACCTGGCCCGCGCCGATCTGCGGGACGTCGGTCGTGGCCAGTTCGAAGTCACGCAGCTCCGGCTCTCCGGAGGGACGGACGGCCAGGCGGATCTCGCGGTTCATGACATTCTCCTCAAGGGTGTCGAGCAGTCGCTCGGCTTCGCTGTCTTCAGGGTTCTCGTGGTCGCGGAAAAGCACCGGCTCGCCGGCGCGGACGGCGCCGAGGCAGGCGAAGACCGGCTCCAGGTGCTCGACGGCCCGCCGTCCGCCCGACTCGCCGCCGTAGGCCACGAACGCGACGGGCTTGCCCCGCCACTCCTCGCGGTACCAGTCGATGGCGTTCTTGAGCGAGGCGGGATAGCTGTGGTTGTACTCGGGCGTGACGATCACGAACGCCTCCGCACGAACGAGCCAAGGCCGCAGGTCCCGTACGGCCGGCGGCTCCGGACCCCCTTCCTCAGGCAGCACCGTGGGCAGCCACGCCTCGGCCAGGTCGATCACGTCGACCTCCAGGCCGGACCGCCGGCCGGCGCGCTCCTGGATCCATTTCGCCGCCGTGGGCCCGAACCGGCCCTGCCGTACGCTCCCGATGATGATCGCGACCCGCATCTCCGCCTCCTCTCCCGTGTCGCTGTGGGTCCACTGTGCGCCGGGTCCCGCACGGACGGCTGGGGGTCGCCTGGGGGTCCGCTGGGGGTAGCGTGACCTGGTGCGATTTGGTGTGCTTGGCCCGCTCTCGGTGTGGGCCGACGACGGTGAACCGGTCCGCGTGCCCGAGCTGAAGGTGCGCGCGCTTCTGGCCGACCTGCTGGTCCACGAGGGCCGCCCGGTCCCCGCCGACCGCCTGGCCGACGACCTGTGGGGCGAGGACCCGCCCGGCAACCCCGCCAACACCCTGCAGACCAAGGTCTCCCAGCTACGCCGCGTCGTGGGCCGCGACCTCGTCCAGTACGAGCCCGCCGGCTACGTCCTGCGCGCCCCGGACGTGGACGCCCTCGCCTTCGCCCGCCTGCTCACGCGCGCCCGCGCCGAGGACGACCCGCGCGCCCGCGCCGCCCTGCTGGCCGACGCCCTGTCCCTGTGGCGCGGTCCCGCCTACGCCGACTTCCGCGACGAGGAGTTCGCCCGCGCCGCCGCCGCCCGCCTCGACGAGCAGCGCCTGACGGCCCTGGAAGAGCACGCCGAGGTACGGCTGGCGCTGGGCGAGCACACCCGGCTGGCCGACGAGCTGTCCGAGCCGGTCGCCGATTATCCGCTGCGCGAGCGGCTGCGTGCCGTCCACCTGCGTGCCCTGTACCGGGCGGGGCGCCAGACCGAGGCGCTGGCCGGCTACACGGCGCTGCGCGAGCGGCTGGCCGACGAGCTGGGCGTGGACCCCGGGCCGGAGCTGGTGGAGCTCTACCAGTCCATCCTCCGCCAGGACCCGGCCCTGGCCCCCGCCCCCACCCCCGCCACCTCCGCCGCCCGCCCCCGCACCAACCTCCCCACCCCCCTCACCCCCTTGATCGGCCGCGAGACAGCCGTGACCCAGATCCGGGCCCTCCTGGGCGACGTGGGTGCCGGGCCGTCTGCGCCGTCCGGGCCGTCTGCGCCGTCCGGGCCGTCCGGGCCGTCCGGGCCGTCCGAGGGCACCGGGTCTTCCGAAGGCACCGGGTCTTCCAGGGGCGCGGGCTCTTCTGGGCGTGCCGGGGCCTCTGGGGGTGCCGGGTCCTTTGGAGGTGTGGGGTCTTCTGGGGGTGGCGGTGGGTCACGGCTGGTCACGTTGACGGGGCCCGGCGGGGTGGGGAAGACGCGGCTCGCGCTGGCCGCCGCCGCATCCCGCGAGAACGCCTGGCTGGTGGAGCTCGCCGGGCTGAGCGCCGAGGACCCGGCGGCCGTCGCCGAGGTGGTGGCCGACGTTCTGGACGTGCGGGACGAGGCGGTGGCCCGCTCCGGCCGGGCCGCGCTGCCCGAGCGCCTGGCCGACGCCCTGAGCGGCCGCGAGCTCCTCCTGGTCCTGGACAACTGCGAGCACCTCGTCGAGCCGGTGGCCGAGCTGGTGAACCTGCTGCTGCGTACCGCTCCGGGCCTCCGGGTGCTGGCCACGAGCCAGGAGCCGCTGGCCATTCCCGGCGAGGCCGTGTACCCGGTGTCCCCGCTGGCCACGCCCGACGCCCTGAGCCTGTTCGCCGCCCGCGCGGGCGTGACGCCGGACGCGGACACTCTGCCGTGGGCCGAGGCGATCTGCCGCCGTCTGGACGGCCTGCCGCTGGCGCTCGAACTGGCCGCGGCCCGCGTGCGCGCGCTCGGCGTGCGGGGGGTGGCCGAACACCTCGACGACCGCTTCCGGCTGCTGTCGGGGACCACCCGCGGCCTGCCGGCCCGTCAGCGGACCCTGCGCGCGGTGATCGACTGGAGCTGGGAGCAGCTCACCCCACCGCAGCAGGAGGCGCTCACCGCCCTGGCCGTCCACCCGGGCGGCTGCACGCTGGAGGCCGCCGGGATCGGCGCCGACCTCGTCGACCAGCTCGTCAACCGGTCGATGGTCGTCGCCGAGCCGCCGCGCTACCGGCTGCTGGAGAGCATCGCCGCCTACTGCCTGGAGCGCCTGGCACCGGACGACCCGCTGTTCGCCCGGCGCGACGCCTACTACACCGACCTCGCCGACCGCGCCCGCCCCCACCTGTACGGCCACGCCCAGCGGGAATGGCTGGCCAGGCTCGACGAGGAGATGACCAACCTGCGCGCCGTGGACACGGGCGAGCGGCTGGCCTGGTACCTGTACCTGCGCGGGCGGCACACCGAGGCCTACCGCCTGACCAGGGGGACCGCCTGGGAGCCGGGGTTCGCGATGTTGCTCGGCCTGCCGTACCGGGAAGGGGGCGGTGCGGAGGGCGCCCGGTCGCGGTGGTTCACCGCGCACGCCCACCTGCACCTGGGCGACGTCGCCAAGGCCGGGCCGCTGATCGACGGGGTGCTGGCCGACTTCCGCGCCACGGGCGACCGGTGGGGTGAGGCGGCGGCGCTGATGGGACGGGCCAAGCAGGCGATCTTCCAGGGCGAGTTCGCGCGGGCCGCGCGCAGCGGCGCGGAGAGCCTGGAGATCTTCACCGAGCTGGGGGACCAGTGGGGCCGGCTTCAGGCCAACGACCAGCTCGGCTACCTGGCCGAGATCGGCGGCGACTACGAGCGCGCCGCGGCCCTGCACCGGGAGGGTCTGCGGATCGCCGAGGATCTGCGGTTGTGGACGGACGTGTCCTATCGGCTGTCCAGCCTGGGGCGGATCGCGCTGCTGACGGGGGAGCTGGAGCGGTCGCGGGAGTTCCACGAGCGGGGGATGCGGCTGGCGGCCGAGCAGTCGAACCGGTTCGCGGAGGAGTTCGCGCGGGTGGGGCTGGGGCTGGTGGCCCGGCGCTCCGGTGACCTGGACGAGGCGGAGCGCCTGTTCCAGGCCTCGCTGGAGTGGAACCGCCGCCTGGAGGCCGACTACGACGTGCCCTTCTACGGGGTGACGCTGATCCTGGCCGAGCTGGGGTTCGCCGCCGAGTCGCGCGGCGCCGCCGTACCGGCGAGGGAACTGCACGAGGAGGGGCTGCGGGCCGCACGCGCGCTCGGCGACCCGCGCTCGGTGGCGCTCGCGCTGGAGGGACTGGCCGGAGTGGCCGTCCTGGAGGGAGAGCCTTCGCGGGCCCTTGACCTGCTGGACGAGGCGGCCGAGCTGCGCGCCTCGGTCGGCGCTCCGCTCCCACCGGCCGAGCGCGGCGACGTGGACCGCATCAGGAAAGCCGCCACGCGCTGACGGGCCGCCATCGCGCTGACGGAAGGCCACGTCAGCAAGCCCGCGGAAGCGCGGTCGTGAAGGGTTGCGCAGCCGTGAAGGGTTGCGGGGAGCGCGGTTGTGAAGGGGGCGCGGGTGGCGCCCCCTCGCGAGGTCACACCAGCGAGCGCAGCGAGATCGTCTGGTCGCGGCCGGGGCCGACGCCGATCGCGGAGATGGGCGCGCCGCTCATCTCCTCCAGCGTGCGCACGTACGCCTGCGCGTTGGGCGGCAGGTCGTCGAACGTCTTGGCCCCCGTGATGTCCTCCTGCCAGCCGGGGAACTCCTCGTAGATCGGCTTGGCGTGGTGGAAGTCGGTCTGCGTCATCGGGATCTCGTCGTGGCGCTCGCCGTCCACGTCGTAGGCGACGCAGACCGGGATGCGCTCCAGGCCCGACAGCACGTCGAGCTTGGTGAGGAAGAAGTCGGTGACGCCGTTGATGCGGGTGGCGTAGCGGGCGATGACCGCGTCGAACCAGCCGGTGCGGCGGTTGCGGCCGGTGGTGACGCCGTACTCGCCGCCGGTGGTGCGCAGCCAGTCGCCCATCGCGTCCTCGAGCTCGGTCGGGAACGGCCCGGAGCCCACGCGTGTGGTGTACGCCTTGAGGATGGCGATGACCTTGGTCAGGCGCTGCGGCGGGATGCCGGAGCCCGCGCACGCGCCGCCGCTCGTCGGCGAGGAGGAGGTCACGAACGGGTAGGTGCCGTGGTCGATGTCCAGCAGCGTGCCCTGACCGCCCTCCAGCAGCACGAACTTGCCCTCGTCGAGCGCCTTCGACAACACCAGCGAGGTGTCGGCGATGTGCGGCTTGAGGCGCTCGGCGTAACCGAGGTACTCCTCCAACACCTGGGCGTGGTCGAGACCGCGCCGGTTGTAGATCTTGGTGAGGATCTGGTTCTTCTCGTTGAGCGCGACCTCGATCTTCGCCGACAGGATGCCCGGGTCGAGCAGGTCCTGGACCCTGATGCCCACCCGGTAGATCTTGTCCCCGTACGCGGGCCCGATGCCACGGCCGGTCGTGCCGATCTTGGCCTTGCCCAGGTAGCGCTCGCTCACCTTGTCCAGGGCCTTGTGGTGGGGCATGATCAGGTGCGCGTTCGCCGAGATCAGCAGGCGGTCCGCGGACACGCCCCGCTCCGCGAGCGCGTCGATCTCCTGGAGCAGGACGCCCGGGTCGATCACCACGCCGTTGCCGATGACCGGCACCACGTTCGGCGACAGGATGCCCGTGGGCACCAGGTGGAGCGCGTACTTCTGGTCGCCGATGACGATCGTGTGGCCCGCGTTGTTGCCGCCCTGGTAGCGGACGACATACTCAACGGCGTCGCCGAGCAGGTCAGTGGCCTTTCCCTTGCCCTCATCGCCCCACTGGGCGCCCAAGACAACGACAGCCGGCATGGTTCTATCTCCCCAGCACACGGCGATGGATCCGCGGCGCAGAGACTGCGAGCGGGCACGCCAATAGACACGGAAACCCCTGGCGCAAGCGCGACAGGGGCTCTTGCGTAGAGAGACTACCCGATTGGGCTATTCGTCCCCAAGGCTCACTTGGCCAGCGCGTCGTAAGCGGCGGGGTCGCTGTCCTTGAGGAACTGCATGCACCGCTCGGCCTCGTCCTTCTCGCCGATCGACTGGGCCGCGCGCGCCAGCGAGTACAGGCAGCGCAGGAAACCCTGGTTGGGCACGTGCTCCCAGGGAATCGGGCCGTGGCCCTTCCAGCCGTTGCGGCGCAACTGGTCGAGACCGCGATGGTAGCCGGTCCTGGCGAAGGCGTATGAGGTGACCGCGTGACCCTTTGCGAAGTACTCCTCCGCGAGAGCCGCCCATGCCGCCGGGTAGGCGGGGAAACGGGCGGCCACGTCGGCGGCCTTGGCACCGGCCTCGAGCGCCTGCCTGGCCTCGGTCAGATCCGGCAGGAGGGTCGGGGGCGGCCCGGCGAGAAGGTTATCCATACAAACAGTCATACCCGCCGGGCCACTCGTGTGACTAGGCGATCTTCGTGCCGGCGGACTTCAGGTCCTGGCACGCCTGCGCCACCCGGGCCGCCATGGCCGCCTCGGCCGACTTGCCGTAGGAGCGCGGGTCGTAGACCTTCTTGTTGCCGACGTCGCCGTCGACCTTGAGCACGCCGTCGTAGTTGGTGAACATGTGCGCGGCGATGGGGCGGGTGAAGGCGTACTGCGTGTCGGTGTCGATGTTCATCTTCACCACGCCGTAGGCGATCGCCTCGTGGATCTCCTCCAGCGCCGAGCCGGAGCCGCCGTGGAAGACCAGGTCGAACGGCTTGTCCTTGCCGTACTTGGCGCCGACCGCGTCCTGGATGTCCTTCAGCACCGGCGGGCGCAGCTTCACGTGGCCGGGCTTGTAGACGCCGTGGACGTTGCCGAAGGTCGCGGCCAGCATGTACCGGCCCTGCTCGCCGATGCCGACCGCCTCGGCCGTGGCCAGCGCGTCGTCGGTCGTGGTGTAGAGCTTCTCGTTGATCTCGCCGACGACGCCGTCCTCCTCGCCGCCGACCACGCCGATCTCCATCTCCATGATGATGTTGGCGCGGTGGCACTTGTCGAGGAGTTCCTTGGCGATCTCCAGGTTCTCCTCCAGCGGTACGGCGGAGCCGTCCCACATGTGCGACTGGAACAGCGGGTCCAGTCCCTTGGACACGCGCTCCAGCGAGATGTCGACCAGCGGTCGCATGAAGCCGTCGAGCTTGTCCTTCGGGCAGTGGTCGGTGTGCAACGCCACGGTCACCGGGTACTTGGCGGCGACCACGCGGGCGTACTCGGCCAGGGCGCTCGCGCCGATGACCATGTCCTTCACGGTGGCGCCGGACAGGAACTCGGCGCCGCCGGTGGACACCTGGACGATGCCGTCGCTCTCGGCCTCGGCGAAGCCGCGCAACGCGGCGTTCAACGTCTGGGAAGAGGTCACATTGATCGCCGGGTAGGCGAATCCGCCTGCTTTGGCCCGGTCGAGCATCTGCGCGTAGACCTCTGGGGTGGCGATGGGCATGATTCATCTCCTAGAACGTTCGGCTTCGCGGTGCCCAGTATCGCGGCTCGCCAACCCCCGTGGTAGTGACACCGCCCGGTAAGCTCCACTGCGTGGACTGGCTTCTCAATCTCCTCGACCCGACATGGTGGCTGACCATCCTCGGGGCGTTCGCCACGGTCGGCGTGCTGGCGATCATTTTCGCCGAGACCGGCCTGCTGCTCGGCTTCTTCCTGCCGGGCGACTCTCTGCTGGTGGCCGCCGGGATCTTCAGCTCCGCCTCGGTGGCCGTGGGGATGGGCATCGAGCCGATCTCGCTGCCGGTCCTGCTGATCGGGACGCCGCTGTGCGCGATCGCGGGCGCGCAGCTCGGCCACTTCCTGGGGATGAAGTTCGGCAGGAAGATGTTCGACAAACCCAACTCGCGGCTCTTCAAGAAGGAGCACGTCCTCAGGGCGGAGGAGTTCTTCGAGAAGTTCGGCCCGGCGAAGGCCGTGGTGCTGGCGCGGTTCGTGCCGATCGTGCGCACGTTCATGAACCCGGTTGCCGGCGTGCTGGAGATGAGCCCCAAGCGCTTCTTCATGTGGAACGTCATCGGCGGCCTCGTCTGGACCGAGGGCCTGATCCTGCTCGGCTACTTCCTGGGCAGCAAGGTCGACCCCAAGCAGATCGACAAGTACATCCTGCCGGGCGTGTTCCTCATCGTCTTCATCTCCCTGATCCCGATCATCGTCGAGTTCGTGAAGGGCCGGCGGGCGGCAAAGGCGCTGCCAACGCCCAACGGCAAACACCACAGGGTCAACACGAAGCACTAAGGGCAAGACGAGGTTACCAACGGGTACGCTCCGGTGTGTGGGACGCCACAGGACAGACCCGATGGGCCTCGCGAGGCTCGCGCTCGCCGTGCTCGCGGTCGCGCTCGTGGTGGCGCTGGTCGTGGTCGGCGCGCGGGCCCTGCTCGGCGCGCTCGACACCCCGGAGCCCGTCTCCGCCGACCGTGGCACGGCCACGCCCACCGCGAGCGCGCAGGTGCCGACGGTGCGCATCGAGTGCGTGGCCGAGACCTGCCCGCTCGTCACGGTCCGGGTGCCCGGCGGCGACGTGCTCCAGTACCGCGACATGAGCAGGGGCGAAGAGGTCAGCTACTTCGAGCCCGAGCTGTCGGTCGTGCTCTCCGACGCGGGCACCGTACGCGTGGCGGAGAACGGCAGGGCGCGCGCCCCCGGGAAGGCGGGCGAGCGCGAGGCGTTCACGGTACGCGGCGGTCCGTGACTCAGATGCCGCACTCCGCCGCCGTGTAGGCGTAGCGGTACTCCAGGCCCTCCTCGGCCAGCCGGGGAGCCGCGCCGCGCTCGACGATCGTGACCACGGCCACGACCTCGGCGCCCTCCTCGCGCAGCGCCTCGACCGCGGTCATGACCGAACCGCCGGTGGTCGAGGTGTCCTCCAGGGCCAGCACCCGCCGGCCCTTGACGTCGGGACCCTCGATACGGCGCTGCAGCCCGTGCACCTTCTGCGCCTTGCGCACCACGAACGCGTCCAGCGTGCGTCCGCGCGCCGCGGCGGCGTGCAGCATCGCGGCGGCCACCGGGTCGGCGCCCAGCGTCAGCCCGCCCACGGCGTCGTAGCCGAGGTCCGCGGTCAGCTCCAGCAGCACCTGGCCGACCAGCGGCGCGGCGACGCCGTCGAGCGTGATCCGGCGCAGGTCGAGATAGCTGTCGGCCTCCTGTCCCGACGACAGGATGACCTTGCCGTGCACCACGGCCTTGTTCTTGATCTCGGCAAGCAGCTTCTCGCGATCCGTCATGGGTCCAAGCTTAAGGTTCGCAGCAGGGTGAGAGCCTGCTCGTAACCGTCGGGCAGCCGGTTGACCGAGACCCTGAACACCTCCAGCGGGGTCAGCCGCGGGACCAGCGCCGGTCCCGCCCTGGCCAGCGCGCCCACCCGGGCGGGCGCGAGCTGCGCAAGCGTCTCGTCGCCGGCGAAGGCCTCCCGCGCCGCCCCCGCCAGCGCGAGCATCGCCGCCAGCCGTCCCGCCAGGTCCCCCGGCCGCTCGTACGGCTCGGCCACCACCAGCCGGTGCTGCGCGGCGAGCGAGCCCCGGTAGACCTCGGCCAGCCGGGTACGCAGGTAGGTCATCGTGGCCAGCCCGGTGAACGGGTCCTCGCAGCAGAGCCCGTTCACCGGCGCGAAGCTCGCCTCGGTCCAGCCAACGGCGAAGGATCGCGCGGCGGTGAACGGCGGCTCGCCGAGCCCGAGCGCGGTGAAGAGCGCGGCGAGGTCGTTCATGCCCTCGCCGATGCCCACCCCCGCCCGTGCCCGTGCGCCCCCGAGCGCGGCGCACGCGCGGATCAGGTCGTGGCCCCTGTTCACGGCCTTGATCGCGTGTTCGACCGCCGGCGTCCACCAGTCCTCGGGCAGGGACCAGCCGGCCTCCAGGCTCCTCTTGCGCCAGCGCGAGCGCAGTGATCCTGGAATGTCCTCGTCCATCTGTCCTCCGAAAGGGTTTCAAAGGCAAAGACGCGCTTTCGGGTTAGTCATGACGCGGAATGCGGAATGATTCGCCGGGGCAACCCCGCGTAATCGTGAGGTCACTATGAGTGTCGAATCGCCGCAAAGCGATGCAGATCTACTCGAAGCGGTACGAGGCGGCAACGCCGCCGCCTATGGCGTGCTCTACGAACGCCACGTCGTCGCCGCCCGAGCCCTCGCCCGCCAGCTCGTGCGGGGGGAAACGGACGTCGAGGACGTGGTCGCCGAGTCCTTCACCAAGATCCTCGACTTGGTGGGGCGCGGCGGCGGTCCCGACGCCGGGTTCCGGCCGTACCTGCTGACGGTCGTGCGCCGGACGGTCTACGACCGCGGCCGGGTCGAGAGCCGCCAGGTCAGCACCGGCGAGATCGAGCTGTTCGACCCCGGGGTGCCCTTCGTCGACCCCGCCCTCACCGGGCTGGAGAAGTCGCTGATCTCCCGCGCGTTCCTGTCGCTGCCCGATCGCTGGCGTACCGTCCTGTGGCACACCGAGGTGGAGGACTCCAAGGCCGCCGAGGTCGGCCCGCTGCTCGGGCTGTCGGCCAACGGCGTCGCCGCCCTGGCCTACCGGGCCCGCGAGGGGCTGCGGCAGGCGTACCTGCAGATGCATCTGGCCGCCTCGCCACAGCAGGCCTGCCGTCCGGTGCTCGGCAAGATGGGCGCCTACGTCAGGGGCGGCCTGGCCAGGCGCGACTCCAAGTCGGTCGACGACCACGTCAGCGGCTGCGCCGAGTGCAACTCGGTGCTGCTGGAGCTCACCGACGTCAACCGCGGGCTGCGCGTCATCGTCGGACCGCTCTTCGTCGGCCCGGTCTTCGCCGGGTACCTGGCCGCGCTGGCCAAGGCGAGCGCGGCGGCGGGCGGCGCCGGCGCGGGCATCATCCACGCGATCGGCTGGATCCGGCGCGCGCCCAAGAGCCAGCAGGCGGCCGTCGCCGGAACCGCGGCGGCCGCGGTGGCCGTCGCCGCCTTCCTCCTGGTCTCGGGAGAGGAACCGATCAAGAAGCCCCCGGTGGCCGCAGCGCCGAGCCCCACCAGCCAGCCGTCCCCGGCCGTCGAGCCGCCCAGCGAGAAACCGGCCAGGAAACCCGAGCCCGAACCCACCCCCACGCCCACGCCGACCACCTCCAAGCCCGGCAGGGCCAAGCTGTCGGCGACCATCGGCGCGCTCGGCTCCCTGGTACGCGCCCAGCCCGGCATCATCGGCATCCGCCTGCGCAACGCCGGCAAGGGACCCAGCGACGAACTCGCCGCCACCGTCGCCCTGCCGGAAGGGGTCACGCTCATCACCACCGGCGGCAGCAGGGGCAGCTCAGTCACCGCGGTCAAACCGGTCGGCACGGTCGACGGCTGGTCGTGCAAGGTCGCCCGGAGCGGCGCCCAGTGCGTACGGCGGCCGCTCAAGGGCGGGTCGGCGACGGCAGTCTTCCTGCGCGTACGGGTGGCCGCCTCGGCTCCGGAAGGCGCCGGGCCCGCGGTCCGGATCAAGGCGGGCGGCGTGCAGGTCAAGGCGGTCTCGCCGATCGGGGTCCGCGAGGACGGCGCGCCCGCGCGCTTCGCCACCGACGGCAAGGTCGTGGTCAGAGCGGTCGGCAACGCGCTGCTCACCTGCCCGCCCAGCCGCCAGGGCTGCCCGGAGGCGCTGCGCAGGCAGGGGCAGCGGCGCGACAACGACCTGTGGACCATGCAGCCGCTCGACCGTGACCAGGTGGCGAGCACCAAGGCCTCGAGCGCGGCCAGGCTCGACCTGCCGGCCGGCGGGCAGATCGTGTGGGCCGGGCTCTACTGGTCGGCCAGCACCAAGACGGCGGGGCCGATCAAGTTCCGGCCGGCCGGGCGGGACGGGTACGTGAAGATCAGGCCGAACCAGGTCATGGCGCGCGAGCTGCCGGTGGGGCCCGCCTACCAGGCGTTCGCGGACGTGACCGGGCTGGTCAGCAGCAGCAAGAAGAAGGGGATGTGGTGGGCGGCGGACGCACCCATGAAGCCGGGGATCTCGCAGCATGCCGGGTGGAGCCTGGTGGTGATCGCGACCGATCCGGCGCAGCCGTACAGTCAGGCGGTCGTGCTCGACACGGCCACGCAGATCGGCGGGGAGAAGGACGCGGCGGGACGGCTCGACGTGCCGCTGGGCGGACTGATCCCGGCGGCGGCCCCCGCGCGGCTGGAGCTCGTCACGTGGGAGGGCGACGCGGACCTGTCCGGCGACAAGGTCTCGCTCGGCGGCGCGGCGATGGTGCCGGAGGCGGGCGGGCGGGACGCGGGCAACACGTTCGACGGGTCGTCGAACGGGGCGAACGGGCTCACGTTCGGTGTCGATGTGGATACCTTCAGTGCTGAGCTGGGGGAGCGGCCGCGGCTGAGCATCGTCTCCAGAAGGGATGCGGTGTTGTTCGGTGTCGCGGCGGTTAGTGTCCGCGCACGGTCGTGACCGTGAACGGGACAGACTGGTACGGTTCGCGTAAATCCTCTGGCGTAACGTCGGGCGAGGGCGGAATCGTCGGGATTAACCCTCGCACGATCATTGGCTTCATTACCCTGGTAAAGGGCCGCCGAGTCCGGCTCTGACGGTGCAGAGCCAGAAGGTCGGGCCACCTAGAAAGGGGCGGTGTCGCGTGGATCGCTGCGCGCTGTTCGTGGACGCTGGCTATCTGCTGGCAGACGGCGCGATGGCCGTTCATGGGACTCGCCATCGCGAAGCGGTTTCCTGGGATTACCCCGGCCTGCTGCAGCTCATGACGAACCTGTCACGCGAGCGCACGGGTCTGCCGTTGCTGCGTTGCTACTGGTACGAGGCGACCGTCGAGGGCCGCCGCACGCCCGAGCACGACGCGCTCGCCGACATCCCCGGCCTGAAGCTGCGGCTGTCGCGCATCAGGCCGGGCCGCCGTGAGGGCGTCGACGCGCAGGTCCACCGCGACCTGATGACGCTGGCCCGCAACAGCGCGATCTGCGACGCCGTCGTGGTCAGCGGCGACGAGGACCTCGCCCAGGTCGTCTGCGACGCCCAGGACCTGGGCATCAGGGTGACCGTCGTGCACATCACCGCCGACGGCAGTTGGGCGGTCTCCCGGACGCTGCGCCAGGAGAGCGACGACCTCATCGAGATCGGCGGCGGCCACCTGCGCCCGTACGTCAACCTGGTCACCGGCTCCGCCGAGGCCGCCAACGGCCACCAGCCGGTCAGCAACGGCCAGGCCGCGCACGCCTCCCTGCCGCCCTCGCCGCCGCCGTCGCTGCCTCCGGCCCAGAGCGCGATCCCTGCGCAGCCGTCGGCGCCGCCCCAGCCCAGCCCGGCCGCGCCGTCCTCGCCCGGCAACCGCCCGCCGTCGCTGCCCACCTACACCTACCAGCCCGAACCCCCGTCCCCGCCCCAGCAGCCGACCCCGCCGCAGCCGTCCGCGGCTCCCGTCACCGGCCCCATCCAGGCGCAGCCGCCGTCCGCCGGCCAGTACGGGGCGCCGTCGTCCTACCAGCAGCCGTCCCAGCTCGGCCCCTACACGGGCCCGCAGCCGGCCCCGGTCTCACCGACCCCGGCCGCGACCGGGGGCGCCACGACGCTGGCCGACGCGGTGAAGGCCGCGCACCGCGAGGGACACGACTTCGGCGAGTCGGTGGCCAGGGACGCGCCCGCGTTGTGGCTGGAGGCGGTGCTGGCCCGCAAGCCCCGCATGCCGTCCGACCTGGAGGCCCGGCTGCTGCAGGGCTCCTCCCTCCCGATCGACTTCCTCCTGCACGACGAAGTCCGCCACGCGCTCCGCCGCGGCTTCTGGGACGCCCTGGAACGCGCCCGCCACTGACTTCTGCTGAAAAATCCGTCCGGTCGTGTCCATCCCGTCCGGTGCCCGCACGCACCGTGCGGGCCTTTTGCTTCTCCTTGGTGGCCGTTGCTTCTCTGTGCGGGCCGTTGCTTCTTCATGCGGGCCGTTGCTTCTTCGTGCGGGTCCTGCTTTTCCGTGCGGGTCTTGCTTTTCCGTTACGGCCAGCCCCCGCCCACGCCACCCGCCGACGCGGGCCGGCGCAGGTCGGGGGGATCGCTTCTCACGTCGGACAGACGCCCCACCGCAACGGCCCTTCGTGAGCCCCCACCCACGGAAGGCCCGCCGGCTACTGGGTGTCCCTGCTTTGCCGGTCGGGTGTTACCAGCGGAGGAGGGCGGCTACTCCGTTGTAGTCGGCCAGGGCTTCGGCGCCGGTGGTGGTGAGGATGGTCAGGGTCACTCCGGTGTTCAGGGCGGCCTCGATCATGCGTTCGCCCAGGTCGGGTTCGGGGTCGGAGGGGACGCCTGCCGGTGCGTGGTCGTACAGGTAGCCGTCCAGGCCCTTGAAGCCCGACCACTTCGCCGACTCCTCCAGCAGCAGGTGGTCTACCCGGCCTTCGTTGAGCAGGGCGAGGGTTTGGTTGAGGCCCAGGGAGCCTCGGCCGCCGGACTTGGCGGCGTCCACTGCCCTTGCCGCCAGGGCGGCGTCGCGGCGTTCGCGGGTGGCGGCCAGTTCCGAGGCCACGTGCTTGGCCGCCTCCGCGGGCGGGAGGGTGTCGACGATGGTGTCCACCTGGACGACGTCCAGGGGGTGTACCGCCCCGGCCAGCACCTCGGTCAGCTCCACGTCGCCGATCAGCAGGACGTCCGTCCAGCCGCGGGACCTGGCCTGGCGGGCGATCTCCGGGGCGCTGCCGTGGAGGTTGCGGCGCAGGTGGTCCTCGACGCGGCGTTGGAACCGGTCGGTCTGGGTGGAGCTGGACTGCGCGGTTCCGCCCGGACCCGGGCCGCGCATGGGGCGCCAGTCCTCGGTGTCGATCTCGTAGGTCTTGTGCTCGATCTCCTCGGCGACGCCGTACCGGAGGTCGATGAGGCGCACGCCGTCCCGTGAGACGAGCACCAGACCGGCGGGGGCGCTGGTGGCCATGGCGGTGAGCAGCGGGCGGACGTAGGCGGTGGATTCGAGCACGGCGCAGTCCTCGATCGGGACCTGCAGCTTGATCGTGCGGACGTCGTGGTCGCTGACCGAGGCGAACAACGCCCGTCCGATCCCGGATTCGGTGGCATCGAGAAGTTCGAGGATGTCCGGCTCCAGCGCTTCGAGCCGGCGGAACACAGCCTCGCGGCGTTCGCGATCCGGCCAGGTGTTGACGTGATCCCGAATCGCGGACAGCTCATTCCTGAGCCGGATCCCGCGGGCGGGCCGGGTGGAGGCCTCCTCGCGAGGGTCGGCAGTGGTGTACAGCGACACCACGCCCGCCTCGTCCTTCATGGCGGCGAGCTCGCGGAGGAAGGTCTGATCGAACACGGCAGTTCTCCGTTCTCCGGCATCGAATCACTACCGACTCTAAAAACCCCAACCCACCACAAACCCCACCTCTACCGGATATTTCCCCGCGTTTTACCCCCACCTTGATCCCAGCCGCTCCCTCACCACCGGGCAAACACACCTCGGCAGTCGGTCCCGGGACACCACCAAAGCCACTACCTCCGGCAACACCTACAAGCCCTCGCCTGACCACACATCGGGGCACTCTGGCCTCGGGTGACGGACCTCCGGGGGTTCTGCCCTGGGTGGTGCCTCAGGGCTTGGGCGTGGGGTGGCCACCGCTGTGGTGCTGCCAAGGGGCGCCGCTGCCCGAGGTGGGGCCGCGGGAACGGGCCGGCGAAGCGCCGTAACGGTGGGGACCACGTCCGACGTGAGAAGCGATCCCCCCGACCTGCGCCCGCCCACGTCGGCGGGTGGCGTGGGCGGGGGCCGGCCGTAACTTGGAGGCGGGGGGAAGGGCCAACCGGCGGAGGTCCGCAAGCCCGGGACGCAAACCGGGACGCAAACCACAGCGCGTCGAGCGGGCGCGCAAGAGGCGCGGCTAATACTCCGGAGAAGATCTACGAGAGCGCGTCAAAGCCTGCGCGGAGGTTGGCGAGGCGCTCGGTGAGGTCGGTGAGTGGGGCGGTGAGAACCGGGTCCGGGGACTTGCGGGCCAGTTCGCGCACCCTCGCCAGCTCGTCCTCCACCGCGGCCAGCCGGCGGGAGAGTTCGGGCAGGACCGAGCCCTGGACGGAGGCGCCGGGCGGCAGTTCGGCGGCCATGCGGTCGCGCAGCAGCGACGCCTGCTCGGCCAGGCGCTTGTTCATGTTGTAGAGCTCGGCGAACACCGACACCTTCGCCCGCAGCACCCACGGGTCGAACGGCTTGGTGAGGTAGTCGACGGCGCCGGCCGCGTAACCGCGGAAGGCGTAGTCGGGGGCGCTGTCGACCACGGTCAGGAAGATGATCGGGATGTTCCGGGTACGCTCGCGCCGCTTGATGTGGGCGGCCGTTTCGAAGCCGTCCATGCCGGGCATCCGCACGTCCAGCAGGATGAGCGCGAACTCGGTGTTGAGCAGCGCCTTGAGGGCATCCTCGCCCGACTTGGCCCGTACGGGCACCAGGTCGAGGGAACTGAGGATGGCCTCCAGGGCGATGAGGTTCTCCTCCCGGTCGTCGACCAGGAGGATCTTCGCTCGTTCCGGCACTCGATCACGATCCTTCTGCTGAGTCGGTCGTGCTCACCCGCCCACGGCTGAGCCAACCGCGCAGCCGTTCGAGCAGGCGGTCCACGTCGACTGGCTTGGGCACGTAGTCAGAGGCACCTGAGGCGATGCTCTTCTCACGATCGCCCCGCATGACCTTAGCGGTCAACGCGATGATCGGCAGGTCTGCGAACTGTGGCATGCGGCGGATCGCCGAGGTCGTGGCCCAACCGTCCATCTCGGGCATCATGATGTCCATCAGGACGAGAGCCACATCCTCGTTGCGCTCCAGCTGCTCGATGCCCTCGCGGCCGTTCTCGGCGTAGACGACGGTGGAGCCGTGGCGTTCGAGGACGCTGGTGAGGGCGAAGACGTTGCGGATGTCGTCGTCCACGATGAGGATCTTGGCGCCGGACAGCGGGTCGTCGCCCTTCCACTTGCTGGTCTCGACCTGCTCCGACAGCTCGGGCAGCTGGAGGTCCATGGGCAGCGGGGGTTCCGGCATCGTCACCGTGGGCTCCTCCACCGGCATCGCCAGCACCTGGCGCCGGGCCGTGCCGCCGTCGCCGGCCGGGAGCGGGCCGTTGTAGGAGGCGGGCAGGTAGAGGGTGAACGTGCTGCCCTTGCCGAGTTCGCTGTCGACGTGGATCTCGCCGCCGAGCAGGCGGGCGATCTCACGACAGATCGACAGCCCGAGGCCGGTGCCGCCGTACTTGCGGCTGGTGGTGCCGTCGGCCTGGCGGAACGCCTCGAAGATGACCTCCCGCTTGTCCGGCGCGATGCCGATGCCGGTGTCGACCACCTCGAAGGCGAGCAGGTCGTCGGCCTCGCGCAGGATCGCGTCGTCGTACTCGATGCCGGACGGCGCGCGGACCACGCGCATCTTGACCTCGCCCTTCGGCGTGAACTTCACCGCGTTGGACAGCAGGTTGCGCAGCACCTGCTGCAGCCGCTGCTCGTCGGTGTGCAGCTCCAGCGGTACGCCCTCGTCGACCTCGACGCTGAAGGCCAGGCCCTTGTCCTGGGCCAGCGGCGCGAACGCCGCGTCGACGTAGTCGACCAGCTTCGGCGTCGAGAGCGTGGCCGGGTGGATGTCCATCCGGCCCGCCTCCACCTTGGACAGGTCGAGCATGTCGTTGATCAGCTGCAGCAGGGCCGAGCCGGCGCCGTGGATCGTGCGGGCGAACTCCACCTGCTGCGAGGTCAGGTTGCCCTCGGCGTTCTCGGTGAGCAGCTTGGCCAGCACGAGCAGGCTGTTGAGCGGGGTACGCAGCTCGTGCGACATGTTGGCCAGGAACTCCGACCGGTAGCGGTTGGAGACCGCGAGCTGCTCGGCCCGCTCCTCCAGCGTCCGCCTGGCCTGCTCGATCTGGAAGTTCTGGATCTCGATCGCGCGGTTCTGCTTGGCCAGCAGGCCCGCCTTGTCCTCCAGCTCGGAGTTGGAACGGCGCAGCTCCTCCTGCTGGCGCTGCAGCTCGTCCGAGCGTTCCTGCAGCTCACGGGTGAGGCGCTGGGAGTCGGTGAGCAGGTCCTCGGTGCGGGAGTTGGCGATGATGGTGTTCATCGTGACGCCGATGGTCTCGACGAGCTGGGTGAGGAAGTCGAGGTGGACCTCGCCGAACGGCGTGAAGGAGGCCAGCTCCAGCACGCCCAGCACCCGGCTCTCGAACAGGATCGGCAGCACCACGATCTGCGCCGGCGTGGAGGAGCTCAGGCCGCTGTCGATGGTGATGAAGGCGGCCGGCACGTTGTCGAGGATGATGTGCCTGCCCTCGGCCGCCGCCTGGCCGACCATGCCCTCGCCGATGGCGAACATCTGCCTCGGGCCGCGGTCGGGGCGGACGCCGTAGCCGCCGATGAGGACGAGGTCGTGCTCGCCCTCGGGGGCGCGGCCGTAGAAGGCGCCGTAGCGGGCGGAGACGAGCGGCGTCAGCTCGCTCATGATCAGCTTGGCCACCTCGAACAGGTCGCGGTGGCCCTGCATGAGCCGGGAGATGCGGGCCAGGTTGGACTTGAGCCAGTCCTGCTCCTGGTTGGCCTGGGTGGTCTCGCGGAGGTTGGCCACCATGTAGTTGACGTTGTCCTTGAGCTCGGCCAGCTCGCCCTGCGCCTCGACGGCGATGGAGCGGGTCAGGTCGCCCTGGGCGACGGCGCTGGTCACGGTGGCGATGGCGCGTACCTGCGTGGTGAGGTTGCCGGCCAGCTCGTTCACGGACTCGGTCAGCCGCTTCCAGGTGCCTTCGACGCCCTCGACGCGGGCCTGGCCGCCGAGGCGGCCTTCCGAGCCCACCTCGCGGGCGACTCGGGTGACCTCGGAGGCGAAGGACGAGAGCTGGTCGACCATCCGGTTGATGGTGGTCTTGAGCGCGAGGATCTCGCCCTGGGCGTCCACGTCGATCTTGCGGGTGAGGTCGCCGTTGGCCACGGCGGTGGTGACCTCGGCGATGTTACGCACCTGGTAGGTCAGGTTGTTGGCCATGAAGTTGACGTTGTCGGTGAGGTCCTTCCACACACCGGACACGCCCTGCACCCGTGCCTGGCCGCCCAGCTGGCCCTGTGTGCCGACCTCGCGGGCGACTCGCGTCACCTCGTCGGCGAAGGACGAGAGCTGGTCGACCATCGTGTTGAGGGTGTCCTTGAGCTGGAGGATCTCGCCCTGCGCGTCGACGGTGATCTTCTTGGACAGGTTGCCCTGGGCCACCGCGGAGGAGACGGCCGCGATCTGCCGCACCTGGGAGGTGAGGTTGTTGGCCATGAAGTTCACGTTCTCGGTGAGGTCCTTCCAGACCCCGGACACGCCGCGTACCTGGGCCTGGCCGCCCAGCTGGCCCTCGGTGCCGACCTCGCGGGCGACCCGGGTGACCTCGGAGGCGAAGGACGAGAGCTGGTCGACCATGGTGTTCATGGTCGACTTCAGCTCCAGGATCTCGCCCTGGGCGTCCACGTCGATCTTGCGGGTGAGGTCGCCGTTGGCCACGGCGGTGGTGACCTGGGCGATGTTGCGTACCTGGTAGGTCAGGTTGTTGGCCATCGAGTTGACGTTGTCGGTGAGGTCCTTCCAGACGCCGGAGACGCCCTTCACCTCGGCGCGGCCGCCCAGCTTGCCTTCGGTGCCGACCTCGCGGGCGACTCTGGTCACCTCGTCGGCGAAGGACGAGAGCTGGTCGACCATGGTGTTCATGGTCTCCTTGAGCTCCAGGATCTCGCCCTCGGCGTCGACGGTGATCTTCTTGGACAGGTTGCCCTGCGCCACCGCCGTCGCCACGGTCGCGATGCTGCGGACCTGGGAGGTCAGGTTGTTGGCCATGAAGTTCACGTTGTCCGTGAGGTCCTTCCAGACCCCGGACACGCCGCTCACCTGCGCCTGGCCGCCCAGCTGGCCCTCGGTGCCCACCTCGCGGGCCACTCGGGTCACCTCTTCGGCGAACGCCGAGAGCTGGTCGACCATCGTGTTCACGGTGTTCTTGAGCTCGAACATCTCGCCGACCGCGTCGACCGTCACCTTGCGGCTCAGGTCGCCCTTGGCCACCGCGGTGGTCACGACCGCGATGTCGCGCACCTGCGCGGCCACGCGCGAGGACATCGTGTTCACGGCCTCGGTGAGGTCGCGCCAGCTTCCCGACATGCCGCGCAGGTTCGCGCTGCCGCCCAGCCGGCCCTCGGTGCCCGCCTCGCGGGCCACCCTGGTCACCTCGGAGTTGAACAGCGCAAGCTGGTCGACCATGCCGTTGATGGCCTTGCCCAGCCTGCGTACCTCGCCTCTGGCCGAGCGGTCGAGGTCGATGCGCCGTGACAGGTCACCCTTGGCGACGGCGTCGATCACGTCGGCGGCGCCGCTGACCGGGCTCACCAGCGCGTCGATCAGCATGTTCACGGACTCGACGCTCTCGGCCCAGGCTCCGACGCCGGGACCCGGCGTCAGCCGTTCCCCGAACCGGCCCTCCTTGACCACTTCCTTGCGGACGCGTACCAGCTCGTTCGCCAGATGCTCGCGACGGTCGGCCACCTCGTTGAGCAGCAGCCGCACCTCGCTGAGTATCCCTGCGGGAGCATGCGGGACACGACGCCGGAAGTCGCCGTCGCGCCAGGAGAAAAGGGTCTCCAAGATCGGTACTAGGTCCGCCTCGGTGTAGGTCCTTTCCTCCGGATTCGGCGCGATCTTGGCCGTGGTCATGGGGCCTCCTTCACTCCCGGGGTGCCGCCGCGAGTGATTCAAGTCTGTCACGATGAGTAGCTCGTAGTCCTGTCCTTGGATTTACCCCATGTCAGCGGTAATTGTGGTAGGCACGGTGGGATGACTGCATCTCCCCACGCGCTGCTCGCCGCGACGTTCGCGCCGGGTGAGTCAGCCGTGCCCGCGGCCAGGAGGTTCACTCGAGAGGTGATGACCGCCTGGGCGGTCGCCGCCGTGCTGGCGGACGCGGAGCAGATCGCCGGTGAGCTTGCAGCTCAGGTCGCGGACGAGCCGTTCGAGGTGATCTGGAAACATTTCGGCGACGCGGTGCAGGTCGAGCTGCGGCAGCGCACGGCTCCCCAGGCCGACCCGAAGGGTCCTTCGGTCGAGGTGGAGGAGTGGGGGATCACCTTCGCGGGCGATTCCCGTGTCCATTGGGCAAGGCTCACGCTACCGGGTTCGTCGGAGAGAGTCGCGGCCGAATGGTCGGAGGACACCTCCAGGGGCCCCCACTGGCTGGGCTTCCTGGCCGACGCCAGCGACCTTCTCGCCGGCACGCTCGACCCCGACATGGTGCCCGCGATCATCGCCCAGATCGTCGTGCCCAGGCTGTCGAGCTGGTGCGGCGTCTACACCACCGACGGCGCGGTCGGGCCACTGCGGCTGGCGTACCTGTGGCACGCCGACGAGGCCCGGATCGACGGGCTGCGCGAGGAACTCGCCGGGATCGGCATCGACGAGGCCGACACGCGCGCCACGTCCACCGTCCATCTCGACGGCTCGCAGGTCCTCGCCGTTCCGCTCACCGCGCGTGGCCGTCAGCTCGGCATGATGTGCCTCGGCCGTACGGACCGATTCCCCGACGAGGTCGTGCAGTTCGCCGACGACATCGCCCGCCGCGCCGCGCTCGCGATGGACAACGCCCGCCTGTACGCCCAGCAGGCCGCCGCCAACCGGGCTTTGCAGCGTAGCCTCCTGCCGCCGAACGAGCCCGAGGTGCCCGGCCTCGACTACGGCGTCGTCTACGAGCCCGCCGGCGAGGCCAACGAGGTCGGCGGCGACTTCTACGACCTGTTCGCGGCCGAGGACTCCTGGCGCTTCGCCATCGGCGACGTCTGCGGCACCGGCCCCGAGGCCGCCGCCGTCACCGGCCTGGCCCGCCACACGCTGCGCCTGCTGGCCCGCGAGGGCTACGGCGTGGCCGCCGTCCTGGGCCGGCTCAACCAGGCGATCCTGGAGGAGGGGGAGCGGGCCCGCTTTCTCACGTTGCTCCACGGCGACATCACGCCGATGCCGAGCGGCCTGGAGGTACGCCTGGTGTCGGCCGGCCACCCCGAGGCGCTGCGCCTCAAGCCGAGCGGGGTCGTGGAGGCGGTCACCACGCCGCAGTCGCTGCTCGGCGTCTTCTCCGAGGTGCAGTTCGAGGCCGACACGATCCACCTCGACCACGGCGACGTCCTGCTGGCGGTCACGGACGGGGTGACCGAGCGCCGCAGCGGCGGACGGCTGCTCGACGACGGAGGCGGGCTGGCCAAGCTGCTGGCGGAGTGTGTGGGGCTGTCGGCACGCGCGGTGGCCGAGCGCATCCGCCGCGCGGCCGAGGACTACGCCCCGGAGCCCAGCGCCGACGACCTGGCCATCCTGGTCCTGCGTGCGCGTTGACTCTCTTTTATGCCCAGGCCTAATGCTGAGTATGTTTCCGGGCGAAATCCAACTGGAGTGCCATTTGCGCAATACGCTCCGACACTACGAGTGAGCCCCGCACCGCGTCATAGGTGTAGATCTCGTGCTCGCGCCCATGCTCGGCGAGTTTCGCCACGTACTTCTCGATCTGCCGCAATGGACAACGTGTGTCGTTCTCGCCGGCGAGAATCAGCACGGGCCCCTTCACCCGGTCCACATAGGTGATGGGCGAGCTGGCCGCGTAGCGTTCCGGCTGCTCGTCCGGGGAGCCGCCGAACAGCGAGCGCTGGTAGGCGCGCAGGCTCTCCGCCTCGTCCTCGTAGCAGGTCTGGTGGCAGGCGATCGGGACCGCGGCGATGCCGGCCCGCCAGTGGTCGGGCTGGACGCCCATGCCCAGCAGCGCCAGGAAGCCGCCCCACGCGGTGCCGGCGAGCACCAGCCGCTCCGGGTCGGCGACGCCGCGCGCCACCACCCACTCGCGCACGGCCGCGACGTCGGCCAGTTCGATGTGCCCGACGTCGCCGTGCAGGGCGTCGCGCCAGGCGGTGCCGTAGCCGGTGGAGCCGCGGAAGTTGACCCGCACCACCGCGTAGCCCGAGTCCACCCACGCGGCGACCTCGGGCGAGTAGGAGTCGCGGTCCTGCGCGGTCGGGCCGCCGTGCAGCAGGAACACGGTCGGGTACGGCGCGGCGCCGTTCTCCGGGCGGGAGATGAGCGCGTGGATGCGTCCGCCGGGGCCCTCGACGTCGATGTCCTCGACCGGGACGCTGGGCGGGGCGGGCGGACCGGCCGGGTTCATCACGACCTGCCCGTTGCTGGAGCGCACCACGGGCGGCCGCGAGCCGCTCGACCAGGAGTACTCCACGTGGCCGCCGGGCCGCGGCGCCGCCTCGTCGATCACGCCGTGCGGGGTCTCGATCGGGGTGAGGCCGCCGCCGCCCAGGTCGTAGCGGTGGAGGTAGCTGCGGGCGCGGTCCTCGCGGGTGATGAGCAGGGCGCGGCCGTCGGCGTACCACTCGGCGTTGAGGTCGCCCGGGTCCTTGAGCCAGATCTCGCGCTGCTCGCCGGAGGCCGGGTCCCAGACCAGCGGTTCGTGGCGGCTGCGGCGCTCATGGAGCGTGAGCAGGCGGCGGTCGCCCATGATGGGGGCGAACCTGAGGCCGACCACGCCCTTGTCGGGGCCGTCGTAGAGCTCGGCGACGGTGTCGCCGCAGGGGCGCACGACGCGTAGCGCGGGGCGGCGGAAGTCGCCGTACTCGCCGTGGTTGATGGCGATGAGGGAGCCGTCGAGGGAGATGTCGGCGACCCAGCCGGCCTCGGTGTGCTCGTAGATGAGCGTGGTGGGCTCGCCGGGCTGGACCAGGTGGATGCGGAAGGAGCCCTCGCCGGCGAGGCTGATGGCGGCGGCGCCGGTGGCCGAGAGCATGATGCCGCCGGGGTGGCCCGCGCGGATGGACGGGTCGACGGGCTCGTCGGGCCCGCCGGTGAACGGCTGCCGCATCCACCCGCCGAGCTCGTCGCCCTCGGGGTCGGCGAACCAGTAGATCCACTGGCCGGTGGGGTCGATGGCGGCGTGGGCGGTGCCTTTGGGCTGCTCGGTGACCTGGCGGGTGACTCCGGCGGTGCGGTCCCAGGCGTAGAGCTCCCAGGTTCCGGTGGCGTTGCTCCTGTAGATCGAGCGGTTCGGGGCCTGGCGCGCCCACGTGGGCAACGTCATTCTCGGCGCCCGGAACCTGGCCTGCCAGCGTTCCTCCGCCTTCATCCGGCGCGTCCCCTCCCTCTGGCACCGCGCGCTTCCCGGGCGCGGTTGGCGTCCAGTATTGCGCCTGTGTCGCGGAAATACTTGAGGAATGTGGGGGAATTTCGGACTAAATACCCCATCAGTAACACGGGTCGCATATGTCCGTCAAGGAACGGGCCTTGATCGTGGTCCTGTCACGAAGATAGACAGTTCAAATGCCACTTGGGTTGACACTTTCCCCAGGTTTTTCTCAGCGAAGAGCCGGGAAATCCTGGCCCGGAGAACATCATCCTCCAGATGCCAGGCACTCGGGCCCATGCGGACGACTTCCGCGACCTCGTCCGGGCCCAGCTCAAGATCGTAGGCGAGCAGGCTCTGTCCGGCCAGAGTGAAGTCCGGCAGACCGCGCGCCACCCGCTCACGCTTGTCCTCGTCGACCGTCAGCAGCCCGAGCTCCTCGACCAGCGGCCGCAGGTGCCCGCTCGCCGGCGTCACCACGACCAGCCGGCCGTCCGCACGCAGGATGCGGGCGAACTCCGGCCCGTTGCGCGGCGCGAAGACGTCGAGCACCACGTCGGCGACGCCGTCGGCGATCGGCAGCGGCTGCCACACGTCACCGACGAACGCCCCGGCCCGTTCGTGCGCCCGAGCGGCCCGCTTCACCGCGTGCTTGGAGATGTCGAAGGCGATCCCGACGGCGGAGGAGTCCAGCGCTCGCGCGAGGTAGTAGCCGGTCCCGGCCCCCGCGTCCACGACGACCGCGGCGCCGGAGCAGATCGAGGCCAGTTCGGCGGCGAGCGGCGCGTAGTGGCCGACGCCCAGGAACGCCTCCCGGGAGGCGACCATCTGGGGCGTGTCGGCGGTGCCCGGCGGCTTCGAGCCGGTCAGCAGGCTCACATACCCCTGGCGCGCGATGTCGAAGGCGTGACCGGAGGCGCACCGCACCGTGCCCGGCAGCAGTTCGAAGGCGCCCCTGCAGACGGGGCAGACGAGGTACGGGACGGCGTCGGCGAGCATCCGTCCATTGTGGACCTCAGGAGGCGGCGGCCTGGAGGAGGAAGGCCGCGTTGGAGGGAGTCTCGCGGAGCTTGTCGATGAGCAGTTCCGTGCCCTTGCCCCGGTCGAGCGAGGTGAGCATGCGGCGCAGCTTCCACACGATCTGCCGCTCGTGGCCGTCGAGCAGGATCTCCTCGCGGCGCGTGCCGGAGGCGTCGAGGTCGACGGCGGGGAACAGACGCTTCTCGGCCAGGTCCCTGGTCAGGTGGATCTCGCTGTTGCCGGTGCCCTTGAACTCCTCGTACAGGCTGTCGTCCAGCCTGGAACCGGTGCCGACCAGGGCGGTGGCGAGGATGGTGAGCGAGCCGCCGTCGCGCACGTTGCGCGCGGCGCCGAAGAAGCGCTTGGGCGGGTAGAGGGCGGCGGCGGCCAGCCCGCCGGTCAGTACGCGCCCGGTGCCCGGCGAGAGGTTGTTGTACGCCCGCCCGAGCCGCGTCAGCGAGTCGAGCAGCACGACCACGTCCTTGCCCTGCTCCACCAGGCGCTTGGCGCGCTCGATGGCGAGTTCGGCGACCGCGGTGTGCTCCTGGTCGGGGTGGTCGAAGGTCGAGGAGTAGACCTCGCCGGCGATCGTGGTGCGCATCTCGGTCACCTCTTCCGGGCGTTCGCCGACGAGCAGCACGATGAGGTGGACCTCGGGGTGGTTGGCGGTGACGGCCGCGGCCAGCGCCTGCAGGACCATGGTCTTGCCGGCCTTGGGCGGCGCCACGATGAGCCCGCGCTGACCCTTGCCGATGGGCGCGAACAGGTCGATGACGCGGGTGGTCAGGGAGTCGGTCTCGATGGCGAGCCGTTCCGTGGGATAGATGGGGGTGAGATCGGCGAAGTGCGGCCGCTCGCGCCAGTCGGCGCGGCCGTTGACGCTCTCGACCGAGGTCAGCTTGGCGCCGGACGCGACGGCGACGACCTGGTCGCCGTGGCGCAGCCCGAGCTGCTGAGCCCGGTCGGCGGCGATGCGCAGATCGCCGAGGCGGGCGGTCTTCCCGCGGATGTCCAGCAGGCCGGTGACCTGCCGGGCGGGGGCTTGTGACCGCTGCCGGGGAATGGTTTGGACAGACATGATGACCCTCCTTGAGGGCATGCCGACGCAGGTCGGCTAAGGTGTTGATAGACGGTGGGCCGGACCTCAACACGGGCGGGGCCACCGAAAGGGGAGTGCAGCGGAGCCATGAGCTCGACGCTGCTCGAAACGTATCACACGTTCCGATCCCCAGAACGTCTAGCCCTTCGGTGCTATTCCCGGGGGGTCTTCGCTTGTTCGCCCCCCAGGTGTGAAGCACAACGGCGTAGAACGTGTCAAGCGGGCTGCAGGGCCGCTGCAATCCGCTGAGGCTTTCATAGATGTGAGAGAACGTCCTAGGGGGACCGCCATCATGACCAGCACCCAGTGCCCGAGGTGTCAGACCGAGCTCGACGAGGGCCCGATCATGTACCGCTGCTCCACGTGCCGCCGCGCCGTCTACGCCGCGGACCTGGAGAACGACTACGTCGCCAGGCACTCGGTGGCCGCTTAGCCCTAATCTGGGCGGATGCCCCACCCATCGACGACCGTGGCAGGCGTCGAGATCACACCACTGTGCGACGCCGTCGGCCCCATGGGCCCGGCTCTCCGCCTGCCGTTCCTGGAGACCTTCCCCGGCGCTCACGCCGACGAGGGCCCGTGGATCCTGCACTTCCACTGCTACCTGCTGCGCGGGCGGGACGGCCGGCTCACGCTCGTGGACACGGGCGTCGGCGCGGCCGACTCGCCCGCCGCGGCCTGGGCGCCGGTGCCCGGCCGCCTGCTCGCCGAACTGGCCGCGGCCGGCGCCGCGCCCGAGGACGTGGACACGGTCGTCATCACGCACCTGCACAGCGACCACTGCGGCGGCTCGGTGACCGGCGGCAGGCCCGTCTTCGCCAACGCCCGCCACGTGGTCCAGCGCGCCGAGGTCGAGGCCGTCTCCGACACGATCAGGACCGCCGTGCTCGATCCTCTCCGCGACGGGCTGCACGTCGTCGACGGCGACACGGAGATCTCCCCCGGCCTGTGGGTACGGCTCACGCCCGGCCACACCGCCGGCCACCAGATCGTCGAGACCGAAGGCGTCACCGTGTTCGGGGACATCCTCCACCACCCGGTGCAGCTGGCCGACCCGTCGATCCGCTACGTCTACGACGACGATTCCGACCTGGCGGCCAAGACCCGTCTGGAGCAGGTCGCCCGGGTGCGCGCGCGACACACGCTGCTCGCCACGTCGCATTTCCCCGAACCCTTCGTCCAGCTGTGACATCAAGGAGGGGACAGTTCCATTGAGCGGGGGAATTCCATGAAGGTCCTGGCGGGTGTCGTGCTGAGCGCCGCGCTGGTCGTGCCGGTGACGGCTCAGGCGGCCACGGCGGCACAGGAGAAGCTGGTCTACTTCTCCTACGACAAGAGCGGCAAGGTGCGGGCGTACGAGAAGGGCGAAGGCTGGCGCACGCTGGCCGGCACCGGCGCGATGCCGCAGATGGCGGCGGCGCCCGACGGCCGGAAGGCGGCCTGGATCACCGACAAGGGCAAGCTGGTCGTGAAGGCGGGCCGCACGCTCACCACGGTCGCGACGAAGCTCCAGGGCGGCACGCCCTGCCTGACGCCGACCTGGTCGGCAGACTCCAAGCAGGTCGCCTACGTCAAGGGCGAGACGGTCATGGCGGTCAGGGCCGACGGCACCGGCGCGCGCAAGCTCGGCTCGACCAAGGGCGTCTGCCATCTGGCCTGGTCGGCCGACGGCCGCTACCTGGCCGGGTACACCGGCGAGGCCGACGCCCTCTACCTGCTCGACACGAAGACCGGCAAGGACGACAGGGTCAAGGGCGTCAAGTCGATCACCCACGTGCAGAGCCTGTCGCCTGACGGGAGCAAGGCGGTCGTGCAGGTCCCGTCCGACCCGGAGACGCCGGGCGACGGCACGTGGCCGTCGGCGTTCACGCCGGTGCTCCTGGACACGGCCACGGGCAAGAAGCGGGCGATCCCGGTGAAGGGCAAGCTGACCGGCGCGTTCTACCGGCCCGACGGCAGCATGGTGGTCAGGACGGCCGGCAAGATCGTCATCCTCGACCGGAACGGCGAGGAGGTACGCCGCCTGGCCGAGCCCGCGGGCGCCAAGGACGCGGCCCTGCTCCAGGTCACCGGCCTCAGCGGCCTCAGCGGCTGACCAGCGGCGCGTGCTCGTGCAGCAGCCCGGAGGGCAACGCGACGAGGGCGGTCAGGCCACCGTACGGTGAGGGTCCGAGCCGGACCCTGATGTCGTGCCTGGCCGCCAGCCGCGCCACCACGAACAGCCCGAGCCGGTCGCTCTGCGCCAGGTCGAACTCGGGCGTCTCCTCAAGCCGCGCGTTGAGCTCGTCGATCTCGGCGCGCTGCAGGCCGAGGCCGCGGTCCTCGATCTCGATGGTCAGCCCGTGCGGCGTGGTCGTGCTGCGCAGGTCCACGCGCGTCTGCGGCGGCGAGAACAGCGTGGCGTTCTCCACCAGCTCGGCGACGAGGTGGGCGACGTCGGTGACGGCGGCGCCGGACAGCGCGAGCGGGGGCGGCTGGAGGATCTCCACCCGCTGGTACTCCTCCACCTCGGCGACGGCGGCGCGCAGCACGTCGAGGATCGGGACCGGGTTGCGCCAGCCGCGTCCCGGCGCCTGTCCCGACAGGATGATGAGGCTCTCGGCGTGCCTGCGCATGCGCGTGGTCAGGTGGTCGAGCTTGAACAGGTCGGCCAGCGCCTCGGGGTCCTCGGCGCCCCGCTCCATGCTGTCGAGCTGGAGGAGCTGGCGGTGCAGCAGCGACTGGTTGCGCCGGGCGAGGTTGACGAAGACCTGGTTGACGCCGTGGCGGAGCCTGGCCTGGCCGACGGCGGCCTCCACCGCGGTGGACTGCACACTGTTGAACGCCTGCATGATGTCGCGCACCTCGGAGGTGTTGGCCGCGACCTCCAGCGGGATGACCTGGACCGGCTCCGGGGCCTGGGTCGTGGTGGCCTTCAACCGCTGGACGAGGCCGCGCAGCCGTACCTCTGCCAGCTCGGCGGCGGCGGCGCGGAGGGCGGCGAGCTCGCGCACGAGGCGGCGGCGGAAGCGCAGGGACAGCGCGATGGAGGCGATGACGGCGAGCAGCCCGACGCCGCCCGCGATGCCGATCTTGATCAGGATGGCGTTGGCGGCCGGGTTGACCCGGGCCACGATGCCCTGGACGGCGAAGGTCTGGTTGCGCTCGACCGCGGCCCACAGGTTGTCGGCGTCGGTGGGCCAGGTGGCCGCGCCCGCGGGCAGGCCGTTGACGGTGGCCGGGCCGCGCAGGAGGTCTTCGAGTTCGAGGAACTCGCGGTAGGCGGGCCCCTGGGTCAGGCTCTCGTACGGCAGCCGCAGCCCGGGATCGAGCTGGGCCAGCGCCTGGGTGTAGAGCAGCCGCCGGGTCGCCACCATCCCGGTGAACGCCTCGCGCTCGGCCTTGCCGACCTTGCCGGCGGCCAGCACGACCACGACGACGGCCCGTTCGCGGGCGAGCAGTTCCTTGGCCTCGCCGAGCATGGTGACGGCGTGCGCCTGCCGGTAGAGCGAGGTGTCGGGGACCAGGACCATGACGTCGTGCAGACGGTAGACGGCGTCCACGATCCGGTTGTAGCCGATGATCACGTCGAGGGCGCGCGGGGCGCCGCCGGAGGTGATGCGCCGGATGTCGGGCAGTTGTTCCAGAGCGGTGTTGAGGCCGCGCAGCTGGGTGTCCATCTCGGGGGAGATGTCCCGCTGCTCGGCGGCGAGCCGGTGGAAGCGGGTCAGCGCCCGGTCGGTCAGCCCCCGCTGTTTGGCCACCTGGGCGCTCTGCCGCTTTCCCGAGACGTGCTCGACGGAAAGGTGCCGCTCCTGCTGAAGCTGGACGATGACCTGCTCGGCCGGGTCGGACAGGTTGGTGACCAGTTTGTTGATCTCCAGGAGGCGCAGTCCGTCGCCACCGGTCAGTCCCGCGGCGAACGCCCACAGGCCCACCAGCGAGATGAGCGGGACGAAGAGCAGGACGAGGAGCTTGAGCGCAATGGGGCGGCCACGCTGGGGGGGCATCCGACCTCCGGGTGCACGATGAGAGCGCCTCGCACGATACACCGAACACCCGGATAAATGGGGCTAAGCCGGACCATCCTCCGGCCGCCGCTGGGCAGGTGCCCCGGCGACCAACTGGTCCTCGGAGTGGCGCTCGCGCTCCAGCTTGCGTTCGAGCTCCCGCTTCTCCTCCTCCAGCCGGACGGCCTCGGAGCGGTTGTGCCGCAGCGCCCTGCGGCGCTTGGCCGCGCGGCGGGAACCGGAGTTGACCATCGCGATGCCCAGCAGCAGGACCGCCGCGACGACGGCGCCCGCGACGAACATCTCCAGATGGTTCGGCGCGAAGCCGTAGCCGAAGACGGTGAAGGAGGCGTCGGTGGCGGTCGCGCTCGGTTCCATCGACGCGACCACGATCGCGCCGGTGGCGATCAGGACTAGGACAAGACCCAAAACGATCATCTGAACTCACCTCGACCGTCGCTCTGCCCCGACAGGGCCGCGATATGCGGGGCCCTTGCCGTGTCGCTCGGCTTTTGGCCGGTCAGACCATCAGGATGGTGACATGAGACCCGGACCAGGACAGGTGCTGCACTTCTCGGAAGACCCGACGATCAAGCAGTTCGTGCCGCATGTCGCGAAGACCTCGGTGCTGCGCGAGTCATACGTCTGGGCCGTCGGCCCGGAGCGCTGTCCCGACTACTGGTTCCCGCGCGCCTGCCCGAGGGCGCTGGCGTGGAAGGGCCCGCGCACGACCGAGCGCGACGCCGAGCGGATCATCGGCGCGGGCTGCGGCGAGCGCGTGCACGCCATCGAGTACGGCTGGCTCAAGGCGATCATGGAAGTCCGGTTGTTCGCCTACCGCCTGCCCGCCGACCCCTTCGAGCCCATCGGCGACCCGCCGCACGCGGTCGTGGCCCAGGTCCCCGTGCGGCCGCTCGGCCCGCCCGAGCCGGTCACCGACCTCATCGACCTGCACGAGGAGGCGGGGATCCAGCTACGCGTGCTGGACAACCTCTGGCCGTTCTGGAACGAGGTCACCGCCAGCACGCTGGAGTTCAGCGGGATACGGCTGCGGAACGCTCGTCGATGAGCGCCTGAAGTTTGGCCACGGGCATCGAGCCGGGCGGCAGCTTCTCGCGGGCCGCCCGGTTGGCCTCGCGCTGCAGCACCTCGTTCACCGGAGCCGGCCGGCCGAGTTCGCGCGCCAGCAGCACGATCTCGCCGTTGAGGTAGTCGGCCTCGATGCTGCCCGCGCCTCTGGCCAGGCTCTGCCAGGACGACCCGCCGCCTCTGGCGACGCCGTCTATCGGGGCGAGGTCCACGAGGTGGCCGCGCACGCGCCGTTCGTCGTCCTGGGTGGTGAAGGCGATCCCGGCCGCGTCGAGCAGGCCCATCGCCTCGGTCCTGGCCTGCCGGTGGATGTCGCCGAAGCCGCCGGGCTCGCACAGGGCCTCGGCCGCGTTGCCGAGGTTGCCGAGCAGTTTGCCGTGCTTCCAGCGCATCACATCCGGTACGGCCCGCGCCACGAACCCACTCCGGGTGAGGTCGTCGGTCATCCGGGTCGCCAGGTCGTCCACACCTTGTGGATAACGTCCGACGTGCAGCATGCCGGGGTGCGGCGCGCCGTACGAGATGACCACGCCCGGCTCCAGGTGCAGGGCGGGCAGCCAGACGCACATGCCATAGACCCGCTCGAACCTCCGCAGCGCGACAGGTTCGTTGCAGACGCCGTTCTGGGCCAGGACGACCGGGAGGTCGCGCGACCACGGGTCCAGGGCGGCGACGGTGTCCTGCGACTTGGTCGCCAGGACGATCACGTCGTCGTCGCCGGTGGGGACGGGGCGGTCGGCCACCGGAATGTCCAGCGTCTCCGCGCCGGACGGGGAGATCAGTTTCATGCCGCTCGCGCGGAGGGACTCGTAGTGGGCGCCGCGGGCGATCAGCAGCACATCATGGCCGCCCTGGAAGAGCTTGGCCCCGATGGTGCCGCCAACGGCGCCGGCGCCGATCACGATATAGCGCATGATCCGAGGCTACTAGGCGCCGGAGCGGCGACCAGTCCCCGGTTGCGCTCGCGCAGGATCGTCTTCAGCACGCGCCAGCCGTCGCGTACGGCGTGCAGGTTGCTCTCGCCGTGGATGCGGCAGTGCTCGTGGCTCGGCACTTCCTGGATGAGCAGACCGGCCTGGGCGGCCCGTACGTTCATCAGCGTCTCGATCTCGAAGCCGTCGCAGTCGAGCGCCATCGCGTCGAGGTGCCTGGCCCAGAACGCGTTGTAGCCGTAGCAGAGGTCGGTGTAGCGCGTTCCATAGAGCAGGTTGGTCAGGCCGGTCAGGACCCGGTTGCCGAACGAGCGCAGCACACTGATGTCGCTGGAGCCGCCGCCGGGCGCGTAGCGCGAGCCCTTGGCGAAGTCGGCGCCCTCGATCAGGGCCTCGACGAACAGGCCGATCTCGCGGCCGTCGGTCGAGCCGTCCGCGTCGATCATGACGATGATGTCGCCCTTGGCGGCGGCGAAACCGGCGATGAGGGCGTTGCCCTTGCCCCGGCCGGTCTGCGTGACGACGTGAAGGTCGGGACGGAGCCTGCGGGCGACCGCGACGGTGTCGTCGGTCGAGTTGCCGTCCACCAGGATGACCTCGTCGATCCAGGAGGGCAGCGTTGCGAAGACGTGGGGCAGGTTCTCGGCTTCGTTCATTGCCGGGACCACGACGGTGACACTGGTGGAGAGCTTCATGTGAGCAAGGTCTCCCCAGGTGCCTGCAGGCGGCTTGACATTGCCTTGCACCTGCAAAGGATCTATAACCTTAGATCATGATTTCTGCCCAGAAAACGATAGAAGCGCACCTCGCCGCCATCGCCGGCCGTGATCTGGAGGCCTACGCGGAGACCCTGCACGACGACGTGATCGTGGTCCTCCCGAACGGCAAGACGCTCGAAGGCCGCGAGGCCGTCCTGGAGTTCCACCGTGAGTGGTTTTCCGAGCTTGACTGGACGCAGAAAATGTGCCGGATTTGGGAAAAGGAGACCGAAGGCACCCTGGTCTCGGTCTACGAGGCCGACTACCACGAGGGCGACTACCACGCGCGCAACCTCGTCAGCCTCGTCTTCACCCGTGTCGGCGACGCCTGGCTCCTCCTGCACGACCAGAACACGCGGTTGTAATCTCCGCCTATGACGATGACCGTCGAGCGCAACGGCATCAACGCGGTGCCGCAGGATGAGCGGCGCGGCAGGCCGTTCGACCTGGTCTGGCCCTGGGCGGCCGCGAACCTGTCCCTGTTCGGCATCGCCTTCGGCGTCTACATCGTCGGGCTCGGGCTCGGCGTGGTGCCCGCGATCGCCGCCGGGGCCCTCGGTTACCTGCTCTCGTTCGGGCTGGTCGGCCTCGTGGCCATCGGCGGAGCCCGTTCCGGCGTCCCGACGATGACGCTCGGCCGCGCCGCGTTCGGCATCCAGGGCAACAAGCTGCCCGCGCTGCTGTCCTATGTCTCGAACGTCGGCTGGGAGACCGTCCTGGTCACGCTCTCCGCGCAGGGCGGCGCCGCCATCCTGACCCGGCTCGCGCCGGGTCTCGGCCAGACGAGCGCGCTGGCGATCTGCTTCGTGGTCGCCGCCCTGGTCACGATCGCCGTCGGCGTGTACGGCCACGCCATGATCATGACCGTCCAGCGGTACCTGACCTATGCCTTCATCGTCCTGACGGTCGTCTACATGGCGCTCATGCTGCCCAAGCTGGGCGTCTCCCTTCCCTCGACCGGCGGCCCCGGAGCCTGGGCGGGCGGCGTGATCTTCGCGATGACCCTCCTGGGCCTCGGCTGGGTCAACTGCGGCGCCGACTACTCCCGCTACCTGCCCTCCCGATCCAAAGGCTCGGCGATCACGCTCTGGACCACGCTGGGCGGCGCGCTGCCGCCGATGGTCCTGCTGGTGTTCGGCGTGCTGCTGGCGGGCGGCGACCCCAAGCTGGCCGAGTCGGCCGCCGCCGACCCCGTGGGCGCGCTGGCCGCCGCGCTGCCGACGTGGTTCCTGCTGCCGTACCTGCTGGCCGCGATCGGGGGGTTCCTGGCCGGGGCGATCATGGACATCTACTCGTCCGGGCTGTCCATGCTGGCGCTGGGCGTACCGGTGAAGCGGCACCTGGCCGTGCTGTTCGACGGCGTGCTGATGATCCTCGGCGGCTACTACCTGCTGTTCGTCTCGGGCAACTTCCTGGCCACCTTCCAGGCGTTCCTGTCGATCATCGGGGTGGTCATGGCCGCCTGGGTCGCGGTCTTCCTGGTCGACATGTGGCGCCGCGGCAGCCGGTACGACGAGGGGCTGCTGCGCGCCGGTGGCCCGGCCTTCAACTGGCCCGGCCTGATCGCGCTCGTGGCCGCATCCGTCACCGGGCTCGGCCTGATCACCTCCGCCGACCCGAACATCGCCAACGTCGTCGGCTTCCTCATGAGCGAGTCGATGCGGGCCGGCACGTTCGGCGCCGCCAACGTGGGCGTCGTCGTGGCGCTCGTGCTCGGCGGCCTGCTGTACTTCCTGATCACGCTCGTGTGGCGGCCCCCGGCTGCCAGAATGGGACGATGATCGCAGACTGGGTCGCCAAGTTCGCAGACGATGTCATCGCCGAGGCGGATCGTCGCGCACCGGGCAAACCGATCGTCTGCGCCTCGGGCCTGAGCCCGTCCGGTCCGATCCACCTGGGCAACCTGCGCGAGGTCATGACCCCGCACCTGGTCGCCGACGAGATCCGGCGCCGCGGGCGGGCCTGCGTGCACCTGCTGTCCTGGGATGACTACGACCGGTTCCGCCGCGTACCGGCCGGGGTCGACCCGTCCTGGGCCGAGCACGTCGGTAAGCCGCTGACCTCCGTGCCCGCGCCGCCCGGCAGCGAGCACGCGAGCTGGGCCGAGCACTTCAAGGCGCCGCTGACCGCCGCACTGGCCGAGCTCGGCATCGAGGTCGAGGCCATCAGCCAGACCGAGCGCTACACCGCCGGCGCCTACCGCAAGCAGATCCTGCGCGCGATGGAGCACCGGGTCAAGATCGACGCGATCCTGGAGCAGTACCGCACCAAGGCCGTCGAGCGCTACTCGCCGTACAAGCCCTACTGCGCGCTCTGCGAGCGCGACCTCACCACCGTCACGGCCTACGACGACGAGAGCACCGAGCTGGCCTACACGTGCGCGTGTGGATTCGGCGAGAGTGTACGGCTGGCCGAGCACGACCGGGGCAAGCTGGTGTGGAAGGTCGACTGGCCGATGCGCTGGGCGTACGAGGGAGTGGTGTTCGAGCCGTCGGGTGTCGACCACCACTCGCCCGGCTCGGCGTGGATCGTGGGCGAACAGATCGTCGGCGAGGTCTTCGGCGGCGCGCAGCCCATCGGCCCCATGTACGCCTTCGTCGGCATCACCGGCATGGCCAAGATGAGCAGTTCCAAGGGCGGCGTGCCCACCCCGGCCGACGCCCTGGAGATCATGGAAGCCCCGGTCCTGCGCTGGCTGTACGCCCGCCGTAAGCCCGAGCAGTCCTTCAAGATCGCCTTCGACCAGGAGATCCAGCGCCTCTACGACGAGTGGGACGCGCTCGGCCGCAAGATCACGGGTGGCGGCGGGCTGCCCGCCGAGAAGGCCGCCCACACCCGCGCCACCTCCACCGCCGTCGCGGCGCTGCCCGCCACGCCCCACCCGGTCGCCTACCGCACGCTGGCCTCGATCGCCGACATCACCACCGGCGACGAGCGCCAGACCCTGCGCATCCTGGCCGACGTCGACGGCGTCGCCGCCCTGGACGAGGTGCGTCCGCGCCTCGACCGCGCCCAGCGCTGGGTGGACACGCAGGTGCCCGCCGAGCAGCGCACCCGCGTCCGCGACACCGCCGACGCCGAACGCCTCGACGCGCTCGACGACGACAGCGCCGCGTCGGTGCGCCTGCTGCTCGACGGCCTCGACGAGCACTGGTCGGTCGAGGGCCTCACCACGCTGGTGTACGGCGTGCCGAAGCTCGTGGCCGGTCTCCCGGTTGACGCCAAGCCGACTCCCGAGCTGAAGCAGGCGCAGCGGGCCTTCTTCGCGCTGCTGTACCACCTGCTGATCGGGCGGGACACCGGGCCGCGGCTGCCGACCCTCCTGCTGGCCGTGGGGGCCGACCGGGTGCGTACCCTCTTGACCCCATGAGAGCGGTCATCCTGATCACCGGCATCTCCGCTTCCGGCAAATCCACGGTCGCCCAGGCGCTGGCCGAGCGGCTGCCGAGGTCGGTACACGTGCGCGGCGACGTCTTCCGCAAGATGGTGGTCAACGGCCGCGCCGAGATGTCGGCGGAGCCGTCCGAGGAGGCGCGGCGCCAGCTCCGCCTGCGCTACGCGATCGCCGCCGAGGTGGCCGACCGCTACTTCGAGGCGGGGTTCACACCGGTTCTGCAGGACGTCGTGCTGGGTCCCGATCTGGAGACCGTCACCAAGCTGATCCGCAGCCGCCCGCTCCACGTCGTGGTGCTCGCGCCGTCGGCGGAGTCCGTCGAGCGGCGCGAGCGCGAACGGCCCAAGACGGGCTACGGCGACTGGACGGTCGCCCAGCTCGACCAGGTGCTGCGGACACAGACGCCGCGCATCGGCCACTGGATCGACTCCAGCGGCCTGAGCGTGGACGAGACCGTGCGGGACATCCTGGCGGCCCTGGAACAGCGGTGAAGCCCCGGGCCGACGGGTCCGGGGGTCACCCGCGGTTGAGAAAGCCCCTGCCTCCACGCGCGCGGCGGGCGCGGGCGCGGCGGCGGCCCGGGCG